>JANOTG010000082.1:0-8970 GCA_031416215.1 Betaproteobacteria bacterium
GCCAGAACAGGTTCGACGCCAGATCGCCAAAACCGTAGCCGACCTTCTCGGTGACGGTGAGCGGTGGGGTGCCGGTCTGGCTCATGCCGGATCGTCCTGCTTGTTGCGTTTTTTCTGCCACGGCAGTTGGCCTTTGCCACGGGCGGGTGCCTCGGCGTAGCCGCCGACCCGTTCATAGACCCGCACATAGTCCACCACCAATTCGGCCGGAAAGGCGGTGTCGGCATTGGGCACGCCGGGGAAGTTGCCGCCCACCGCCACGTTCATCACCAGGTAAAAGGGCTGGTCGAACGGTGCAGGCCAGGGGTTGATGTCGGCCTTGCTGCGGGCTTCGACACCGGCGCCGTTGTCGGTCAGGCTGCAACTCCACCAGAAGGTCTGGGTGGCGGTGAGCACGCCGTCGACCCGCCAGCGGATCTCGCCCGGCTCCCATTCGACCGAGTAGACATGCCAGTCGGCCACGCTGCTACCGCCCGGCAGCGCGTGGACATGCGTGACCAGCGTGCGGTTCGGGTAGCCCGATCCGAAGTGGATGCTGCTCAGCACCTGGTGCGGCTTTTCTCCGACGATTTCCATCACGTCGATCTCGCCCGACGCAGCCCAGCCACCGTAGCGGTCGTCTTGCGGCAGCAGCCACAGCGCGGGCCACAAGCCTTTGCCCCAGGGCACCTTGGCGCGAAAGTCGAAACGGCCGTAACGCTGGGAGAACAGCGGCGTGCCGTCCCGCTTGCGGGTCTTGAGCCGGGCCGAGGTGTAGCCACAGCCGTGCAGGGATTCTTTCAGGGCCCGGATGTGCAGCACGCTGTCCTTGACAAACACATTGGCCGGCTCGCGGGTGTAGTACTGCAGCTCTTCATTGCCCCATCCCTCCACCCAGGCATGGTTCTTGTAGTCGTAAAAGCCGTTTCCGATGTCAAAGGCCCACTTTGATCGGTCGACGCTGTCGCCCTCGAATTCATCACTCCACACCAGCACCCAGTCGTTCTTTGCTTTTGCTTTGGCCATGTCCGCCTCTTTCGTCTACGCCATCAGCTTTCCGTCTGCACCAAAAATCAGCGCCCAGGAAGCGTCGGGCAACAGGCCCACCGTCTGTCCGGCATCGATGGCGCCATGTTCGGCACCAACCTTGGCGCTCAGCAGGTCGTTGATGCCGTCGACCCGCAGGTGGATCACCGACGAGTCGCCCAGGTGTTCGGCCAGCACAACGCTGGCGGGTATGCCCGCGCCGGCTGCGACCAGCCGCAGGTGTTCCGGCCGCAGCCCGGCGCGTTGGGCGCTGGCCGGTGCCTGCGCGGTCAGGGCGCTCCACAGCGCCTGGTGCGCGGTTGCAGCGTCCCCAGCCGGCGGCCGTGGCACCAGGTTGATACGCGGTGCGCCGACGAAGGTGGCGACGAACTCATTGGCGGGGCGGTTGTACAGCTCCATCGGCTGCCCCATCTGCTCCACGATGCCGCGGTTGAATACGGCGATGCGGTCGCCCAGGGTCATCGCCTCGACCTGGTCGTGGGTGACGTAGATCATGGTCGTGCCCAGCTCCTGGTGCAGCCTGGAGAGCTCGATGCGCATGTTGACGCGCAAGGCCGCGTCCAGGTTGGACAGCGGCTCATCAAAAAGGAATACCTTGGGCTTGCGCACAATGGAGCGGCCGATCGCCACCCGCTGGCGCTGGCCGCCGGAGAGCTCCTTCGGATAACGCGACAGCAATTCGCCCAGGCGCAGGATGTCGGCTGCGCGCCCGACCTGCTCGTCGCGCTGGGCCCGCCCCACACCAGCCATCTTGAGCGCGAAACCCATGTTTTCTGCCACTGTCATGTGCGGGTAGAGGGCGTAACTCTGGAACACCATGGCTGCGCCACGATCCGCCGGGCGCACGTCATTGGCACGCACGCCGTCGATCAGCAGGTCACCGCCGGTGACAGATTCCAGGCCGGCGATCATGCGCAATACGGTCGACTTGCCACAACCGGAGGGACCGACGAAGACCATGAATTCGCCATCCGCAACTTCGAGGTCGATGCCCTTGATGACATCCACCGCGCCGTAACTCTTGCGGATGCCCCGCAGTGATACCTGTCCCATCCTAAGCTCCTTGTGCGAACATGGCGCGCTGACCTCGTGCCGCCTTCTGGCGCTGCAGGAAACCCTGGTACCACAACGCGCTGTCCTTGAGCGTGCGGCGCTGCGTCGCGTAGTCCACGTGCACGATGCCAAAACGCTTCTCGTGTCCCGACGCCCACTCGAAGTTGTCGAGCAGGCTCCAGACCATGTAGCCCTCCATGCGCACGCCCTGGGCGATGGCATCGGCCACTGCGGCGATGTGGCTGGCGATGTATTCGCTGCGCTGGTTGTCATGGATGCGCCGGTCCACCACCGCGTCCTTGAAGGCGCCACCGTTCTCGGTGATGTACAGCGGCGGCACCGGGTAGTCGCGCTGCAGCCGCAGCAGCAGCTCGGTCAGGCCTTCCGGGTAGACCTCCCAGCCCATGTCGGTCAGGTCGTAGCCGCTGTCCTTGGCGGTCCAGCTCGTGCTGGCGCTGACCACGGAGCGCGAGTAGTAGTTGATGCCCAGAAAGTCCATCGGGGTGGCAATGGCCTGCAGGTCGCCGTCTTGCATCTGCGGGCTGTCACCACCAAGGAACTCCAGCACATCGGCCGGGTAACAGGCCTTGAACAACGGGTCCATGTACCAGCGCAGCAGGCGTCCGTCTTCAAGATGTGCCTTGGCGCGGTCGTCGCTGGACTCGGTGGCGCTGTGTGTCGGTGACAGGTTCAGCACAATGCCCAGCTTGGCGCTGGCACCCTGGGCACGCAGCGCCTGCAAAGCCAGTCCGTGGCTGAGCATCAGGTGGTGCGCGACCTGCATGGCGACGCCGCGGTCCTTGATTCCGGGAGCAAAGACGCCGGTCTCATGCCCCAGCACGGACATCACCCAGGGTTCGTTGTGTGTGGTGATGGCGGCCAGCCGGTCACCCATACGCGCTTGTATACCCTCGGCGTATTCGACAAAACGTTGCACCGTGTCGCGGTGGGCCCAGCCGCCGGCGGCCTGCAATTCCAGCGGCAAATCCCAGTGGTTGAGCGTCAGATAAGGTTTTACCTTGCGCTCCAGCAGGCCATCGACGACACGCTCGTAGAAGTCGAGGCCCTTGTTGTTCCAGGCACCGCTGCCGCCGGGGCGCACCCGCGGCCAGGAGACGGAGAAACGGTAGGCGTCCACGCCCAGGCTGGTGATCAGGTCCAGGTCCTGTTCCCAGCGGTGGTAGTGGTCACAGGCAATATCACCATCACTTTGATCGGCGATGGCGCCGGGCTGGCGGCAGAACGCGTCCCAGATCGACAGTCCCTTGCCGTCCTCGACGGCTGCGCCTTCGATCTGAAATGAACTGGTGGCTACACCCCAGACGAAGCTGTCGGGGAAGGGCGGCAAGGTGCCCATAGAGGTAACGGGGGTCATGGTTTTTATTACTTCACAGCGCCAGCCGTGAGTCCTGATATCAGTTGGCGGGAGGACAGGACAAAGAGCACTACCAGGGGCAGCGTGGCGATGGCCGAACCGGTCATCAGGGCACCCCATTCCGTGTCCACCGGGCTTTGCAGGCTGCGCAAGGCCAGTGGAAGCGTGTACATGTCGGGCGAGCGCATCACGATCAGCGGCCCGATGAAATTGTTCCAGGAGGCGATGAAGGTGATCAAACCCAATGTGCCCAGCGCCGGCTTGAGCAGAGGCAACACAATGCGCCAGTAAATACCCAGTTCACTGCAACCATCCATGCGCGCCGCCTCGATCAGGTCCTTCGGGATCGACGAGGTCACGAACTGGCGCATCAGGAAAATTCCAAATGCGCTGGCGGCACCCGGAATGTAGAGAGCGCGCGGCTGGTCGATCCAGCCCAGCACGTCCATGATCATGAAGGTCGGGATCATGTTCATGAACGAGGGCAGCAGCATGGTGCCCATCACCAGGCCAAACAGCGCGTTTTTGTAGCGGAACTCGAACAGGGCGAAGGCATAACCGCCCATCGAACAGAACAACAGCGTCAGCACTGTGGAGCCGATGGCCACATACAGGCTCCAGCCCAGGTTGCGCCAAAACGGCATGCGATCGGTCAGTATCTTCAGGTTGTTCAGGAAATCGTCACCGAAAAACATCGGCGGCGGCAGGCTGAAGATCTCGGTGCGCGAGTGGGTGGCAAACACGAACATGAAATAAAACGGCGCCAGCATGACCAGTGCGCCGATGCCGACCACGAGGTAGGCCGCCCACGGTGCGAGTTGTTCGGACTTGATTTTCATGGTGGCGGCTGGTTTCAGGCTGACCGGCGGCTCGGAGCAAATGCCTTGTTGGTCAACCAGGTCAACAGGGCGACGATGATGAACAACAGCCAGGACATGGCGCTGGCGGCTCCGAAGTCGTTGAAATCAAAAGCCATGCGGTACAGGTAGATCGCGGTGGTCATGCCAGCCTGGTCCGAGCCACCACGCCCGCCGGTCAGGATGAACGGCTCCTCGAACAACTGCAGGCCGCCGATCACCGACAGGGTGACGCCGAAGAAGATCATTGGCTTGAGGCTGGGCAGGGTGATGAACCAGAATTGCTGCAGCCGACCGGCACCATCCATGGTGGCAGCCTCATAGATATCGTTGGGAATCGTCTGCAGCGCGGCCAGGTACAGGACCACGTTGAAGCCCACGTAACGCCAGAACACGATCATGGAGATGGCCGGTTTGATGTGGTCCGGGTCACCGAGCCAGTCGATCGCGTTGGCCGGCAAGAACCATTCCAGTAGCGGCACCGTGCGCAAAACCTGCAGGCCAACGTTCACCAGCCCGTAGTCGGTGGAAAACAGCGAACTGAACAGGATCGCTATTGCCACCGTGGAGGTGATGTAGGGCATGAAATAGGCGCCGACGACGCCATTGCGCAGGCGTTTGAAAGACGAGTGGATGAAGTAGGCCAGCGGAATGGCAACCAGGTGCTGCGGAACGCCGGAGGCGAACGCCAGCCAGGCGGTGTTCTTGAGCGACTTCCAGAACCACTCGTCCTGCAGCGCAAAGGCGAAGTTGCCCAGGCCGACAAAGTCCATGGCGCCCAGCCCGCTGGTTGGCTCCCATGTCTGGAACGCGAGGTAGAGTGAAAAGATCAGCGGGAACACGCCGAACACTCCAAAAAGGATGACGAAGGGGCTCAGAAAGATATACGGCGCCCACGTGGGTGACAGGCGCAACTGGGGCGGAAGCTTCATGGCGTGTCTGGTCGTTGGCGCGCGCAGGATCGGTGCGGCCTACCGGTGGGCCCGCTTTTGCAGCAGGCGCTGCGCGTCGGCCAGGGCAACGGTGATGTCCTTGCCGCGGTCCAGCACCTTGTCAAGTTCGGTGTTGATCACTTCATCGGCGAAAGCATCCTGCTTGTGCACGTCGACGGCCGAGATCTTGGCTACTGCGGCACGCCATCCGAGGCGCGCTTTCTGCTCACCGAGGAAGGCGATTGGCAAGTCGAAGAAGGGGTCGTCGAAGGTCTCCAGCAAAGCCGGGAATGCATCTTGCGTCTTGAAGGCACTGAGCTGGATGTCGCGATTCAGTGTCATCATCTGGATGAACTCCCATGACAGCGCCTTGTTGGCTGCCGGTGAGCCCCGGGCGATGGCAAAAAAGGTGCCACCGTAGGCAGCAAAAGCACCTTCGGGCAACTGCGCTGCGCGCCACTGGCCTTTGGTGGCTGGTGCCAGCCAGTTGCCCAGGTGCCCGGCCAGCCAGGCGCCGGTCATCTGCGTGGCAATCGTGCCGCGCTTGAATCCTTCCGACCATTCGTTCGACCACGCCGATACCTTGGCATCGAGTTTTTGCTGGCGTACCTTGCGCGCCAGCTCGAAGGCGCGCACGAACCGCGGCGAGGTCACCAGCACATTGGACTGGTTGTCAAAAAACAAGCCTTCGCCGGGGCGTACACCGGTACGGATGGCAATGTCCTTCATGTCGCGTGCATGCGCCATCAGGTAGGCACCGGTGGCAGTCTTGATCTTGACTCCAGAGGCCACATAGCTGTCCCACGACTGCGTCAGTTCAGCCTCGCTGACCCCGGCTTTGGCGAGCACATCGCTGCGGTAGAGCAGCGTGCCCGGGCCGATGTCGGTGGGCACGGCCACCACCGATCCCTTGCGGCTGGTCGCCTGTGCAAAGGCATAAGGCACAAAACGCGACTGAAATTGACGAATGTTGTAGGGCGCTCGGGACAGGTCTTCGAGGCCGCCACCCTGGGCAAAACGCCCGACATAACCCACTTCCAGCGCCATCACATCGGGCAGGTAGAAAGAGGTCGACAGCGCCGTCGTCATCGCGGTATGGTGGTCACTGAACTGGCGGCTCACCACCTTGATGTCCACCGTGGGATGCAGGCGCTTCCATTGCGGGATGGCAGATCGCACGATTTCGTCCACAGCCGGAAAAGCAGCGATAGTCAGCGATTGCTGAGCCTGGGCTCCCGACCACAGGAACACGCAAAGCCCCGATAGCGCCCGGAGGTGGCGCAGTCGAAACCAGCGTGTGGTGTGTTCCATGCCTGTCCCCGGTTGTTGCAGCGCGGCCAGCGCGGCCAGATGCCGGCACCGGGCCATATGAAAGCGCTTTCAAACGATTATAGGCACGGGCTTCAGGCAGTTGGTCTAGGGGTAATCCCGAATTCGGCTCCCTTTGTCGCCCGCGCGTCCTCAGGCGACCAAACGGCGCCCCGATTCGCGTGTGATGACCCGCGGCGGCGGAACCAGCACCTCGGGTTTGTCGCCCGCCAACAGCTGCAGCATGGCCGTGGCGGCGAGTTGTCCCAGTTCGTAGGCCGGTTGACGCACCGTGGTCAGGGGCGGCATGGCGTAGACCGATGTCGGCAGGTCGTCAAAACCGACCAGGGACACGTCGTCGGGCACGCGCAAACCGCGGCGTTGCAATCCCAGGGTGGCGCCGCAGGCCATCTGGTCATTTGCTGCAAATATCGCGGTGAATTTGCGCCGGCTCTCCAACAGTCGGCCCACCGCCTGGAGGCCGCTCACCTC
Organism: Betaproteobacteria bacterium; assembly: GCA_031416215.1. Classification (GTDB taxonomy): domain Bacteria; phylum Pseudomonadota; class Gammaproteobacteria; order Burkholderiales; family Burkholderiaceae_C; genus CAISIP01. The sequence goes on from JANOTG010000082.1 coordinate 7,044, forward strand.
GTGATAGGCGCCGGGCACTACCAGTGTGGGATCGAATTTGATATCGGCAGCTTCCAGTGCAACGCGGTAGCCACGCAGGCGTTCCAGCGCGTCGTCATGCTCCGGGTCGCCACTGATGAAGGCGATGTCCCGGTGTCCCAGATCGATCAGATGCTTGGTGGCCAGGCGACCACCCTCGAAGTTGTCGAAATTGATGGAGAACAGGCCCGGCGCCTTCAGGTTGCGCCCGGTTACCACGACCGGAACCGTCTTGGCGCAGGCCTTCAGGGATTTGTCCGGCAGGCGCCCGGTGAGCACGATGATGCCGTCGACCCGGCGCGCGCGCAGCAGGTCGATACAACGCGCTTCCGCGCTGGCGTTCCAGTTGCCATTGACAAACAAGGCGCTGTAGCCGGCCGGGTCCAGTTGATCCTGGATGCCACGCAAGGCAGTACCGTAAAAGGGGCTGTCGATGGCCTGCGTGATGACCCCGATACTCAGGCTGCGACCGCCGGCCAGTCCGCGCGCCAATGGGTTGGGAACAAAACCAAGTGTGTCAATGGCATCATCAATGGCCTTTTTCTTGGCGTCGCTGACCACCGCCGTGCCATTGAGTACCCGCGATACCGTGCTGGGTGAGACCCCGGCAGCGCGCGCCACGTCATCAATCTTCACGACGGCAGCTCTGCCGACCGGGTTTCGGACCGCTTTCGAGGTTTTTGCCGAATTGTTCATGGGTTTTCTGATCATGTGGGGGCGAGTATAGGCAGCACGGGCTGCCGCGGGATATGCCACGTGCCCTGCTACAGTGCGCCACGGGAATCATCACGCAAGCGCTTTCCTGGGTCATGCACAAACCACGCCAGTCTTGCCGCGTGCGCCGCCTTCGATACCGTCAGGCCTGCGGACCATTCTCGGCCGCACCAAGTCCCATGGCGTACAACCTGGCATAGGTGCCACCCGCCGCAAGCAGCTCGGCATGGTGGCCGCTCTCGACAATGCGCCCGCCCTCCAGCACCACGATGCGGTCGGCGTGTTGCACCGTGGCGAGGCGGTGCGCGATCACCAGGGTGGTGCGTTTTTGCATCAGCCGTTGCAGCGCGTCCTGTACGGCGCGTTCCGATTCGGCGTCCAGCGCCGAGGTGGCCTCGTCCAGAATCAGCACCGGCGCGTCCTTGTACAGTGCGCGCGCAATCGCCAGCCGCTGACGCTGTCCGCCGGAGAGCTGCATGGCGTTGTGGCCGACGATCGTGTCCATGCCCTGTGGCAGCTCGTCCACCAGCTGCTGCAAATTTGCCGCCACCAGGCATTGCAGCACGCGCGACCGGTCCGGTTCGTGCCCCAGCGACACGTTCACCGCCAGTGAATCGTTGAGCATGGCGACATGCTGGCTCACCACGGCGATCTGCCTGCGCAGGGCGGCCAGCTGCCAGTCACACAGTGCCACGCCGTCCAGTGACACCGAGCCCGACCCCGGCTCGACAAAACGCGGCAGCAGGCTCACCAGGGTGGTCTTGCCCGAACCGGAGGCGCCCACCAATGCCACAGTCTCACCGGCAGCTACCCGCAGGCTGACGTTGTCCAGCGCTGCTACCGTGTTGTCGCCATAAGTCACCGCGACATTCTCGAAACACACGTCGCCGCGGGCCCGCACCACCTGGTGGCTGCCACCACGTTCGCTTTCGGTGTTGGCGATCAGGTCGAGGCCACGCTCCATGGCAGCCAGGCCGCGGGTGATCGGGTTCGCCACCTCGGTCAGGTGCTTGAGTGGTGCTATCAACATCAGCATGGCGGTGACAAAGGCGACAAAACCGCCAACCGAGGTGGTCCGGTCGGCACTTTGCACCAAGGCCACGGTGATGACCGCCGAGAGTGCGATGGACGCCAATATCTGCGTGATCGGCGTCATCGCCGCTGACGCCGCCGTGGATTTCATCGACAGGCGGCG
>JANOTG010000083.1:0-16949 GCA_031416215.1 Betaproteobacteria bacterium
CTCAGTGTGCCGGTCATCGCGGCCTTGGGTGGCCTGGTTTTTCTCGGTGAACCGCCGAGCCTGCGGCTGGTGCTGGCGTCGGTGGCGGTGCTTGGCGGCATCGCGTTGGTGATCCTGGAAAAACGGCGCGGCAACGCGGCATAGGGGTTGTCGCGCGGCACCGGTGCAGGCGGCCACGAACCGCCGCACGCATGTTCCTACGCGCCTGACCGCTGGCCCAGGACCTGCGCCAATTCCGGCTCGTCCACCGAGCGTGCGGCACCGAACCCGGCCACGTGGCGGGCATGGGTCGGATGTACCGCGACAAACATGAAGTCGCCGAGTTGTGTCATCGGCTCGGCCTGCGGGAACCGGGCCAGGTAGGCGCTGCGGCAGGCGGCCCACGTCGGGCTGTCGGGCACCAGCATCTCGGCCCGGCCGTCCAGCGTCACGCGCGGCAATGCATGCACCGGCTCGCCGGCAACCTCGGCCTGCATCACCAGCAGCGACACGGCCGGCGATGCCTGCATGTTGCGGGTGTGCGCGGCCAGGCCGCTGACATGGAGCACCAGGCAGGCCTGCCCGGGCTCGATTGCAAACGGAACCATCGACACCTGGGGCGCTGCACCATCGGTCAAGGTGCCCAGCGCGGCTACCCGCTGGGTACCCAACAAGAGGCGCAGTTCGCGCGTGAGGCGGGATTCGTGCGGCATGCGCCAACAGCTTACACCGACGCCGATGGTCGCCACCGAGGCTGGTGTGGCAAACCTTCAATGTCCCTGGAACCGGCACAGGTGCGCCCGTGGTGCGACGGGCGGGCCGGTTTGGCGCGAGTTGGCACTGGTTGTGCCGGGATTTCGGCCTCCCCGCGTCGCGCCAGGCGGCGCCCGACGTGGGCTCACACTGGGGAGGTCGGTGTTATGCACCGGCGCCGCATGGTGTTCGACCTTGGTCGCGGCAAAGGCGCGTGCACCCAGGCCGCAGCGCTTCACTGGTGCGGTCGGTGCTGCGCCCGACTGCCCTGCGATGCTCGGTCTTGCGGCCGCGTCGCGGAACTCGCTGCGTTCGCTGCGCTCTCTGCGCTCAGACAGCCGCGATGAGAATGAGCACGAACGCGCTTCGCGCTGGCCGCAAGCCCTGGCCTTGCAGGCCGCGCCGGGCCAGTGGCCCGTCCGCTCGGCAGGCACAAACAGTCCCCCGGACTGTTTGTGTCCGGGCCTTGCCTCCTCAGCGCCACAGAGGCGCACCGCCCGCTGTCCCCACAGGCCGGTGCCGCCGGGTTTGTGTTCTGCGGGGGTCGGGGTCCGGACTTCCCCACAGCCAAGCACCCATGCAGGCGTGGCGGGTGGCGGCGCCGGTCTGCTGAAAGTATTCGCGCATGCCACAGAGTCACGCGCTCCCGCATCCGGGGTTGCGCCAACCCCATGGTGTGCTGCAACACCATCTGCGCGAGACTGCAAGCAGAGCGGCGCGGACGCCCGCCGCGCTGGCCCGGGACAAGGCATCGAGCCGGCCGAAGTGCCAACGACTGCAACCGGCCGACCGCAGACGGCGGAGCTTGTGCGATGACAAAACACGGCGCGGCAGCCGGAGCCCAGATGCCCAACGCAGACTGGACCATAGACCAGGGGTGGGAGCACTACAGTGCGGCGGAGCATGCTGTGTGGCAAACACTGTTCGAGCGCCAGAGCCGTCTGTTGCCGGGGCGCGCCTGTGATGCGTTTGTCGACGGTATGCGACGGTTGCCGATCGGGGCCGAGCAGATTCCGGATTTCCGGCGTTTGAGCGACGTGCTGATGCGCGCCACAGGATGGCAAGTCGTCGCTGTGCCCGGTCTGGTGCCCGATGAGGTGTTTTTCGACCATCTGGCGCATCGGCGTTTTCCCGCCGGGTCGTTCATCCGCAAGCCAGGCCAGCTGGATTACCTTGAAGAGCCCGACGTCTTCCACGATGTGTTTGGCCATGTGCCGATGTTGATGAACCCGGTCATCGCCGATTTCGTGCAGGCCTATGGGGTTGGTGGCCTGCGTGCCCGGGCGCTCGGGGTGTTGCCGTTGTTGGCGCGTGTCTATTGGTATACGGTCGAGTTCGGGCTGGTACAACAACCCGACGGCCTGCGTATCTACGGCTCTGGCATCGCATCGTCGCTGACCGAAACGGTGTTTGCCCTCGAGGACCCGTCACCGAACCATATCGGCTTTGATCTGGAACGGGTCATGCGCACCAGCTACCGCATCGATGACTTTCAGGAAAGTTACTTTGTGCTCAACCAGCTGGACGACCTGTTGCAATTGGCGACCATTGATTTTGCGCCGTATTACCAACGCCTTCAGGATCAGCAGGTTTTACTGCCAGGTGACTTGTTGATGTCGGACAGTGTGCTCCAGCGCGGCAGCGGCGCTTACCATCAACGCCTCACGGCGCCCTGAGTTCGCGCCACTGCCGAAGCGCCCGTTGCACTGCGTCGGCGTTGTCAAGCGGCCGCAAGCCCTGTGGGCCTGCCAGATACACCGTCGCTTCGGTGACGATGAAATCCATGGCTATGTCGTGTGCTTGTGGGTCGATGCTGTTGATGCGCGAACACTCGAAGCCAACGCCGATTTTGAGCGTCGACCGTGGCATGGCGGCCAGTGTGCGGTCGTAATATCCCGCGCCGTAACCCAGACGGTAGCCTAGTGCGTCCCAGCCCACCGGCGGCATCAGCAGCATGTGCGGCGTGACATGCGGTGTGCCCTGCGGGCGCGGCAGCCCGAACGCGCCGGGCAGCATGGTCACGCCGGGCGACCAGAGGCGAAATTCCAATGGCATGTCTCGGCCGATGACCAGCGGCAGGGCGGTTCGTACGGCAGCCTGGCGCCATTGCCGCGCCACAAAACGCGGATCGAATTCACCCTTGATCGGCCAGTAGATGCCGACCACGGTCCCTGCTGCTGGCGCAAAACACTGCAGCAAGCGCCGGCTGATGGCTCGGCCGTAGTGATCGCGCAAGTCGCGCGCCATGGCCATGCGTTGCCGCAGCAGTGTGTCGCGCTGAGTGCGGCGCCATGCAGCCAGTTCCGATGGGTTCGTCACGCGAAGCAGCATAGCGCAGCAGTCGGGCATCGGGCAAGGAGGCGCCGGCGCGGGTAAGATGCCGCGCATGGACTCTCTCATGCTCAGTCGCCAGCTTGTTGTTGCCATTGGCGTTGCGTGTCTTTGGGGTACGGTGCACGGCGCGTGTTCCGACGCCCCTGCAGCGCGCGTCGATTGGAGCGGATGCCAGAAGCACCGGCTGATCTTGCGCAAGGCCGACCTGCAGAACGCACGGCTGGTCGGCGCCGACCTGAATGGCACCGATCTGGAAAGTGCCAACCTCGCCAGCGCGGACATGACACGTGCCAGTGTGGATCGGGTGCGATTCAGCGGAGCTGACCTCGGCCGGGCGACCTTGGTGCAGCTCAGCGGCTACCGTTCCAATTTCAGCAAGGCCAAACTTGTCGGTGCGGATCTGACCAAGGCCGAGCTGGCACGCTCCAACTTTGCCGGCGCGGACCTGACCGGAGCCAACCTCAGCAAGGCCGAGTTCCAACGCAGCTCTCTCGAAGGCGCGGTGTTGTTGCGCGCCAACCTCAGCGGCGCCGATCTGGCGCGTACCCGCATGAGTGGTGCCAAGTTGGCGGACGCGCGCATGTCACAGGCCCGAATGTTTCGCACCCGTATTGAAGGCGTGGATTTGTCCACCGCGCTGGGAATGACCCAGGCGCAGCTGGATACAGCCTGCGGCGACAAGCAGACCACCCTGCCCAAAGGCCTCAAGGCAGCCGCCTCCTGGCCATGCAGCAAGGAAGACTGAGAACATAGGTCAACATATGACAACGCTGACTGAGACCACCACCTTCGCGGCCAGCCTTCCCGCGACAACAGGAGGCGCCCGGTCTGGGTGCCGCACCAGCGCGTGAGCGGCATTTCCGAAACTGCCGGCAAGACGGAGCCGCACAAAATGGGCTTGTGCCCACTGCGCTGCAAACGCCTGCTCGCGGTGTTGCAGGATGAAGTCGAGCGCCGACGACTGCCCGGAGCCGTGGTGGTGCTGGTGCGTCATGGTGAGCTGGTGTTGCATGAAGCGCTCGGCATGCAGGACCCGCAGGCCGGTGTGCCGATGCGGCGTGATGCGATTTTCCGTATCTATTCCATGACCAAGCCGCTGGTGTCCGTGGCGGCCATGATGCTGATGGAGCAAGGTCGTTTTCTGCTGGCGGACCCGGTGGCCAAACACCTGCCCGAGTTTGCCGGCCAGCAGGTGGCCGTGGAACGTCATGGCGTGGTGACGCTGGAGCCCGCGGTGCAACCCGCCACGGTGCACGACCTGATGCGCCACACCGCCGGTCTGACATACGAGTTTTCCGGCGAGTCGGCGGTGCAGCGCATGTACCGCCAGCACAATCTCCATCTCAAGCAGGCCGGGCGCGACAGTGCCGGTTTTTGTCGTGCGCTGGCGCAAGTCCCGCTCATGTTCCAGCCCGGTACGGTGGGGGAATACAGCCGCGCCACCGATGTGCTGGGGCGGCTGGTTGAAGTGCTCAGCGGGCAAAGCCTGGGGCAGTTCCTGCAGCAGCACATCCTCGGGCCCTTGGGCATGGTCGACACCGGTTTTCATGTGCCGCCGCCAGACCACGGGCGTATCGCGCAGCCGTTCGACCGGGACCCGGATGGTGGCGTCGTGATGCAGATGAGCGACATGCGGGAGCCGCCGCCCATGGAGTCCGGTGGCGGTGGTCTGGTTGCGACTGCGGCGGACTATGCACGCTTCCTGCAGATGTTGCTGAATCGGGGCGAACTCGATGGCGTGCGCCTGCTGGGGCCGCGCTGCGTCGACTACATGACCAGCGACCACATGGGGCGGATTCCCGCGCGCAACACGCTGCTCGACCCAGGGGAAGGCTTCGGCCTGGGTTTTGCGGTGCGGCTGGAGCGGGGCGTGACCGCGGTTCCCGGATCGGCAGGCACGTACTACTGGAGCGGCATGGGCGGCACCAGCTTTTTTGTCGACCCGGCCGAGGACCTGTTCGCCATTCTGATGCTGCAGGCGCCGAACCAGCGCGGGTATTACCGTCAGTTGTTTCGCAACCTGGTTTATGCAAGTCTGCTCGATTGAACCGGGGTCCATCCGGTGGCCGCGACAGATCGGGTTGCAGTAGCGACTGCGCAGCATCGAGAGCCAGCAGGATGCGATCCGCGATGCGAGGTACAAGGCTCCGGACCTGGTTGTGGTGGCTGGTCTGTTTGCTGCTGGTGGGCGTCACTTCGGCCGACGCCGGTACCTATGTGTCCAGCAGCGGCGCCAGCGTCACTGCCGCCTACCCATCGCGTGTTCTGCCCGCCCCGATACAGCTGTTTTCGGGTGCGCAGGACGATGTGGTGTCGGCCAATGCGCCGATCGGATTCACGTTCAACTTTGCCGGCACGGCATACACCACGATCCGGGTCTCCACCAACGGCCTGATTTTTCTCGGCGCGGCGCCAACCACCACCGCCTATGCCAACACCGCCTTGCCGGCTGCAGGAATCGGGCCGGTGTTGCTGCCGTTCTGGGACGATCTGTTCAAGAACAACACGACGAGTTTCGTCGAGTACCAGACGCTGGGCACGGCGCCGGCGCGGGTGCTGGTAGTGCAGTACCGTGCCATGGGTTTCTTCAGCGACCGCACGCTGCTGGTGAATTTTCAGGTGCAGTTGTGGGAAACCGGCGAGGTCGTGTACTCCTATGGTTCCATGGCCAACAGCGGTACGGGCGCCACGGTGGGCATCCAGGTGTCCACAGCCGACTGTGAGCAATATTCACTGAACTCGGCGGCGGTTCCGACCGGCACCACGATCCTGTACCAGCGCTTGTCGACCGTGGTGTCATGCGGCCCGCGCGCGGTGGGTCCTCACCACCTGGAAATCCAGGGCAGCGCGAGTGGTGTCACCTGTGCCGCAAACCTGTTGACGGTTCGTGCCTGCGCCGATGCCAGCTGTGACACACCGTACACCGGTGGCGTCGCCGGCACCTTGAGCGCGACGGGTACGCCCACAGTGGTCTGGACCGATGGCAGCCCGAATTTCAGCATCGCGGCCGGCAGCAGTTCGGTCACCGAGTCGGTTGGCGTCACGACGGCGGGCACGGTGGTGTTCGGCACCACCTCGATTGCGCCGGTGGCTGGCAATGCAACAACCTGCAACTTCGGTACCCCTTCCTGCACCTACAACTCGGCCACCGCCGGTTTCATCATTGCGGCAGCCGCCAACGGTGCCGGCACTACAGTGCCGTCGCAGACCGCGGGCACCACATCGGCCAGTTTCGTGCTGCGGGCGGTCCAGACCAGCACCACCACGGCGGCTTGTACCGCAGCCCTGAACGGCCCCAACAACGTGAATTGGGCCTACCAGTGCAACAACCCCTCCACCTGCTCCGCTGGCAACCGGTTGACAGTGACGGGAAGTGCTGCCGTGGCCTTTGCGGGAAACGCCAACGGCAGTTTTGCCACATCGACCTCGGTGCCCATGACCTTTGATGCCAATGGCAATGCGCCGTTTTCCATCAATTTCGCCGATGTCGGGCAGCTCACCCTGCAGGCGAGCAGGGCGGCGGGTGGTGCATTGCTGACACCGCTGTCGGGCGTGTCGAATGCCTTTGTGGCCAGGCCGGCGGGTTTTGTGTTGTCCAACATCCGCTGCGCCAACTATGTTGCAGGGGCCTGTGCCACGGCGGCGATTGCCGCGCCCGGCAACAATCCGGCCGCCGCGTCGGCTGCAGGTGCTGCTTTCATGCCGGCCGGTCAGCCGATCTCGGCCACGCTCACCGTGGTGGGCTCCACTGGATTGGCGACGCCGAACTTCGGGCGCGAAACAGTGCCCGAAGGAGTCTCGTTGACGCACAACCTGGTCTTGCCGGTGGCTGGCGCCCCCGGCACACTTTCCAACGCCGCCATCGCTGGTGGCAGTTTTGTGGCCGGGGTAGCGACTCTGGGCGCCGCGCACAACCTGAACTGGTCCGAGGTCGGCATCATCACGCTGACGCCTGCGGTGGCCGACGCCGACTATCTGGGAACTGGCAATGTGACTGGCACCACCAGTGGCAACATCGGCCGTTTCATACCGGCCAGTTTTGCGCTGGGCGCCAGCACGCTCACCCATCGGGTGGCGAGCGCTGGCTGTGCCGCTTCGACCTTCACCTACCTGGACGAGGGTTTCCGGCTGCTGGTTGGCCTGACGGCGCGCAACACGGCGGGCGCCACGACGCAGAACTACAGCGGCAGTTTTGCCAAGCTCGATCCGACCGTGGCCACCTCCTGGAACCTGTCTGGCATCTCCGGCAGCACCGTGTTGGCCACCGGGGTTGGTGGTCGGCTGCTGCCAGGCACAGCGACCGGCGCCTGGAGCAATGGCGTGGTATCCGCCACATTGGGCGCCACGGTGCTGCGCGCCGCGGCGCCGGACGGACCGCTGGCTGCCAGTTTTGGCATTGCGCCAGTGGACAGTGACGGTGTGACACTGTCGCCGAACAACCTCGACACCGACAACAACGGCGTTGCCGACCGCGTGTCGCTGGGGGTTTCGGTGCCCCTGCGCTACGGCAGACTGCGGTTGCAAAACGCCTATGGGTCGGAACGCCTGCCGCTGCCACTACCACTGCAGGCCCAGTACTGGAACGGTACGGCCTTCGTCGTGAACAGCCTGGACAGCTGCACCAGCATCGCCGCCAACCAGTTTGCATTTGCCCATCCGGCCGGCAGTGCGTCGCGGCCCAACAACCTTGCCCCCTGCGAAACGGCCATCACGGTGGGCGGTGCGGCGCCCAATTTCGCGGTCACGCTGACGGCCCCGGGCGTCGGCAATTCCGGCTGGGCCGACATCACGCTCAATCTGGGTGCCGCAGCGTCCGGCAATGCCTGTACCAGTGTCGGAGCGGCCGGCCCGCTGGCATCGACCGCCAATCTGCCCGCGCTGCAGTTCAACTGGACCGGCACGGTGGGCAATCCGGTGGCACGGGCGTTCTTCGGCCTGTTCAAGAGTCCGCTGATTTACCGCCGCGAGAATTTCTGAGCGCGCGCGCCGGCGCGGGTCATCGGATGGAGCGATGGCGTGCGGTGTCGGCCAGCAGCAAGGCGTGTGCGGCCTGCAGGTCCGCCACGGTGTCGATGTCCCTGATACAGCCGATGTCTCCCGTGACCAGTTGCGAGACCCTGCGCCCTTGCAGCAAACCACCAGCGCCGCGGTCGCCGCGCAGACCCGCCAGCGCCGCCCCCATGGACGCGGCGAACCCCACCGGATGCCCGCGCTGCCCCTGGTACAGTGGTGCCACGAGGGTTTCGAACTGCAACGCAGTGGCAACCAGCCGCAAGGTTTCGGCCCGCACCAGCGCCAGGTCGCCGGGCAGGATCAGCCAGCCGTCGGCATCGCGGGTCGCTCGCACCGCCGCAGCGATCGAATCCCCCATGCCGGCTTGCCCCGAGTCTTCCAGGTGCCACGGCAGCCCGCTGCTGCGTACCGCCTCCAGTGTGTGTTGCAGGACCGGCTTGCCATGCAGCAGCGCCTGCAGCTTGTGCACGCCGCCGCCGCTGGCCAGAAAACGCTCGCCGCGACCGGAGGCCAGAACAAGAACAACGGGCTGCAACATGGACTTGCGGAGGTTTGTTTCGGTCGTTGTGGTGCCGACCAAGGCATTGTCGCGTGTGTGGGAACGCCCATTCGGCCCGGCCGAATGGCTATACTTTTTGCCTACCTGTGCCCCGCAAGCCCGTGGCGCCAGCGTCCACCCGCCTCCATGCAGAACCTGACCAGACGCCGCTTGTGTGCCGGGCTTGTGACTCTGCCCCTCGCTGCGGCCGCGCGGCAGGCGACGGCGACCGTGGCGGCTGCGTCCGACCTGCGCCACGCGCTGGATGAAATCATCGCGCTGTTCCAGGCCCGCAGCGGCCAGGCCGTGCGGGTCGTGTACGGGTCGTCCGGCACGTTGACGTCGCAGATTGAACAAGGTGCGCCTTTTGGCATGTTCATGTCGGCCGACGAGGCGCTGGTGCAGCGTTTGGCGCAGCGCGGCAAGACGCTGGATACAGGCAGGGTGTACGGTATCGGTCGCCTGGTGCTGGCTGTTCCCACGGGGTCGTCGTTGCAGCCGGACGGCAGCCTGACCGACCTGGCGGCGGCGCTGCGGGATGGACGCCTGCGCAAGTTCGCCATCGCCAACCCGCAACACGCGCCATATGGCGCGCGAGCCCGGGAAGCCCTGCAGGCGGCAGGAGTGTGGAACATGCTGCAAGAGCGCCTGGTGTTGGGCGAGAACGTATCGCAGGCGGCGCAGTTTGCATTGTCGGGGTCGGCCCAGGGCGGCATCATCGCCCTGTCCCTGTCCAGGGTGCCGCAGGTAGCCGCTCTGGGCAGTTTCTCGCTCATCGATGATCGGCTGCACCAGCCCCTGCGCCAGCGCATGGTGTTGCTCAAGGGCGCGGGTGAGCCACTGCACGAATTCTTTGAGTTTCTGGGCAGCGCGCCAACACGTGCGATCATGGCCCGTTCGGGCTTTGTTGTGCCCCAGGATTGAGGCTTTCGTGGATTGGCAGGCGTTTTCCCTTTCGCTGGAACTGGCCGCAGTGACACTGTGCGTGTTGCTGCCGTTGGGCCTGCTGCTGGGCCGCTGGCTGGCGCATACGGCGTTTTTTGGCAAGGCCTGGATCGAGGCGCTGGTGGTGTTGCCACTGGTGCTGCCGCCAACGGTGCTGGGGTATTACCTGCTGGTGGCCCTGGGTGGTGACTCGGCGCTCGGGCGTTGGGCTGCAACGCACCTCGATCTGCGCCTGAGCTTCAACTTCCTGGGCTTGCTGATCGCGTCGGTCATCTTCAATGTGCCCTTCATGGTGCAACCGGTGCAGCGCGCGTTTGCGGCCATTCCGCGTGAGCTCGGCGAGGCCGCCGCCGTCAGTGGTCTGGGCGGCTGGCAGACCTTCTGGCGGGTAGAACTGCCGTTGGCGTGGCCGGGGGTGTTGTCGGCCATGGTGCTGACTTTTGTCCACACGCTGGGCGAATTCGGCGTGGTGTTGATGGTCGGCGGCAGCATCCCTGGTGAGACCCGCACCATCGCCATCGCGATCTACGACAAAGTGCAGGCGTTCGAACTGGCCGGCGCCGACCGGATGGCCTTGTTGTTGCTGGTTTTCTCGCTGGTTGCCGTGGCGGCGTCCTTTTTTGCGTCGGCGCGCAGCGTGGTGCGCCGATGAGCCAGCTTGTGGCAGACCACGCCCTGGTGGTGGAATTGGAGCAGCAATCGCCGATGCGGGTGTCGGGATCGTTTTCCTGCGCCCCGGGCGAGTTGCTGGCGCTGGTCGGGCCGTCGGGCGCCGGCAAGACTTCGGTGCTGCGCATGCTGGCCGGGCTGATGCGCCCGCAATCGGGCCGTGTGGTGGTCGGCAACGACGTGTGGAGCGACTCGTCGCAGGGCATTTTTTGGCCGACGACCCGGCGCCATGTCGGCCTGGTATTCCAGAACTACGCACTGATGCCGCACCTGACAGCGCTGGACAACGTGGCGCTGTCGATGTTGCAATTGCCGCGTGCCGAGCGGCAGCGCCAGGCACAGCACTGGCTGCAGCATGTGGCTTTGGCGGCGGCCCGGCACGGCGACTTGCCACAACACCTGTCCGGCGGCGAGCAGCAGCGGGTGGCGGTGGCGCGCGCGCTGGCCCGTGCGCCGCGCCTGTTGCTGCTGGACGAGCCATTTTCGGCGGTGGACCAGATGAACCGCCAGGCTCTGTACCAGCTGATCGCCGATCTGCGCCAGAACCTGCAAATTCCCATCGTGCTGGTCACCCATGACCTGAACGAGGCGCGCCTGCTGGCGGACCGGTTTGTCGTGATGGACGCCGGGCGCGTGTTGCAGCAGGGAACACCCGCCAGCATCTACCGCTCGCCGCGCAACGCCCGGGTGGCAGACCTGGTGGGTATACGCAACCGCTTCCAGGGTGTCTGGCTGGGGCCGTCCGGCGAGTCCGGGTGGGGGCACCTGCGCTGGGGCGCTCTGGCTGGTGACACGGGCCGCGGCCTGACGCTGACGGTGCGCGACAAAGGCCGCCTGCAAGCCGGCCAGCAGGTGCAGTGGGTCATCACGGGTGATGCGGTCACCCTGGTCGCCCCGGCGCAGCAGGGTCCGGATGATCTGCCCGTAGTCGTCAGCCAGGCGCGCCCGCTGGGCGAGATCACGCTGGCGACGCTCGACCTGCCGGATCAGCCACGTGAACAGTTGCATCTGACCCTGTCTGGCCAGCAACGTGCCAATGTGGTCGCCGGTGTCCGGCTGGCAGTGCGGCTGGACCGCTCCCAGGTGCACGTGATGCCGGCGCGCAATCCATGAATGCCTACCCGCCAGGATCGCCGGTGAAGGAACCCGGTTATGCCTGGGTTGTGGTGTGGGCGGCTTTTGTCTGCATGGCGTTGATCTTCGGCGTGGCCTATTCCTTTGCCGCGTTTTTCGAGTCGTTCGCCGCCAGTTTTGGTGCCCAACGTGCCGACGTCGCCCTGGTCTTTGGACTGTGTGGCCTGGTGTATTTCACCCTGGGGGCGGGGGCTGGCATGCTGGCCGACCGGTTCGGCCCGCGGCTGGTATGTTGTGCCGGCATGGTCTGCATCGCGGGTGGCCTGTGGGCCACCAGCATGGCGCAATCGATGGCCACCGTGTATCTGACCTATGGTGTCGGCATCGGTATCGGCGTGGCCCTGGTGTACACGCCGTCCATCGCCTGTGTGCAACCCTGGTTTACCACCCGGCGCGGCCTGGCTGCCGGTATTGCCAGCGCTGGCATCGGTGCCGGCACTCTGGTGTTGCCCCTGATGGTGGTTGCCGCGGTCACGCTGCTGCACTGGCGCGACGCGATGCGCGTCACCGCGCTTGCGGTGTTGCTGCCGGGCCTGGCGGCGGCCTTGTTGTTGCGCCGTGCGCCACAGGCATCGGTGCCGCCTGGTGGGCAGATCGCGGGCAGCAGCCTGCGTCAGGCCCTGGGCAGTCGCAGCTTCTGGTATTTGTACCTGGGCACCGTGCTGGCGGCCCCCAGCATGTTCGTTCCGTTCGCCCATGTGTCCGCGGCGGCGCGCGACATCGGCATTGGAGACGCACGCGCCGTCGGTCTGGTCGGCGTGATCGGCGTCGGCAGCCTGGTCGGGCGTTTTGTCATCGGTGCTCTGGCAGACCGCATCGGCCGTGCTTTGACCCTGACGCTGATGCAGGCCTCCATGGGCCTGTCGCTGCTGCTCTGGGTTGCAGCACCGGGTTATGCTGCGATGGTGCTGTTTGCGCTCTGGTTCGGTCTCAGTTATGGCGGCATCGTCTCGCTGCTGCCAGCGTTGTGCATGGACCTTTTTGGCGCGCGCGCCGTGGCCGGCATCATCGGCACGTTGTATACCGGCGCCGCCCTGGGCAATCTGCTCGGTCCGGTGCTGGCGGGAGCGGTATTCGACCGGTTTGCCAGTTACGCGCCGGTGATCTGGATCTGCCTGGTGTTGTCGGCGCTCGCCACCATGGCGTCGTATCGGCTGGTAAGCTCGGGAACATCGGCCACACGGCCAACATGAAGCAACAATGGGGACCACCATGCAGGTCGATTTGACTGTCAACGAAAAGCCGGTGCGCCTGGAGGTGCCGGCCAACACACTGTTGGTGGATGCCCTGCGCGAGGTGCTGGGTCTGACCGGCACCCATGTGGGATGTGATACCGCCCAATGTGGTGCCTGCACCGTGCTGCTGGACGGACGACCGGTGAAGGCCTGCAACATGCTGGCGGCACAGGCGGGCGGCACACAGGTGCTGACCATTGAAGGACTGGCCGCACCGGACGGCACGCTGCATCCGATGCAGGCGGCGTTCAAGGATTGCCACGGGCTGCAATGCGGCTTTTGCACGCCCGGCATGGTGCTGGCGGCGGTGAGCCTGTGTCGCCAGCATCCGCAGGCCTCCGAGGCCCAGATCTGCGAGCTGCTGGAAGGCAATATCTGCCGCTGCACCGGTTACCAGAATATTGTGCAGTCGGTGCTACAGGGCCGCGCGGCCATGGCCCGGGTCTGAACGGAAAACCCGCCATGTACACATTCGAGTACCAACGCCCGGCCTCAGTCGAACAAGCCCTGGCGCTGCTGGAGTCGGGCGGTCGTGCCCTGGCCGGGGGCCAGACCCTGTTGGCATCCATGAAGCTGCGCCTGGCGCAGGTTGACACCCTGGTCGACCTCGGTGCCATCCCCGAATTGACCGAGATACGCCGCGACGGCGATGGCATGCGCATTGGCGCCATGGCGCGGCACGCCGACGTGGCGACCCATGCCGGCCTGCGGGCGGCGATCCCGGCGTTGGCCGAGTTGGCAGGCCATATCGGAGACATGCAGGTGCGTAGCATGGGCACCCTGGGCGGCTCGGTCGCCAACAACGATCCGGCCGCCTGTTACCCGGCCGCGCTGCTGGCCCTGGGCGCGACGATTCACACCAGCCGACGCAGCGTGCTGGCCGACGATTTTTTCACCGGCATGTTTTCCACTGCGCTGGCTGACGGCGAACTGATCACGGCCGTGCACTTCCCCATTCCACGGCGCGCGGCCTACATGAAGTTCAAACAGGCGGCCTCGCGTTTTGCGCTGGTGGGTGTGTTCGTGGCACAAACCAATGCCGGAGTGCGGGTGGCGGTGACAGGTGCTGCCAATGGCGTATTTCGCCACGCTGCCCTGGAGCAGGCGCTGCAACGCAACTTCACCGTGCAGGCAGTGGCGGCGGTCCACATCGACCCGAGCGACCTCAACAGCGACATCCACGCTTCAGCCGCCTACCGTGCCCACCTTATCCGTGTGCAAACGCAGCGGGCGGTGGCCAAGGTACTTTCTTGAACACCATCGATGACGTTGTCGGCGCGCTCCAAGGCGCCGGGTATTTCGCCGACCGGCGGCTCGCCATGGCGGTGTTTCTGGCGCTGAAGCTGCAGCGACCCCTGTTGCTCGAAGGCGAGCCCGGGGTGGGCAAGACCGAGCTGGCCAAGGCACTGTCCGTGGCCCTGCAGCGGCCGCTGGTACGCCTGCAGTGTTACGACGGCATGGAGCAGCGCGAAGCGCTCTACGAGTGGAACTATCCGGCGCAGTTGCTGCACATGCGGGCGATGGAACTGGGGCAGGGAAGGGCTGGCGCGGCAGGCCTACCGGTCGCAGACGCCTTGGAGCGTGAGGTCTACCAGGAGCGTTTCCTGGTGCGTCGGCCACTGTTGCAGGCGCTTCAGGCACCAGCGCCGGGCGCGCTTCTGCTGATCGACGAGGTAGACCGGGCGGACGAACCATTTGAGGCCTTTTTGCTGGAGTACCTGGGTGAATACCAGGTCAGTATTCCGGAGCTCGGCACGGTGCGTGCGCAGGTCGCACCGGTAACTCTGCTGACCAGCAACCGCACGCGCGACCTCAACGATGCGGTCAAACGGCGGTGCCTCTACCATTGGCTGGACTATCCGCAGCACGAGCGCGAGCTGGCGATCGTGCGGGCCCGGGTTCCGCAGGCCAGTGCCGCGTTGTCGGCCCAGGTCGCGGACGTTGTCGCGCGGCTGCGCGCGCTGCCAGTGTTCCAGCGCGCGCCGGGCATTGCCGAGAGTGTGGAGTGGGCGAAAGCGCTGGTGGCGTTGGACACCCGGGTGATCGACCCCGAATTGGTCGCCGACACGGCGGGCATCCTGTTCAAGCAGCGTGATGATGTGGCGGCGCTGACGCCGGAGCTGGCGGCCCGGCTGCTGCGGCCCGAAGCAGCCACTTGACTGCACTGGGCGCCCTGCCAGCGCCGATCGATGCTGCTGCCGGATGACAAAGCTTATTTATACGGAGTCTCCTGACCGGCGTTTTGCCGACAACCTGATCGGTTTCGGCAGAGCCCTGCGTCGTGCCGGATTGCCGGTGGATGCGGCGCGGATGGCCCTGGCGGCGCAGGCCTTGCTGGTGGTGGGTGTCGGCCGCCGGGCCGATGTCGGCGCAGCATTGGAGGCGGTGCTGGTGTGCCGTGAAGGTGATCGCACGGTGTTTCGGGAATTGTTTGACGACTGGTTTCGCGACGCCGCGGCAACGGCCGGTTTGCGGGCGGACGTGGTACGGCCACCCTCACCGGCCGCGGAACCACGCCGGGCACGGGGTCTGGACGCCGCAGCGTCAAGGTTGGGCAATGCCTCGCAGGCCGACGCAGAACCGCCGGATGCGGATAGGGACAATGAGGCGGTGATGACGGCCAGTGCCCTGGAGCGACTGCGTCAGGCCGATTTCAGCACCCTGTCGGCCAGTGAGTTCCATCGTGTGCAACGTCTGGCCCGTGAAATTCGCCTGCCCGTGCCCGAGTTTCTGACGCGCCGCGTGCAGCCGGGGAACCGCGGTGCACGCCTGCATTGGCCGGGCGTGATGCATGAGGCGGTGCGCCATGGTGGGGAAATGCTGCGTTTGCCGCGTCTGCGCCGACGACGGCAACCGGTACCCGTGCTGGTACTGGTCGATGTGTCGGGGTCCATGCAGCGATACGCGCGTATGTTGTTGGCTTTCCTGCACGGGTCCACGCGTGTTCTGCGACAGCGCGAGATGTTCGCGTTTGGAACCCGGCTCACCGACCTTGGCCCGGCCATGCGCACGTCCGACACCGACGCCATGTTGTTGGCCAGTGCCCGGGCGATCGAGGATTTTGGCGGCGGCACGTGCCTGGGCGCCGCGTTGTCTGCCCTGCGCCAGCAGCATGCACATTGCCTGGTGGGCCGGCGCACGCTGGTGCTGCTGATCAGCGACGGCCTGGATACCGGAGATCCAGACCAGTTGCAGCGCGAACTGGATTGGCTGCGCCGCCATTGTGCGCGGCTGCTGTGGCTCAATCCTTTGCTGCGTTTTGAGGGCTATAACCCCATCGCGCGTGGCGCTGCCGCCTTGCACGCACGCGCCCACGGCATGCTGGCCGTGCACAATATCGTCCATCTCGAAGCGCTTGCTGCCGGCCTGGCGGCGTTGCTCAGGCGCTGACACCAACCGGCAGAATTGCCAGCCGGACGATATCGCAAAGGACCCTTTGATGGACATGCAAGCCAGCCGCCAGATCGCGGTAACCCAACAGCAGGCCTGGGACGCCCTGAACGACCCGCACGTGCTGAAGGCCTGTATCCCGGGCTGCGACAAGATCGATGCGACCGAACCCGACCAGTACCTGGTCGGCGTCGCCGTAAAAATAGGACCAGTCTCGGCCCGCTTCAACGGCAAGATCAAGCTCAGCGATGTCCACGCGCCCAATAGTTACACCATTGGTTTCGACGGCCAGGGCGGTGCAGCGGGATTTGGCAAGGGAACGGCCAAGGTGGTGTTGACTCCGAATGAGGGTGGTTGTGAACTGAGCTACACCGTTCATGCGCAGGTTGGCGGCAAGATCGCGCAACTCGGCCAGCGCCTGGTCGACGGCGCGGCCCGGGGCATGGCGGAAGATTTTTTCAGTCGTTTCGATGCGGAAATGCAGCGCTTGTATCCCGCTGCGGTGGTTGCCGTACCCGTCGGGTCGCAGGCCGCTGTGCCGCGTGTTCCGGCCGCAGTGCCAGTCTGGCTCTGGGCGGTCGGCGGCGCCGTGGCGTTGGGGGCCGCCTGGTGGTTGTTGCGATAACCCGCCAGCGGTGTTTCATGCAGCGGTATTCGTGTGCGTTTCAGTCATGTCGGCGGCTGCACTTGGCTGCTTGCGGCCCGTTACGGTCGTTGGTTTATCGTCGCATTGCAGTGTTCTGGCGCGCGTCGCAGCAGGCGCACAGCGGCACTGGCTCACACTGGGGCGGTCGGCACTGCGTGTCCGACTGCCCTGTGGTGCGCGCCCGGCGGTCGCATCGCGGAACTCGCTGCGTTCGCTGCGCTCTCTACGCTCAGACAGCCGCGATGAGCATGTTGACGAAGTGCGCTGCGCGCACCGACCCCCGGGCTTTGCTCCTCGGCGCCCCACAGATCGC
>JANOTG010000084.1:0-6664 GCA_031416215.1 Betaproteobacteria bacterium
TGCCGACGCGCCCGGATGGCGGCATCTGGTGGAGCCTGGTCGAGAAGTACCGGGTCAGCGTGATGTTCAGTGCGCCCACTGCGGTGCGGGTGCTGAAGAAGCAGGACCCGGCCTTGCTGGCGAAGTACGACTTGTCGAGCCTGCGGGCGCTTTTTCTCGCCGGTGAACCGCTGGACCAGCCGACAGCCAAGTGGATTTACAGTTGCCTTGGCAAGCCGATCATCGACAACTACTGGCAAACCGAAACCGGCTGGCCGATCCTCGCGCTGGCAAATGGGGTGGAGCAGGCTTCCAGCAAGTTCGGCAGTCCGGGCATCCCGATGTATGGCTACAACGTCAAATTGCTCGACGAGGTCAGTGGCGAGGAGTTGTTGGGGGCAAACCAGAAGGGGGTTGTCGCCATCGAAGGCCCGCTGCCGCCCGGCTGCATGCAGACCGTCTGGCGCGATGACGAGCGTTTTGTGCGAACCTACTGGAAGAGCATCCCGGGCAAACTGGTCTACAGCACATTTGACTGGGGCATCCGCGACGAGGACGGTTATTTCTTCATCCTTGGCCGCACCGACGACGTGATCAACGTGGCTGGACACCGCCTGGGCACGCGCGAGATCGAAGAGAGCATCTCGGCCCATCCCAACGTGTCGGAGGTCGCCGTGGTCGGCGTGGCAGACCCGTTGAAAGGGCAGGTGGCCATGGCCTTCGCCGTGCCACGTGATGCATCCCTCCTGCAGCAACAGGGTGCCGCATTGAAGCTCGAGGGCGAGATCATGGCCATCGTCGACAAAGACCTCGGCGCGGTCGCGCGTCCGGCCCGGGTGCGCTTCGTCAGCGCCTTGCCCAAGACCCGCAGCGGCAAGCTGTTGCGACGCGCCATTGTGGCCGTGTGCGAAGGGCGCGACGCCGGTGACCTGACTACGATGGAAGACCCGGCCGCGCTGCAGCAGATACGGGAACTGTTCAAGGGCTGACCGGTGCCAGCGCGAGTCGGCTGGTCGCGCCGATCGGTACGTCAAACGCCGCAGGTGGCAGACCGGCACGGTGACGCTGCACCATGCTGGCCCAGGCGAACTCCCACTCGCCAATCCGCGCAGGCATGTCGAACAGAGCGCAGCTGGCCAGACGGTCCCGAAGTGTCTGCCGCAAAGCCGCCAGCGCTGCCGGGTCATTGCCCAGCTGCCGCACCAAATCCACCAGGGCGGCCGGTGTATCGACCACACAGTGCGCCAGACCGGCCGCCGTGATGATGCTGGCCCCGAGTCGCGCAGCCATGCTGTTGCCGGCACAGCTGATAGCAGGCACACCCATGCGCAAGGCATCGGCCAGACCGTGGTTGGCGTTGTAGCGCAGGCTGTCCACAAACAGGTCGGCCAGGCCCATGCGCCCGAGTGTTTGCGCGCGGTCACCGTAGGGCAGGTAGTGCACGCGCCGGGGCTCGACGCCCGCTGCCTGCGCCGCCTGCGCGAGGTTGTTGCGTGCCGCCTTGGGGAAGGCCGGCAGCCATAAAACTGCCTGCGGCAGGGCCTTGAGCATTTGCATCCAGGTGGCAAAGGTCGCCGGATCGACCATGATGGCTGGAAGAAAAGCACACAATACCAACGCCTGCTCCGGCAGTCCGAGCATGCTGCGGGTCTGCGGCGTCGGGTGCGGCTGATCATCGTTGGCGGCCAGCCAGCAGGTCGCCGGCAGGCGCACTATCGCCCCATATTGGTGCATGTTGCTGCTGGGTGGGTGGACCACCATGTCCGACATGCTGTATTCACAAGTGCCGGCGGGGTGGTAGCGGTGCCAGGTGGTCTGACGCAGTTGCACTGGTGCTACACGCAGTTCCACCAGCTCGGGGCGGCACCAGGGGGTGTAGAACGCGGTGTCGACAAACACATCCAGTCCGTCCAGACGTATCCGGCCTGCCGCTTCGGCATCTGTCATGTGGGCCAGCTCGACGACTGGCACACCAAGGGCCGCCAGCCGCGCCGAGAAAACGCGCTCCGGCTGGGGTGACGGCGAATACACGTGCAAGGCAAACACCGAGCGGTCGTGCAATTGCAACTGCCGCTCCAGCGCGTTCGCATAACGCGCGTCATGCAGGTTCTGCGCCGCCAAACCGACGTGGATGCGGCCGTCCCGATGCGGCGAACGGCTGGCCACATACGGCGCCACACTGGCATCGCGGTCTTGACCGATGGCCGCGATGGTGATGCGACGCACCTGGTACAGCTCGGTTTCGTCCAACGGCAGCATCAGGCCGTAAAACTGCGCGTTGCGCCAGTCGCTCAGCTGGCCGGTGCGTGTAGCGCGGGCCAGCATGTCACGCACCACGGCGGCGACGCGGTCATGGTCGCGCCAGTCACATTGCTGCATGGCTTCGAATGCCTGATCACAGAACAGGTCGTAGGCGTCGGGCGCTCTTGGCGCCAGCCTCCCGGTCTCGTTGCTGGCGCGATTGGCTCGTGCCAGCAGGGCCTGCAGCGCATCGCGACGCTGCTGGCTGAGCGCTGCAATCGCCTCCTGCGCGGCGTCGATCTGGCCGTCAAAGGCCCAGGCAAGGATGAGCCGGAACCGCAACGCGTCGTTGTCGGCGAATCTGCTGACGGCCATCTTCAGCAGCGAACAGGCGCGTGCGAATTTTCGCCCGGCCATCAACATGTCGGCCAGATTGGCGCTTGCCAGCGGGTCGTTGGGCAACATGTCGGCACAACGCTGCATGGATGTTATGGCCGCGTCAAAATCACCATCGCGGGCCAGCAGCAGGGCGGTGTTGTTGAGCGAGCGCAGGTGATTGGGGTCGAGTTCCAGCGCCCGCTGGTAGGCGCTGCGTGCCGCGTCCTGCAGACCGCAGTTTTCTGCCGCGATGGCCAGGTTGGCGGCTCCGTCGGCGTCGGCCAGCAGCGCCTCCCTGACCTGCAGCAAGACCTCATAGGCGGCGCGCGGCTGCCCCAGCTCTGTCAGCAGGGTGGCGCAGGCATTCGATGCGTTGATATTGCCGGGCTCCAGCGTCAACGCCTTTTCGAAAGCCAACAAGGCTTGCTCGGGCTGCCTGGCGCGGTGCTGGCGGGCACCTTCCTGCATCAGGGCAACAAATGGAGTTGATTCGGTCATGAGGTGCTGATGGTGGCGTTGGGCTCAAACAGGAACTGCATGGTACGACGCAATTGCCATCCCGCCGGGTGTGGCGAGTCGGTGGTCCAGGGCAGGGTGACATCGAAAACCGTGTTGCGATTCGGGCTCGCCAGCAGAATTTCCTGCACCTTGGCCCGCACCGCCTGGCGGTCGGCCAGCGGAATCTCGACCGCATCGGTCAGACGCGCCAGGTCGGTCTTGACCTGAAAATACAGCATGTTGATGCGTTGTGCCAGTGCACGGTTGGTGATTGCGTGGTGTTGTGTGCGCAACGCGTCAGGATGGGCGATGGCGCTGGTCCCGGGCAACGATAAAGGCGCTTGTTGGCAGCCACTGCGCCGCAGACGCCAGTACAGGTCGAGGTCTTCGCTACCCCACCCTTCGAACAATTCGTCGTAGCCACCAATGCGATTGAAGCTGTCAAGCCGGCAGGCCACCAGGCCGGTCAATTGTTCCTGCCAGGGTGACAACAGCAAGAACCTGTTGTCGCTGCAGGCCGCGCGCAGGTCCGCAGCAAAGGTCGGCCCGACCAAGGTGTCGGCATCCATGAAGCAGATCCAGGGCGTGGTCGCTGCACGGGCACCGAGGTTGCGTGCCCGCGACACGCTGAAATGGCGCACTGCATCAGCCCGAACCACCTGCACCTGGGGATGGTTTTGTTCCACCCAGTCACCACAGGCCTGCGGACAGCCGTAGTCCACGACCAAGCAGGCCAGACCGGAATGGCTGGCCAGGCGCGGCAGGCTTTGACGCAGATGTTCCAGGCGGCCCATGCAGGTGGTCACGACCGTGATGTCCTGGGTTGCAGCAATGGGTTGGGTGGTCACGGCGCGATGTCACGGCAGGGCAATCAGCCGCGCCGGAGTCGGTCAGTATATCCATGCCTTGCAGCCCATAATGCCGCTCATGACAACCGGAAAAACCGCACTTCCACTGCATATCGTCGGACGATTTGACGACCCGCACACCGGCGCGGAACGCTCCTTGCCGGACTTGGCTGGCGCACTGAAAGGTCGACGCGAAGTCTGCCTGTGGTCTGACGTTGCACCACACCCATACTTTTTGCAGCGCGGGGTGCGTCTGATGACCCCCGAACAACACCCGGTGGGTGGCGATTTGCTGATCGGCGGCGTGCATGTGCAACTCGGCGAATGGCTGGCTCAGGCGCAGCCGCAGCATGTCAACTTGCGTTACAACTTGCCGAATCACCAGCGCCTGTTCGATGCCATCACGCGTATCCGCGATGTCACCGATGTGGAGCCGGAGTTGATTTTTGTATCGCAGAGCATGCAGTTGTCGGTTGGCCTGCCTGGGCGGGTCGAACCCAGCCTGATTCGCATCGATCCATTCCTGCAAGCTGTTTTGCCGCGGTCGCACGATCGGCCCCTGACCATCGGGCGCATGAGCCGCGATGTGCCTGGCAAACACAGCCCCGAGGACCCGGCGCTGTACCGCATGCTGGCGGCGCGCGGATTCCGGGTGCGGGTGATGGGTGGCATGTGTTTGCAGCCCTGGTTGCAGGGTGTATCGGGCGTCGAGTTGTTGCCGGTGGGCGCCGAACCGGCGCCCGAGTTTCTGGCTTCGCTGGACGTTTTTTTCTACCGCACGGGCAGTTTCATCGAACCCTATGGCCGGGTGGTGATGGAGGCGATGGCCAGTGGCCTGGTGGTGGTGGCCGCCGCCAATGGCGGCTTTGCCGAACAGATCACGCAGGGGGTGGATGGCTTCCTGGTGCAGCAGCAGGAGCAGTCACTGCAACTGCTGCAGGCTCTGGCGCAGTCAGCCGAAACGCGCGCCACGGTTGGCCAGGCGGCGCGCCAGCGGGCCGTGCAGGTGCACGGCGCCCAGGCGTTCGAGCGCACCGTGCGGAACTATCTGGGGTAAATGCCCGGCCAGTTATTGCGGGGGGAGGGGAGCGGGAGGTGTTATGGCCCCGCGCTGCAGGGCCACCGCGCCGCGTACCGTGCTCAGGCCGCTGTTGCCGGCCTGTGAATAAACCATGCCGGCGCGGATTGCCATGTCGCCGACAAAGATGCCGCTGACGGACCCACCGTTGCCACTGCCGCTGAACCGGGCCCCGTTGATGCTCGCTGCCGGCACGGTTAGGTTCACCGGAATCGGCCCACCATTGACGTTGAACTGGGTTGCCACCTGGGCGGCGACCGTGCTATTGCTGAAATTGACGTTGAGCGTGGCGCTGAGCAACTGCCCGGTAATCGAGTTGCCGTTGTACCTGGAGGTGGGGGCCGTGCCGCCCTGCATCGAGTATGTCGCCGTGCCGGTGAGCGTCGCCATGTTTGCCAGCGAGGTCGGCCGCCCGACGATATAGTGCACGCCGGTCAAGTTTGACGTCCCTTCATATTGATGGTCCCGAAAACCCTTGGCCCAATATCCCCAACCGATGAAGTTGGCGTCCGCAGGGTTGCCGAGGCTGCCAGAACTGCTGACCGGGCTGGTCGCGGCGACCAGCAGCGACGAATTACCCCCATAGCAGCAGAAAATACCCTGGTCATCCTGGGTCGAATGCGCCAACAAGGCATTGCCCGACAGGAAACTGGTGCCTGCCAAGGCCGGGGTCACGTTCCCCATGTTGTTGAATTCGTCAGTGAACACCGCCAACAGGTCGGTCACACTGGGCGCCACGCCGCCACGTGTGAATGCTGCTGCTCCGGCTACATTACCGACGATGTTGTTGTAGCCGTAGTACAGCAAACCTGCGCGACTGGCCTGATTGCCGGAAAAGAAGCCGGAAAAATAGCTGTTGCCGTTGCCTTGAGCGTAGAACTGGTTGCCATCCACATAGCCGGAATCACTGATCTGGACTGCCACCGTACCGTTGTTGGGGGTGACAAAACTGGTGTTGATAATGGCGTGGACCAGACCCGTGGCAAATTCCACACTCAGCCCGGCGCTCACCAGCTGGCCTACCAGCCGGTCGCCATCGTAATTGGCTGTCGGGCTGGTGCCGCCAGCCAGCGTGTACTGGGCGCTGCCCGTCTGCGGCATCTGGGCAAACGGTGTTGGTTGTCCCACCACATAGTGCACACCGACCAGTGACGATTGCCCACCGTACGGCGAGAAGCTGGTGCCTCTGGCCCAGTAACCCCAGCCAACATAGTCTCCATCGGCCCTGTTGCCGATGTTGCCAAAGTCAGTCACCGGGCTGGTAGCGGCAACCAGCAGCGACCCGCCGTTGTAAATGAGCGGCTCATTCAGGTTGATCGCGGCGTGCGCCACCAGCGCATTGCCAACCATGAAACTGGTTCCGGCAAAGGGCCCGATTGGGTAGTTTCCTTCTTCTTCACCGACCATCGCAATCATGTCCGTGATGCTGGGTGCAATACCGCCGCGCACAAATGCAGCGGCACCACTGACCACCCCGACGATGTCGTTTTCTGCGCGGTAAAGCAAACCGGCCCGGCTCGCCTGGTCACCCGCAAAGAAGCCGGCGAAAAAGCCGTTTTGACAACCCAGGGCAAAGAACTGGCTACCGTCGATGAAACCCACGTCGCTGATTTGTACCGGCACGACGCCGTTGTTGCTCGCG
>JANOTG010000085.1:0-8458 GCA_031416215.1 Betaproteobacteria bacterium
TTGTCGCGTGACTCCGGCACTGACCGTCTGGTGCAAGCTGGCGCCCTTGGAGCACAGCCGGCCCCGGTTGGCAGGGTGCTCCGGATCGCCACGCACGCCGGTGATCTGGTTGCCGGTCGACTCGATCACCACGCCGCAGCCAACGCCACAGTAAGGGCAGGTGGAGCGCGTTTGGCGCGTCGCTGCGGGCATCATGCGACGGCAGATGTCCTGCGCAGCGGGCCGGCGAGGGGGCGCAGCAGGTCGATGGCATGGCTTGCCAGCTCGGTCGCATCGAGCCAGACCACGCCGTCTTGCACTTGTATGGTGAAACGCGGTGTGCAGCCGGTATCCGGTGCCTTCGCGCAGCCGTCGCCCAGTGCGATGGTCCAGTTGTGCAGCGGGCAGGCGACCTGGTCGCCGAACACCAGTCCCTGGCTGAGTGGCCCGCCTTTGTGCGGGCAGCGGTCCAGCAGAGCAAACACCCGATCGTCGGCGCAGCGGAAGATGGCTACATCCAGGCCCTGTGGCCGTGCCACCCGCCGCGATCCCAGTGGCGGTATG
Source organism: Betaproteobacteria bacterium (assembly GCA_031416215.1). GTDB lineage: Bacteria > Pseudomonadota > Gammaproteobacteria > Burkholderiales > Burkholderiaceae_C > CAISIP01. Next base: position 544 of record JANOTG010000085.1, read on the forward strand.
TCTTCCAGCGCGCAAACCCGCGTCCAACCGTTCATGCCAGCTCCAGCGGCTTGAACTGGCGCGTGTCCACGGCGGCACGCTCAAGCTCGAACCAGGGGTCGGGCTCGCCGTCCAGGCTGAACTGCAGACGCTCCCACAGCGCCTTGCGCCCGGCATGGTCGTCCACTATGCGCTTGCGCACGTGGTCCAGGCCGACCCGGGCCACATAGTGCACGGTGCGCTCCAGGTACCATCCTTGCTCGCGGTAGAGCTGGCAGAAGGCGCCGGTGTACTCCAGCACCTCGGCCGCGGTCTTGAGTTTGACCAGGAACTGCGCGACCTCGGTCTTGATTCCGCCGTTACCGGCCACATACATCTCCCATCCCGACTCGACGCCGATGATTCCGACGTCCTTGATGCCGGCCTCGGCGCAGTTGCGCGGACAGCCGCTGACGGCGAACTTCACCTTGTGCGGGGCGTACATGCGCCACATGGCACGCTCCAGGTCCTTACCCATCTGGGTCGAGTCCTGGGTGCCCATGCGACACCATTCCGAACCGACGCAGGTCTTGACGGTGCGCAAGGCCTTGGCATAGGCGTGCCCGCTGGGCATGCCGATGTCGCGCCAGACTGCGACCAGATCCTCCTTCTTGACGCCAAGCAGGTCGATGCGCTGGCCGCCGGTGACCTTGACTGTGGGAATCTTGTATTTGTCCACCGCATCGGCGATGCGGCGCAACTCGTCAGCGTTCGTCTCACCGCCCCACATGCGAGGTATCACGCTGTAGCTGCCGTCCTTCTGGATGTTGGCATGGCTGCGCTCGTTGATGAAACGGCTCTGCGGGTCATCGACAGCCTCCTTCGGCCAGCTCGACAGCAGGTAGTAGTTGATGGCTGGCCGACAACTGGCACAACCGTTGGGCGTACGCCAGGCTTGTGACTGGTAGACCGAGCTGATGGTCAGCAACTTCTCGGCCACGATGGCGTCGCGCACCGCCTGGTGTCCCTTGTCGGTGCAGCCGCACATCGCCTTGGTCTTGGGTGTGGCCGAGTAGTCCCCGCCGGCGGTAAACATCAGGATCTGTTCGACCAGTCCGGTGCAGGAGCCGCAGGAAGCGCTGGCCTTGGTGTGTTTGCGCACATCCTCCAGTGTGAACAGGCCCTTGTCCTTGATGGCCTTGCAGATCGTGCCCTTGTTCACCCCGTTGCACCCGCAGACCTCAGCCTCAGGCGGCATGGTTGCCGCATTGCTGTGCCCCTCATGGCCCACGTCCCCGATATTCGATTCGCCAAACATCAGCTTGTCGCGGATGTCGGCGACGCTGCGCCCGTTGCGCAGAAGCTTGAAGTACCAGCTGCCGTCGACGGTGTCGCCGAAGAGGCAGGCGCCAACCAGCTTGTCATCCCGGAGCACAAGCTTCTTGTAGACGCCGCCAAACGGGTCACTCATGATGATTTCTTCACAACCTTCGCCACCCATGAAGTCGCCGGCTGAAAACAGGTCGATCCCGGTGACCTTGAGTTTGGTGGAGGTGACCGAACCCAGGTAGCGGCCGATGCCGAACTGCGCCAGATGGTTGGCGGCGACCTTGGCCTGCTCGAACAGAGGCGCCACCAGGCCGTAGGCGATACCGCGGTGGGCGGCACATTCACCCACCGAATAGATGCGTGCGTCCGTGACGGTCTGCATGGTGTCGTTGACCACAATGCCGCGCTGGCAGTGCAGGCGCATCGATTCGGCAAGAGCGGTGTTGGGGCGTATGCCGACGGCCATCACCACCAGATCGGCGGCTAGCTCGGAGCCGTCCTTGAACTTCACCGAATTGACACGTCCGGCGTCGCCACCGACGATCTCCTGTGTCTGGGCGTTGAGCAGAAAGCGCAGGCCGCGTTCCTCCAGCGACTGTCGCAGCAGTCCACCGGCGACATCGTCGAGTTGGCGCTCCATCAACCAGCCCGCTGCATGCACCACCGTGACATGCATGCCGCGGCGCATCAGGCCATTGGCTGCCTCCAGGCCCAGCAGGCCGCCCCCGATCACCACCGCGTTTCGGTAGGTCTTGGCCGTCTCAATCATGGTATCGGTATCGGCAATGTCGCGGTATGCAATGACGCCCTGCAGGTCTTTTCCTGGCAGCGGCAGGATGAACGGATTCGAACCAGTGCACATCAGCAATCGGTCATACGGTGCCAGGGTGCCGTCAGCGGCCTGGACCAGACGATGCACCCGGTCCACCGACACAACCGTCTTGCCGGTGTGCAGGGTGATGCGGTTCTCCTCGTACCACTGCCTGGGGTTGAGGATGATCTGGTCGATGGTCTGTTCGCCAGCCAGTACGGGCGACAACAGTATGCGGTTGTAGTTGGGGTGCGGCTCGGATCCAAACACCGTGATGTCGTACATATCGGGGGCCAACCCGAGCAACTCCTCTATCACACGCATGCCAGCCATGCCATTGCCCACCAACACCAGTTTCATCTTTTTCATGGCTGCAGCTCCAACTTTGTACCGAGCCCAGACTGTGGCGTCACTGCGCAGCGGTGAGACTGCCGCCAGTTGGCGCGTGCCATCATGCGACCGCCTTTTCAACGTGGCCCTGGCGCGTATAGAGAAAATCGATGACGGCCTTGCGGTACAGCACATAACGACGGTCTTCGGCCAGGTCGACCCGGCTGCGCGGACGTGCCAGGTGGATGTTGAGCACTTCTCCGATGGTGGCGGCCGGCCCGTTGGTCATCATCACGATGCGGTCGGACAGCAGCACGGCCTCGTCTACATCATGGGTGACCATGACGACGGTGCTATGGGTGGTGGCAACGATGGCCAGCAACTCGTCCTGCAGCTTGGCCCGCGTCAGCGCATCCAAAGCACCAAACGGTTCGTCCAGCAGCAGGACTTTGGGTTCCATGGCCAATGCCCTGGCGATACCGACACGTTGCTTCATGCCACCCGATATTTCCCCCGGTCTTTTCTGCGCCGCAGCGGTCAGCCCGACCATGGACAAGGCCGCAGCGGTGCGCTCACGCAATGCCGCCTTGTTGTCAGGCGTCTTGCCGCTGACCCTCGCGCTTGATCCGAATACCCGCTCCACACCCAGGTAGACGTTTTCAAAACAGCTAAGCCAGGGCAGCAGCGAGTGGTTCTGGAATACCACGGCCCGATCCGGTCCCGGACCGGCGATTTCACGATTCGCGCAGATCAGGCTGCCGCGGGTCGGAGTGGTCAGGCCAGCCAGCAGGTTGAGCAGGGTCGATTTGCCGCAGCCAGAGTGTCCGATCAGGGTCACGAATTCGCCCTTGGCCACCGTCAGGTTGATGTCCTGCAGTGCGCGAAACGGTCCCTTGCGGGTCTTGAAGGTCTGCTCCACGCCCTGGATTTCGATGAACTTGGTTGTCAGGTTGTCGCTCATGGCTTCTCCGGCTTCAGTTCTTGACTTCTTCGTAGGTGAATGCCGTGGCAAGTCGGATCAGGGCGTATTCAAGAATCAGCCCGACGATACCGATGACGAAGATGGCGATGATGATGTTCTTGACGTTGAGGTTGTTCCACTCGTCCCAGACCCAAAAGCCGATGCCCACCCCGCCGGTCAGCATCTCGGCAGCAACAATGACCAGCCAGGCAGTACCGACCGCCAGCCGCACCCCGGTGAGCATGTAAGGCAACACGGCGGGAAACAGGATGCGGGTCATGATCTTCCATTCGGACAGGTTGAGCACCCGTGCCACGTTCATGTAGTCCTGCGGCACCCGCTGCACCCCGACTGCCGTGTTGATGATCATGGGCCAGATGGAGCATATGAAGATGGTCCAGATGGCGGCCGGGTTGGCGCCCTTGAAGACCAGCAGTCCGATCGGTAGCCAGGCCAGCGGCGACACCGGACGCAGCAGGCTGATGAGCGGGTTGAACATGCGGCTGAGAAAGTCGAAGCGCCCGATCAGGAAGCCTGCGGGAATACCCACGATGGCTGCCAGGCCGAATCCCATCGCCACGCGTTGCAGCGAGCTCAACACGTTCCAGCCGATGCCCTGGTCGTTTGGCCCCTTGCTGTAGAACGGGTCGCTGAAAACCGTCACCGCCTGGCGCCAGGTTTCCAGCGGCGACGGGATGCTGCTGGCGCTGCTGATGGAAACCAGCGCCCAAATGGCGACCAGCAGTGCCAAGCCGAGAACCGGTGGCACCACGGCCATCGTCAGGGCGCGCCCATCGAATGGCGTAGGCCCGTTGTCCACGACGGCCTTGGGAGGCACCGCGGCTGGCGTTGCGGGGGCGGCCGCACCCGGTGCCTCCGATGTGGCGGGCCGACTTGCCGGCAGCTCACAGCCGGCAGCCAAGGGCGAGTGGAAAACAGCGCTGACCATGGTTCAGGCCCTGATCTTGAAGCTGTCGGCATATTTGCGTGGGTCCTTGCCGTCCCACACAACGCCGTCCAGCAACTTGCTGGTACGCATCGGGTCCTTGGGCACCGGTGTCTTGCTGGCCGTTGCCGCCTGCTTGTAGATCTCTATCTGGTTGATCTGTCTGGCCACAGCGAGGTAATCCGGGTGCTCCTTGAGCAGGCCCCAGCGCTTGTGCTGGGTCAGGAACCACATGCCGTCTGACAGGTAGGGGAAGTTGACGGTGCCGTCAGCGCTGAACTTCATGAAGTTCGGGTCGTCCCAGGTTTTCCCCATGCCGTTCTGGTAACGGCCCAGGATGCGCTGGTTGATGGCGTCCACACTGGTATTGACGTAACTCTTGTCGGCGATGGTCTCGGCCATCTTGTTCTTGTTTTGCAGGCCTGCATCGATCCATCTTCCGGCCTCCAGGATGGCGGCAGTGACCGCCCGCGCAGTGTTGGGATACTTCTTGACGAATTCCGCTGTAGTGCCCAGCACCTTCTCCGGATGGTCTTTCCAGATGTCCTGGGTTGTGATGGCGGTGACGCCAATGCCGTCGATGATGGCGCGGTGGTTCCAGGGTTCACCCACACAATAACCGTCCATGTTGCCGACACGCATGTTGGCCACCATCTGGGGCGGCGGTACGGTGATGACCTTGGCTTCCTTGACTGGGTCAATGCCGTTGGCTGCCAGCCAGTAGTACAGCCACATGGCATGGGTACCGGTGGGGAAGGTTTGCGCGAAGGTGTATTCGCGCTTTTCGCTCGCCATCAGTTTGGCCAGTCCGGCGCCGTCAACCGCTCCTTTGTCGGCCAGCTTCTTGGACAGGGTGATGGCCTGCCCGTTGTTGTTGAGCGTCATCAGCACGGCCATGTCTTTCTTGGGGCCGGCAATTCCGAGGTGCACGCCGTAGACCAGTCCGTACAGCACATGGGCAAAGTCCAGTTCGCCGGTGACCAGTTTGTCGCGCACGCCAGCCCAGCTGGCCTCTTTGGTGGGCACGATCCTGACGCCGTACTTCTTGTCAATCCCCAGCACGGAAGCCATGACCACGCTGGCGCAGTCGGTCAGCGGTATGAAACCGATCTTTACTTCTTCTTTTTCAGGTTTGTCCGAACCTTGCGCGTAAACCGCTGCCCGCAGGGCGCTGTCAACTCCGATCGCACCGACCGTCGCTCCTTGCAGCACCGTGCGCCGACTCAATCTGGTTTGCAGCAATTTGTCCATGTCGAAAGCTCCCTGAGAATGAAAATGCAAAAGGGCGCCCACAGCGACTGGTTCCGTGTTGGCAACGGTCACGCTCGCTGGGGACGCCCTTGTCCTTGTGCGGCCGATTTCACCCGCCGTTGGGTCAATGGCCGTTTGACCTCTGAAGGTCCTGCGTTATCTGACGCAAACAGCGTGCCAGTTCGGCGTGTTGCGCTTGATCACTGCATTTTCAGCGCGCTACGAGTGTGTTTTGTGGACGCAGCGCTGACAAAACAGCATGGCGCAGAGGCGCACCGTTGTTGTGCAATGCACCAATTCAGCCCAACAAGTCGGCTACATCGATCATCCGTTGCGCGACCTCGACCAGTTTGAGACCTTTGTCCATCGCGGCCTTGCGCAACTTGTCGTAAGCCGCCTGTTCACTCAACTGCTGCCTGTGCATCAAGAGACCTTTTGCCTTTTCAATGGCCTTGCGATCACTGAGTTCCGTCACACGGGCAAGTAACTCGTCGCGTGTCGTGGCGAGTTCCTGGCGCAACGCCTGGTCGTGGCGAAAACGTGCCAACGCCACCTCCAGGATGGGCCGCACGCGCTCACTGGCCAGCCCGGCGACGACATAGGCGGACACGCCGGCAGCCAGCACCTCGTCGATACGCGATGTGTCGCTCTCATTGGTGAACATGACAATCGGGCGTGGGGCTGCGCGCGTCGCCACGACCACATGCTCCAGCGCATCGCGAGCGCCACTCTCAGCGTCCACGATGATCATGTCGGGGCGCAACTGGGTCAGGCGCTCGGTCAGGAATCCGTCGACGGGCAGACTGGCCACCAGATTGAAGCCGCTTTCCAGCAAGCCGATGCGCAGGCTGCGCGAGCGCTCTGCTTGTGACAACGCGTCTTCATCCCCCGCATCGGCGACGTCCAGGTCGGGGGAGATCACTACGATGCGAAGGGCGGCTTGCATAAAACACAAAACGCAAGATTCGCGCCAGCCCCGGCTTTGCCTGTACGCCGAAGGCCACCCTACACTCGACCCCATGGCTGAGGATTTGCTGGTACTGGGGGTTGAGTCTTCCTGCGACGAGACGGGTGTTGCGCTGGTGCGTGCTCACGGCCAGGCCGTGCCGCAGTTGCTGGCCCATGCCCTGTACAGCCAAGTGGATATGCACCAGGCGTTTGGTGGCGTGGTGCCGGAGCTGGCGAGTCGCGACCACATCCGGCGTGTGCTCCCGCTGACCCGGCAGGTGTTGGCGCAAGCTGGTTGTGCATTGGACGCGGTGGATGTGGTGGCCTATACGCGGGGCCCCGGTCTGGCAGGTGCCTTGCTCGTGGGCGCGGGTGTCGCTTGCGCCATGGCGGCCGCGATGGGAAAACCGGTCATGGGTGTGCACCACCTCGAGGGGCATCTTTTGTCACCGTTTCTCAGCGCCGATCCACCGGTCTTCCCCTTTGTTGCCCTGCTGGTATCGGGCGGCCACACGCAGTTGATGCGGGTGGCTGCGGTGGGCAGCTACCAGCTGTTGGGTGAAACCATAGACGACGCTGCCGGCGAGGCCTTTGACAAGTCAGCCAAGCTGATGGGGCTGGGTTATCCCGGCGGACCGGCGCTGTCGCTGCTTGCCCGGCAGGGCGACCCGTTGGCATTCAAGCTGCCGCGCCCCCTGTTGCACAGCGGAAATCTCGACTTCTCCTTTGCCGGCCTGAAAACCGCGGTGATGGTGCAAGCCAAGAAACTGCTGGCGGCGCTGGAGCCTGGCGCGCCCGGGCAACGCATGGAGGACTACTCCGTGCTTCCTCTGCAACAGCGCGCCGATCTGGCCGCAGCCACGCAGGCGGCGATCGTCGAAGTCCTGGTGAAGAAGTCGCTGGCCGCGCTTTTGCGCACCGGTTTGAAGTGTCTGGTGGTGGCGGGTGGTGTCGGCGCCAATCAGTTGTTGCGTAGCCAACTCGATGCCGCCTGTGCACAACGCAGCATCCGGGTGCATTACCCGGAGCTGCATTTGTGTACGGACAACGGCGCGATGATCGCATTGGCCGCCGCCATGCGGCTGCAATCTGGCGCCGCCGTGGCCAGCCGCGGCTACGCGTTTGATGTCAAGCCGCGCTGGCCGCTGTCGCAGATCGTCGTTTAGTGCACCGCGAGTTCGGTGACCTTGCTGACTGGTTGCAGCCGCCCCAGCTTGACGGTGAGTACGCCATTCTCCAACCGCGCTTCGCTGGTGGCGACATCGATCTCGGTCGGAAGCTCGTAGGCCACCTGATAGTCGCGCGGCGCACCTTCCTTGGTCTGGATGCGCACGACCGTGCCTTCGATGCCGATGCTGAGTTGCTCCCGTGTAACGCCGGG
>JANOTG010000086.1:0-4593 GCA_031416215.1 Betaproteobacteria bacterium
CACGCGCGCATCGACCCGCGCATACGCCACGTCGACCAGCACGTTGACCAGCAACACGATCGCTGCCGCCACCAGCACGATCGCCTGCACCGCCGGGTAATTGCGGCTGGTCACCGAATCGAACAGGTATTGACCCATGCCTGGAATGGTGAAGATGGTCTCGATCAGGATGCTGCCACCCAGGAGCGTCGCGAGTTGCAACCCGGTGACGGTAATCACCGGGGTCAAAGCATTGCGCACCAGATAGTTGCCCAATATGGTGCGCTCGCGCAGCCCCTTGGCGCGGGCCACCATGACGAAGTCCTGGCTCGACACCTCCAGCACGGCGGCACGGGTGTTCTCGGAGATCGTCACCGAGACTGCCAGCGCCAGCGAGAAGGCCGGCAACAGCAGGCTGCCGATATTGCCCATCGGGTCGGTGACAAACGGCACGTAATTGAATATGCCGAGTTCCGGAAAGTACAGGCCGGCGACCAACACGATCAGGGTTGCCACCACGAAATTCGGCACGGCCAGCATCATGCCGTTCAGGGAACGCACCAACCAGTCCGTGCGCCCGCGCAAGCGCGCCGATGCCAGGCCGCTGGTGACACCCAACAACATCGCCATGGCGGCGGCAATGGCGGTCAGTTCGGTAGTCACCAGCAGCCGCGGCCACAATTCACCGAGCACCGGCTTGTGCGTCACGAAGGAGTTGCCGAAGTCGCCGCGCAGCAGCCGCCACAACCACTCCAGGTATTGCACCCAGACCGGCCGGTCCAGTCCGAGCCCGCGCCGAATCGTGTCGAGTGCGTCGGGTGCCAGCTCGGTGGTGCCGACCGATGCCTGCGCGAAGTCGCCTGGCAGCGCGCGCATCAGCACGAAAGCCACCACCGACACACCGAGCAGGATGGGCAGCATCCAACCCAGCCTGACGAGCACCATGCGGGTCACCAAGGCGTTACTCCGGCCGCCTCGCGGGCTGCCCTGGACCGCCTATTTTTCTACCCACGTCGTGCGCACAAAGGTGCGGATATTGGCCGCCAGCGGCACATATCCCTTGACGTGTTTGCGCCAGGCTTCCCAGCGCAGCGGGTATTGGTAGATCTGCAGGATATACGCCTGCTCGGCGATGTGTTTCTGGATCTGCTGGTAGGCGGTGGCGCGTTTGGTGTTGTCCAGTATGGAGCGGGCATCCTCGATCATCCGGTCGAGCTGCGTGTCGGCCATGCCCATGCCCTTGCCCTGCGCCCCGCTGGACAACAGCCGCGACACGATGGCGTCCGGATCCGGGCTCCAGCTCAGGGCGATCGACATCAGCCCGTAGTCGCCCTTGAGCCACAGGCCGATCAGCGGAGCCGTCTCCATGGGCTTGATGTTGACCTTGATACCTGCCGCCGCCCATTGCTGCTGCAGCACCTGGGCACACTGCACATCGAGCGCGTTGGCCGCCACCACGATGTAGTCGCCCAGATCGATACCGCCTGCATAACCGGCTTCGGCCAACAGCTTTTTTGCGCCTGCCACATCCGTCTTGTAATACGGCATCGGGCCGACACCATCGTAACCGCCGACCTGACTCTCAGGCACCATGGCACCCACCTTGCCGGCGCCTCCCAGCACGGTTTGCAGGCAAGCCTTGCGATCACTTGCCAGGCTCAGTGCGCGCCGCACCCGCACGTCACTGAACGGTTTGGACTTCATGTTCATCCAGACCGGGAAGGTGCGCGACGTCTTGCCGGGCGCCGACACCAGATCGGGCGTGCTCTTGACAATCTGCGCCGACACCTTGGGGTCCTTGAACCAGGTCATGTCGATCGCCTTGGAGCGCAAGGCAGAGGAAATCGAGGCCTGGTCCTTGAAGAACTTGAACACCACCGTATCGAGGTAGGGTTGTTTGTCCTCGTAATAGTTCGGATTGGCTTTCAATACGAACTGCTGGTTCGGCTCGTAAGACTCGAAGATGAAGGCGCCGGTCCCCACGGGTTTGGTCTTCAGGTCGGTCACACCGCGCGGCACGATGACGCCGTTGGGGTTGGTCGCCATGTAACTGAGGAAGGTGGCGCTGGGTGCCTTGAGTTCAAACTTGACCGTGAACGGGTCGAGCACGGTCACCGCCTTGATGCCCGAAAACAGCGTGGCGCTCGGGCTGGCGCTCGCCGGGTCGGCGATACGGTCGAAGGTGTGCTTCACGTCCTCGGCGGTAAAAGCCTGCCCGTTGTGAAACTTGACGCCCTGGCGCAGGCGGAAAATGTAGGTTGTCTCGTTCGGTGTCAGGTACCCTGTGGCCAGGTCGGGCTCCACCTTCATGTCGGCATTCCAACGCAACAAACCGGAGTACATCAAGGCGGTGAAGTCGTAGGACGAAAACGCCGTCAATGTCACCGGATCGAGCCCGATCGGGTCGGCGTCGGCGCCGATGGTCAGGGTGCCGCCGCGCTTGGGGGCGCCGCCCTGGGCCAGTGCCTGCGGCCCCAGCGCCAGCAGCGCGCCACCACTGATGGCCAATCGCAGCAGGCTGCGGCGTGCCAGACCATCCGCGGGCCTTGGCGCCGAACCAGCCAGCGCGTCATCCAACGTGTTCTGTCGTGTCATAAGGTGTCCTTCCTTGGGTGGGTCAAAACAATCGGGCGCGTGTACTGCGAGTTCCAGCATCGGCGCGGATGCTGGTCGGGCTGCTTGCGCACCACCAATTCGCTCGGCTGGCCCACAATTCCGCGCAGAACCTTCTTGGTGGCGACAACATCGTGCAAGAGGGCGGTAGGCATGGCACAGGTTCGAACAGCGTTGAACCATGATCGCATGCGTGGTGCACGCAGGACGCTGGCGTTTCGCGCAATGAAACATGCACTGCGAGCGACCGCCCATCTTGTGACGCCACAAGAATGCCGCCGGAGCCGACAATCCAGCACCAACCGACTTCAGTCCCGGAGAACCACCATGATCCGCGTTGCCACTGCCGGTTTCCTGCACGAGTCCAACACCTTCTCATCCACGCCCGCCAGCCTGGAGCTTTGGCGGCAATCGCGCTTTCTGGAGGATGCGCAGACGATCCGGGCCGAGTACGCCACATCGCAGTCCACCCTGGCCGGCTTCATGGCGGCGGCGGCGGAAGACCCGGAGGTGGAACTGGTGCCCCTGTTTTTTGCCCGCCTGGTCCCGATGGGCGCCATCACCGCGGAGGCGATCGACGTCCTGATCGGGCGGGTCGTCGACGCGATCCGCGACAACGGCCCATGGGATGCGGTGCTGCTGCCGCAGCACGGCGCAGCGGTCTCCGAGACCTGGCCAGACGCCGACGGGGAATTGGTGCACCGCGTGCGCGAAACCGTAGGCCCCCATGTGCCGATCGGCCAGGCGCTGGACATGCACGGCAACATCTCGCAGCAGATGGTGCAGAGCGCCGACATCACCACCGTCTATCAGACCAATCCGCACATCGACACCTTTGCCCAGGCACTGCTGTGTGCGCGGCTCACGCTGCAGACGGTGCGTGCAAAGATCCGGCCGACCACGGCGCTGGAAATGCCGCCGCTGTTGGTCAACATCCTGTGCCAGGGAACCAGTGACAGCCCGATGGCGGACCTGCTGCGTCTGGCCGAGCTGCAGCGCCTCCGCCCTGGCGTGTTGTCGGTCAGCGTGGTGGAGGGTTACCCCTATGCCGACGTCGCCGAGATGGGTATGTCGTTTATCGCCGTGACGGACAACAACCAGGCCCTCGCGAACGATGTGGCGCACCAGTTGGCAGTAGCAGCGTGGGGCATGCGCGCCGCGCTCAACCAGGGCGGCACACCGGTCGACGTGGCCCTGCGTCGCGCCCAGGCCGCGCCGCGCGGACCGGTGGTGCTGTTCGATGTCGGCGACAACGTGGGCGGCGGCAGCCCGGGCGACTCGACGCATATCCTGCACGCGGCACGTCGGCTCGGGGTGCGCGATTTGCTGCAAGCGGTGTATGACCCGCAGGCGGTCGAAATGGCGCAAGCGGTGGGAGTTGGCGGAAAACTCGAAACCACAATCGGCGGCAAGACCGACGCCCGGCATGGCGCCCCGTTTGCGGTTCAGGCCACCGTCACGGCGCTGTCGGACGGCAAGTATGAAGAGACCGGTCCCACCCATGGCGGCTTCCGGTTTTTCAACGACGGGCCGAGTTGTGCGCTGCGCACCGACGATGGTTTCAGGCTGGTGCTGACATCGCGTCGCGCCGGCTCCTCCAGCCTGCAGCAGTTCCGGGCCCTGGGCATCGAGCCGCTGGACATGAAAACAGTGGTGGCCAAAGGGGTGCATTCGCCAAGGCCGGCGATGGAGCCGATTGCAAAGGAACTGATCTGGGTGGCGACCCCCGGTGTGACCACGGCCGATCTGTCGACCTTCACCTATCAAAATCGCCGTGTGCCCCTGTATCCGTTCGAGCCGGAGACCGTGTGGCCCTGATCAAGTTGCGCTGGCGCGCGCCTTGACACTCGCCAGCAAGCCCTGCATGTAACCCACGGCAAAAATCTGCCCGCGCACCATATAGCCCGGGTTGTCGTTGCTTTCGCCTTCCATCGTTGGGGCGTGGTCGGGCCGCATCGGGCCATCGAAGCCGATATCGTGGTAGGCCTGCATGGCCTGGAC
>JANOTG010000087.1:0-5038 GCA_031416215.1 Betaproteobacteria bacterium
GCAGTGCGCGACTTCCTCAAGGCCAAAGGTGTGGCTGACGAGCGGCTTGTGGCGTCTGGCAAGGGCGCCAGCGAACTGGCCAACAGCAGCGAGCCGTTTGCCGCAGAAAACCGGCGCGTGCGCATCGTCAACCTCGACTGATTTTGGTTGCAACACTGTCTGTCAGCCCAAGGACCAAACCGAAGCCCCAAACGCGATGAACCTCAAAACCATGCTGTTGTGCGCCCTGTTGGCATGGGGCGGCATGCGCCTTGCTGCGGCCCAGTCGGGTGGCGCTGCCGGACCGGGACCTGAGCTCAGGACGGTCCGCGCTACCGAACTGCGCTCAGATAAGCTGCCAAATGCCCCCGTGCTGCGCCAGCTTGCAATCGGGGTGCAACTGCACATGCTCAGCATGGAAGGTGGCTGGGCGCTGGTGCAAACACCGGCGTCTGCTGGCGCCAGCCCTGCCACGGCCGTCGCCGGCTGGGTGCGCACCACCACCCTCAATCTGCCGCCCGACGGCTCGACGGCAACCTCGACAGGCAACAACCTGACGCCGGCGCTCGGCGTCCGCAGCCTGCCTGCCCGCACCAATCGCCACGCGCTGATCATCGGCGTCGGACGTTATGCCGATCCATCGATCCCGCCATTGCCGGGCGTCCGTATCGACCGCCAATCCGCCACCCAGATGGCACACGCGATGCAAGTACCCGACAGCAACATCCGATACCTGCACGACGACCAAGCCACCGGAAACAGCATCCGCCAAGCGTTGCGTGACCTGACCGACAGGGTGCAGGACGGTGACCGGGTCTTTATCCACTACTCAGGGCACGGCACGCGCTACAACGACCCTGCGGCCGGCGGCTGCGTCGAGGCGCTGCTGGCGCATGACGGGGGCACGAGCGGCACCATCACCAACCGCGAGATGGCCGACCTGCTCAAGACCATCACCAACAAGACCGACAAGCTGTTTGTGATGTACGACGCCTGCCACTCGGGCGGCCTGGCGCAGACTGCCGCGGCGGCACGCACACGCGGCCTGCGCAACAACAATGACGAGGGCCTGCTGCGGCCCAAGTTCTCCAGCATCACCGAGGAGTGCGGCCGGCCGGTGAACATCAAGACGCGCAACCTGCTGGTGGAAGCCACCGGCAAGGGCGCTTTGCCGCAGGACATCATCCATGTCAGTGCGGCGCGCGACAACGAGATCAGTTTTGACGACGAGCTAAAGGGCGGCCTGGCGACCCAGTTCATGCGCGACTGCATGCTGCGCGAAGCCAAGGATCTGGACAATTCGGGCGCCATCAGCATGGAAGAAATCCGCCAGTGCGCGCAGGACAAGATCAACAAGCGCATGGCCAACGATGCCAACTTCAAACCGCACAATCTTGTGCTCAACGGCAATGCCGGCTTTGTGCCTGCGTGGTTCAGCCAGCCCAGCGCCACGCCATTTGTGGCCGTGGCGGCGGCCACTGCCGCTGCCGCGGCGGCGACCGCAGCGCCGGCGCCACTGACCGGTGAGCAGGCCTTGCGCCAGATGTTCGAGCAACGTGACGCCAAGCGACAGGTGCGCGTGACGCTCACCAAGGACAAACTGAAGATCGGACAGGACGCGCTCGACTTTATCGTGCAGTCCGACCGCCCAGGGTATGTCTACGTGGCCCTGGCCGGCTCGGACAACAAGGCACTGTATGTGCTGTTCCCGAACGAGCTGGACCCAAAAAATCGCATCGAACCCGGCCAGGCGTTGCTGCTGCCGCGACCGAACTGGCGCGTCAAGGCCGGCGGCCCGGCGGGCACCAACCACCTGCTGGTGATGGTGACCGATGGCCCGCGCGATCTGGGCAAGCTGCAAGGCAACCAGGCCGGGCCTTTTGTCACCTCGCTCAACGACGCGCAGGGCCGCACCCGCCTCGGCGCCCTGATGACCAGTGCGCCAACCGGTGCCACGGGCGGTTCCTGCAACACTGCAAACGCGCGCGCGGCCGATCTGTCCTGTTCCGACGCCTACGGCGCGGCCCTGTTCAAAGTGGAGGAAGTGCAATGAAAACCGTCAACATGCTGTGCGCCGGTGCGCTGCTGGCTCTTGGCGCCACTTCGGCGCAGGCGCAAACAAGCAACCCACCGGCACCGACGAACAACAACAACCAGGGCGTGCTGGTGAGTGGCGGCGGCCCACGAGGCGCACTGGCCAAGTTGCCCGACGGCTGGCTGGTGAACCGCTCCGAAGCCGTCGAATACCGGGGCGAGGAAGGGTTTGATGAACCCGCAGCCCTGCGCCCGCGCGGTGCGATGCCGCAAATCGACATCCTGAAACCGGAACCGGCGGCAGATCTCAAGGTGAAGGCGCCGTTTGCCATCTCGGTGCAGTTCAAGGCGCAGCCCGACGCTGCCATCGACCCGAGCAGCTTCAAGGTGCTGTACGGCGCCTTCAAGCTCGACATCACCAGCCGCATCACCAAATTCGTGAAGGTCGCCAAGGAAGGTTTTGCCATGGACAACGCGCAGATACCGGTGGGCAAACACCGGCTCATCCTGCAGATTCAGGATGAGCTCAAGCGGGTCGCGGAGCGGGAGTTGCGGGTGGAGGTGGAGTAACTGAATAGCGATGGCACACTTGAGACTTCTCGCCCTGTTGCGCCTGTTGTCAGTAACACTTCTGTTGCTGGGCGGCGCATGCCAGGCGCAGGAGCTGGACGAGCTACAGGTGCAAGGTCAGGTAGAAAACCGGGCGGAACTTGAGCAAATCATTGCCCAGGAGCCAAAAGCCGGGCTCAGCCGCACCCAGCTGACTTCGTTTTTCGATACCCAAAGCCAAGCGGCCTGGCGCTTGGGGGACTTGAGCGCTCGCGAACGTATCCTGCGAAGCTGGATCAAGGCTGTGCCGGACAGCTTGGGAGCGCGCTGGCAACTTTGGCTGGTTCTTAGCGCTGGAGATAAGCGCGCGGAAGGCCTGGAACTCGGCGAATCGGTGCTGAAGGCACCGATGTGGCAGCGCGACAAAGTGCGCGTCGGCAGCTATCTCGCTGGTCAATATATGGACGACGGCAATTTTTCTCGCGCAAAGACTCTGCTTGACGCTGCCGAACGGACAATCGCCAACAAATTCGGAGGCGAGCGACAAGACGCCAACGAGGCGTACTGGACTGTATGGGCATTGCAACGTTTCTTCCAAGTCCAATGCAAGCTATCGCAGAGTCTGCATCAGATCAATAGGGCACTTGAGCAGTGCCTTCTGGCCGAAGACCACGGTCGCCAATTGGTCGACCTTTCCACGAAGGGTTCGGTGTCAGGCCCTGACCAAGCTTACGCCGCCGGCACATACTTGGGTGGAGTTCTGAGCTTGGCAACGGCACAACTCGCCGCTGCGCGGCCATTCGATGCTGCGGTGACTGCGCGTCGCGCGATGTTGCTGGCAAAAACACACAAGTTGGGAAGGGTAAGCCTTGGCGGTTTCTACCGAGTCAATGCTGGAGCACTCACGGCGCAGCATGACTACACGGGCGCGGAGCGCGTGGCTCGCGAAGGTATTCGCGTGTTCGCTGCCAGCCAACCACTATTGACCGACCAAGTGACTGTCGGAATAAAAAACGCTCTGCTGCTGGCACTGGTCGGGCAGGAGCGATGGGCCGACGCACAAGCAGCCGTTGAATCGCTGGACGACGACGTGGCAGGCAATGCAATGGCGCAGCGCCAGGCACGCAATCTGCTCGCGCGAGCGGTCGCTGCGATCATGACCGCGCGACCGCATGCGGTTTTGAATCCTTTGCAAACCGCGTTGCGCGACGCGGAAGAGAGGTTTGGCGCCGACCATATTGCTACCGGCTTCACGCGGGGCATCTACGGGATGGCGCTTGCCGAGAGCCTGGTCGCGACCGCGCAAGCCAGGGCATTGCCAGAACTTGCTCGCGCAGTGGCGTCCATCACGGCTCCCTCCAGTTTGGGCGAAGAGTATGCCGACGCCGGGCTGCGCCGCCTGTACCGCCGGCTGATTCTGGAAAAGTATCTGGAACTCTCAGGGGGCCAGTCGGTTGACCAGCAGACCGTTGCCACCACGTTTCGGGTCGCCGACTATCTGCGTGGGTCCACCGTGCAGCGCTCCCTTGCGCAATCTGCCACCCGCAGCGCCGTGGGCACGACCGAACTGGCCGACGTGGTACGCCGTGAACAAGACGCCACCAATGAGCTACGCGGTTTGTACGCGTTCATTGCCGAACAAGGCGGCCGAGAGCAGGAGCGCAGGGTGGACACCATCGTTGCGCAGATGAAGCAACGCATCGCAGAGCTTGAAAAAATCCGCAGCGCGCTCAAAGGCGAGATTGCCAAGCAATTCCCGGACTATGACCGCCTTGTCAACCCGCAGACGCCCAGCACAGCGCAGGTAGCTGCTCGCCTGGGCGACGGCGAAGTATTCGTGTCACTGTTGCCGACACAGCAATTCGTCTATGTGTGGGTCGTTGGCAAGAGCGGCAGCGCCTTCCACCGTGCCGCGCTGGACGAACCGAGTTTGCGCGCGCTGGTGCAGCGGCTGCGCAAGACGCTGGACGTTGCGGGTGCGGCTGGCAAGGCCCCGCGCTTTGACGCCGAGGCAAGCTACGAGCTGTATGAGAAGTTGTTCAAGCCGGTCGCGGCAAACCTGCAGGGCGCCAAAAGTGTCGTGTTCGCGCCAGGCGGCGTGTTGGGCCAGGTGCCGATGGGCGTGTTGTTGACCGCGCCCTGGTCTGGCGGCGACACGGCCCAGGCACCCTGGCTGATCAAACAAGCCGCCATCAGCCACGTGGCCAGCGCCAGCGCCTGGATGTCCCTGAACACCCTGGCCAAGGCCAAGGCGGCCAACGAATCTTTTGCCGCATGGGGTGACCCGTTGTTTGACAAGGCAAGACCACAGCAGACAGCGGTCGCCACCCGTGCGCTGGCATTGACCCGCGCGCCCAGCTCACGCGACATCACCGAGGCGCCCCGGTCAGCCATCACCTACAGCGCAATCCCGGCGTTGCCAGAAACCCGGCTGGAAATCGAGGCCATCGCCGCCAGCCTGGGCGCGAATGCCACC
>JANOTG010000088.1:0-1636 GCA_031416215.1 Betaproteobacteria bacterium
AGCAGGGCGAGTTGCTGCGCGGCCTGGGTGTGCGCCTGGTGGTGACCCGGCCCGGCGCTGCCAGCGCGGAGCTGCAGCTGGCCGACGACATGCGTTTTTTCCCCACCGATGCGGCGCTGGCGCAATGGCGTTCGCAGGCCGAGCAGGGACAGGCCGTCATCGTCTACGAATGACGCTGCGGCGCCATGGCGCCGCAGCGCGTTACCGGAAGCGGTAGGCGATCACCATCGGCGATGGCACGCGCCCGTCCACATCCCTTGGCAGCACGGCGGTCTTGTCGATGCCTTTTTGTACTGCATCGTCCCAGGCCCTGTTGCCGCTGCTCTTGATCACTTTGCTGCTGACGATGGTGCCGTCGGCTGCGGCACGCAGCTCGATGTCGACACTGGGATTGCCGGCTGGTTCTTCGGTGAAAACCACGTTCGGTTTGATGCTGGCCACCACCCGCGCGGCGTAACCGGCTGACGGCGCAGCCGACTGCAGGGCATTGCCCGTTGCAGACGGTGCGCCCGTGGCACCCGCCTGCGCCTTGCGGATGTTCGCCTGGCGCTCCGCTTCACGCGCGGCAGCTTCCTGTTTGGACTTCGCAGCCTCCGCCGCCTTGATTGACTGCTCCGCCTTCTTCTTGTCCAGTACCGCCTGCTGTGCCTGCTCACGCTTCTTGTCCAGCGCCGCTTGCTGTGCTTGCTCACGCTTCTTGTCCAGCGCCGCTTGCTCACGGCGTTGTCGCTCCAGTTTCAACGCGGCCTGCTGGCGTTCGATCTTCTGCCGTTGCCGGTCACGTTCCAGTGCGATATCGATCTTGTTGTCCGGCGGCGGTGTTGCCGCCTGCGGCGCCGGGGGCTCGGCCGCCGGTGTTGGTGGAGTTTCCACTAGCCGTGGTGCCGCGGCCATTGCCACCGACGACCACAACTCGGCTTCGGCCGTGACCTGTGCCACATCGCGTTTCCAACGCACGCCCCAGGTCAGGGCGGTAACGAGCACCACATGCGCCAGCACGGCCAACAACAACGCACGTGGCAAGCCGGCGCCGGGTGGTGGCGCGAACTCCAGACGCTGTGCCGCGTCCACGGCGCTCACTCCTTGCCGGCCAATTGCACCGACAGGCCGACCCGCTGCACACCTGCGCGCTGCAGTGTGTCCATCAGCTTGACGACCACTTCGTATTTGACGTTGCGATCGGCACTGATCACCACGGCCGGATTCGCTGCGCCGGCCTGGGCCGTCTTGACGGCCGATGCCACGCCCTGCAGCGTGACCCGGCTTGCCGCGCCGACGCCCTTGAGCTCCAGGCTCTCGTCGCGTCCCACCACAATCTGCAGTACCTGGTCGGGTTGCTTGGCCGCACGGCCCACGCTGGGCAGGTCGATCACACTGGGCGTGATGAGCGGAGCCGTGACCATGAAGATGATCAGCAGCACCAGCATGACGTCGATGAACGGCACCATGTTGATCTCGTTGATGGTGCGTCGTCCGCGGCCACGGCTGACGAGGGATGGCATGTGGTGCTGCCCGGGCTAGTGACCGGACGCCGATTGCGCCCCGACGTTGCGCTGCAGGATGTTGGAAAACTCTTCGATGAAGGTTTCCAGCCGGATCGCGATGCGGTCGATGTCGCGCGCGAACCGGTTGTAGG
>JANOTG010000089.1:0-8408 GCA_031416215.1 Betaproteobacteria bacterium
CAACCTGTTGCAGGACGATCTCGACATCACGGTGGCCCGCGCATTCGAACGCAGCTTGGCGCACTTGCGCTCGCATCATGCGCAGGTGGTCGAAGTCGACCTGCCCGAGCTGGCGC
The DNA here is from genome assembly GCA_031416215.1 of Betaproteobacteria bacterium. Lineage (GTDB taxonomy): Bacteria > Pseudomonadota > Gammaproteobacteria > Burkholderiales > Burkholderiaceae_C > CAISIP01. The sequence goes on from JANOTG010000089.1 coordinate 117, forward strand.
AATTGTCGGAGCTCCATGCCCACGGAGGCTTCTCCGGCGCAGAGAGCCTGGCCTGGCACCGCCATTTGCTGGCGCAACACGAGGCCGAATACGATCCCCGCGTGGTGGCGCGCATCCGGCGCGGTGAAAACCTGAGCGCAGCAGACTATTGCGATCTGGTGCGCTTGCGCCAGCAGTGGATTGTGCGCATGCAAGACCGGCTGGCGCCCTTCGATGCGGTACTGTCGCCTACGGTGCAGATCGTTGCACCAGCGATTGCCGCTGTAGCACCCGGCGCGCAGCGCGATGATGCATTTTTTGCCACCAATGCCCGGCTGCTGCGCAATACCAGCCTGGTCAACCTGCTCGACGGCTGCGCCGTGTCGCTGCCGTGCCATGTTGCCGGTGAGCTGCCGGTGGGCCTGATGGTCTGGAACTGCGCCATGCGTGACGACCAGGTGCTCAACGTGGCGCGACAAATCGAACTCCTGCTTCCCAAATACTGACTGCTGCACGCAACGCGCGCAGAGTAGCGACCCCAGGGCATCCATGAAAATTGCGGTTATCGGCGCGGGCATCATCGGCATCACGACTTCGTATGAACTGGCTCTGGACGGCCACGAGGTGGAGGTATTCGAGCGCCGCAACGCGGCGGCCGAAGAAACCAGTTTTGCCAACGCCGGCATCCTCGCGCCAGGTTATGTGACGCCGTGGGCTGCGCCCGGCATGCCCGGCAAAATGCTGGCACAGATGTTTCGGCGCCATGCCGGCATCCGGCTCGCCTTACCGCTCGCCTTGTCCGATTTTGGCTGGATGTGGCGCTGGTATCGCGCCTGTCGCCTGGACGTGTATCAGGCAAACCGGGCGCACCTGCAACGCCTTGCGTTCTACAGCCGCGAACGGCTGCGCGACATCACCACGCGCCTGAAACTGGAGTTCGACCGCAGTGACGGTTACCTGGTGCTGCTGCGCAGTGACAGGGACCGCGCCATGGCCGAACCAAGCCTGCAGGTGTTGCGTAATGCGGGCGTCAGTTTTCAGCAGCTCGACACGATCCAGGCGCGTCGAGCCGAGCCGGCACTGAACCCGGATACCCCGTTTGCAGGCGCCATCCTGTGTCCGGACGACGGGGTAGGCAATTGCCGTCAATTTGCACTGATGTTGAAAAACGAAGCACAGCGACTCGGCGTGTTGTATCGATTTGGCACAACCGTGCAAGGCCTGGATTCGCAGCGAGGCGTATCCGTTGTCTGCGCGCCCGACGGCGAGGCAAGGCACTTCGACGCCGTCGTGGTTTGTGCAGGAACGGAGTCGACACGCCTGCTGCGGCCGCTGGGAATCCGGGTGCCGATGGCCGCGGTACACGGCTACTCCATCAGCGCGGCGATCCGCGAGCCATTGAATGCGCCGCGCAGCGGTGTCATGGACGAGCATTACAAGGTCGCTATTTCGCGTCTCGGGCAACGGGTCCGGGTGGCAGGTGGCGCAGAACTCGGCGGCCTGGCGGCACGCCACAACCAGGCGTCGATCCGGACGCTCTACAAAGTTTTGCACGATTGGTTTCCGGGCGCGGCCAGCGCCACCATGGGGGTGCAGGAGTGGAAAGGCGCCCGCCCCATGTTGCCCAACCGCCCGCCTATGGTGGGTGACACCCCGATCAGCGGCCTGTGGCTGAACCTGGGCCATGGATCGAGTGGTTGGGCCATGGCCTGTGGCTCGGCCCGCCTACTGGCGGACCAAATGCAAGGACGGAAACCAGAGATCGATGTCGCGGGATTTGCTGTCGCGGCGCCAGAGTCCTGATGAACCAGGCAATTCTGGTCCACAATTCAGCCAGACTCGCATCACCCACCATGCACAAGCCGAATTGATGAACCCGCAACTGTTGAGCGAACTGGCTGGCGCGGTGGACCGCATGCCGGCTTTTCCCAAAAGCGTACAGAAAGTCCTGGAGCTGGCGCAGGATGAACGGTCGACCCCGCGCGACCTGGTCCTGGTCATCGACAAGGATCCGGTGCTGACCGTCAAAATGCTCAAGGTTGTCAATTCGGCGTATTACCGACTGCCCAAGCGAATGAGTTCGATCGGCCAGGCGGTGGTGTATCTGGGCTTCAACGCGACCAAGAATCTGGCTGTTGGTATGGCGGCCATCGGGATGTTGCCGACCTCCAGCAACGACGGTTTCGACTGGCATGCTTACCTGGTGCACTCGCTGACAACCGCTGCGATCGCAAAACAGCTGGCCACGAAAAGCCAGGCCGCAGATGCGTTGGATTGTTTTGTCGCTGGCTTGCTGCATGACTTCGGTAAAGTGGTTTTCGCCCGCTTCATGCCAACCCAGTTTGCGCATGCCTTGCAGCTGTGCGCACGTGACCAGTCGTCTCTGCATCTGGCCATGCGCCAAACAGTGGGCGCCGACCATACCGTGACGGGCGCCATGCTGCTGGAGCGCTGGCGCTTCGCGCCGGACCTGGTCGACACGGTGCGCAACCAGTTCGGGCCGCTGCTGCAGGACAGCGGTACGATCGCCTGTGTGTTTGCCGCCAACCAGATCAGCAAGAAACTCAAGCTCGGGTTTGCCGGAAACCCGTTCGTGTCCGATCTTCCCGCGCCGTTGGTGGCGCGCCTTGGTGGTGACCTGGACAGCCTGATCGCCGGGCTTGACGACCCGGCAGCGTTGCACGAAGAGGCCAAGCTCTTCGCCCGTATCTGAGCGTGCCATGAAAATCCGGTTCTGGGGAGTTCGCGGATCGATCGCCTCGCCGGGACCAAAAACGGTGCGTTACGGTGGCAACACCACCTGCATCGAAGTGCGCACCGACACCAACGAACTCATCATTCTGGACGCCGGCACCGGCATCTTCCCGCTGTCGCAAAACCTGTTGGCCGAATTGCCGATCACGGCCAATGTGTTGATCAGCCATTCGCACTGGGACCACATCCAGGGCCTTCCCTTCTTTCTGCCAAACTTCATACCGGGCAACGTGCTGCGGCTACATGGTGCTTTCGATCCGATATCGGGTAACGGCATCGAACAGGTGATGTCGGTGCAGCTGCAATACAGCTACTTCCCGGTGCGCGAGGCTGAACTCAAGGCGCGCATGGAGTATGTCACCCTGGAGCCCGGCAAAACGGTGGACATTGGCAGCGCCAGGGTCACGCCCTGTTTGCTGAACCATCCGGTGATCAATTTCGGCTACCGGATCGAGTGTGCCGGCAAATCGGTGTTCTTCACCGGTGACCACGAACCACCGTACAACATCTACCAACCGTCGGAACCGGACCATGCCGAGTACCAGCAGTTTGTGGACGACCGGCAACTCGCCATTGTGGACGCGATGCGTGGGGTCGATGTGCTGGTGGCCGACAGCTCCTATACCGCGGCGGAATACCCATCCAAGAGGGGATGGGGACACGGCAGTTATGACTCCAGCCTGTCCTATGCGCGGCAGGCCGGTGTGAAGAACCTGTTTTTCACACACCACGAACCAACCCGCAGCGACGAGGCGCTGGAAGCCGTATTCGCGACAGTCGTTGCAGCCCAGGGGCCACTGCCCGAGGGTCCCGTGTTGCGTCTGGCGCGCGAAGGCGACTGCTTCGAATTTTGAACCACCCATGGCAGGCGAGCCCAGGCCCCAGCGTGTAGTACCCGGACCCGACTGGCCATTGTTTGGTGTGGCCGCCACCCGGGCACTGGAGCACATCGCGTTGTCCTTGGCTGCGCCCCATGCCCTGATGCAGCGTGCCGGCCTGGCGACTGCCCGGCTGTGCCTGGCGCTTCATCCGCATGCCGGCACCATCTGGGTGGCGGCCGGTCCAGGCAACAACGGAGGTGACGGCCTCGAAGCCGCGGCGCGGTTGCAACAACAAGGCAAGGCGGTTTTTGTCACCTGGTTGGGCGACTTGCGTACCGCAGGCGCCGATGTGGCCGCTTCCTGGCGGCGTGCGCAGGCAGCAGGAGTCATCTTCGCCGACGAACCACCGTTGCAGTTTGATGTGTGTATTGATGCCCTGCTGGGGATCGGCGCAAATCGTACGCCGGATGGGGTGCTCGGTCATTGGATCCAATGCATCAACCAGTCCGGGCGCCCCGTGCTGTCGGTCGACATCCCGACCGGCCTGAACGCCGACACCGGCACCGCGGCGCTCCTGTGTGTGCGGGCCGATGCGACCTTATGCCTGCTGACTCTCAAGCCAGGTCTGTTCACGGCCAACGGTCGCGATGCCAGCCAGAACGTCTGGTTGGACGATCTCGGGGTTGACTGGAGTGCGCCGGCACTGCGCGCCATGCCTCCCGCCGATGCGAGTCTGCTGGCAGCGCCGACAGGTGTACCCCTCACCCATGCCGCGCACAAGGGCAGCCGCGGCGATGTCGTGATCATCGGCGGCGCCAGTGGAATGGCGGGGGCCGCCGTGCTGGCAGGAGTGGCCGCCTTGCATCAGGGCGCCGGCCGGGTGTACCTGGCCCTGCTGGATGCCGCTGGCTGGTCGCCGGGACGGTCGCATGCGGAGTTGATGCAGCGCGACGCAGCGACGGTCGACCTGACCACGGCCAGCGTGGTGTGTGGTTGCGGCGGCAGCACGGCCGTGGCAGACCACCTGCCGCGTGTTTTGTCCTGCGCGCGGCGCCTGGTGCTGGATGCCGATGGTCTCAACAGCATTGCCAACGACAGCAAGTTGCAACACCAGTTGCGCTCCCGTCACAGTCGGGGTTGGCAGACTGTGCTGACGCCGCACCCGCTGGAAGCCGCACGTTTGCTGGGCTGCGGCACCGTCGAAGTACAGGGCGACCGGTGCCAGGCAGCCAGTCGACTGGCACATGATTATTCCTGCGTGGTCGTGCTCAAGGGCTCGGGCACCGTGGTCGCAGCGCCAGGGGGACGTTGCGGGATTGTGCCGGTGGGCAACCCGCGCCTGGCCACCGCCGGCACGGGCGACGTACTTGCCGGGGCGATTGGTGCCGCCATGGCGAACGGCCAGAATGCGCTCGCTGCAGCGCAGGACAGTGCGTACCGCCATGCCCGCTGCGCCGACCTGTGGCCGGCCAACCAGACGTTGACTGCCTCCAAGCTGGCCGTGGCTTCCTGGCTTTGAGGCGCAACAAACCCGCTCAGCCGCGCCCGACAAACGGCATCTTGGTTGCCATCACGGTGTGAAAAAGCACGTTGGCAGTCAACGGCAAGTTCGCCATGTACAGGACCGACTGCCCGACGATGTCAACATCCATGAGCGGCTCAACCGCAACCTGGCCGTTTGCCTGCGGCACACCCGTGGCCATGCGTTGCGCCATCTCGGTCGCAGCGTTGCCAATATCGATCTGACCGACCGCAATGTCGTGGTTCCGGCCATCGAGTGCCGCGCTCTTGGTCAGTCCCGACACGGCGTGTTTGGTGGCGGTGTAGGCGATCGACTGCGGACGCGGCGCATGGGCCGATATCGACCCGTTGTTGATGATGCGCCCGCCCCGTGGCGTCTGTGCCTTCATGATGCGAAACGCCTGTTGCATGCAATAGAACATGCCGTTGAGATTGATATCGACCACTGTGCGCCACTGCTCTGGTGTCATCTCCTCCAGTGGAACCGCAGGTGCACCCACCCCGGCGTTGTTGAACAGGACGTCGACACGACCGAACCTCGAGAGCGTGGCCTGAAACAAGGCTTCAACCGACACCGCGTCGGCGACGTTGGTGGGTACCACCAGCACATCCTCAACGCGGGGGTGGCCGGATTGCACTGCATCCAGCGGCTCACGCCGACGGCCCGCCAGCACCACCCTGTATCCATCCGTCAGCATGGCCAGGGCGGCGGCCTTTCCGACACCCGTTCCCGCTCCCGTGATGATTGCGACCCGTCCGTGGTTTGCCATGACTGCTCCTAAAATGTGATCGAGTCCGGTATGACGCGCCGCCTCAGCGCCGCGCCTTGTGACTGCGTTTGCCGGCAGGCGGTTTTCCGGCGGCCGTCTTGCGCGTCGCAGGTACCGACTTGCGGCCGCGTCCGCCCGTGTCGACCTTGCGCCGCGCCTTGATCGGAAGCAGCGGCTCAAGTGCCGAGTCGTCGCGTGCCGGCCGTAACGCGCCATCCCTTCCCGTTCCTTTTTCCTTGGTCGGCCGCTCGGGTAACTCTTCTCCTTCCCGCACCAGCCGAAAGTCGATTCGACGGCCGTCCAGATCGACGCGACTCACCTGCACTCGCACCCGCGTTCCGATGGCATAACGCATGCCCGTGCGCTCGCCGCGCAACTCCTGGCGCAGCTCGTCAAAGCGAAAATATTCGGCGCCGAGTTCGGTGATGTGCACCAGGCCTTCCACATACATGGCGTCCAGCGTGACAAAAATTCCGAACGATGTGGCAGAACTAACCACACCGCCATACTCTTCGCCCAGATGTTCGCGCATGTACTTGCACTTCAGCCAGGCTTCGACATCGCGGCTGGCTTCGTCAGCGCGGCGTTCGTTGGCGCTGCAATGCAGGCCCGCGGCCTGCCAGGCCATTTGCTCGGCACTGGCTACACGCGGCTTTTCACCCGGCTCACGGACCCGCCCAGCAAGGCCTTTTTCAAGTCGCCGACTCAGCTTGGCGTGGGCCTCGCCCGGTGTTGGCAAGATCGGCAACTGGTAACGCTGCTGCGCCAGAATCGCCTTGATGACCCGGTGCACCAGCAGATCAGGGTAACGCCGGATCGGGCTGGTGAAATGGGTGTAGGCATCAAACGCGAGCCCGAAGTGCCCGCTGTTGACCGGGGTGTAGATCGCCTGCTGCATCGACCGCAACAACATCGAGTGGATTTGCTGCGCATCGGGCCGTTCGCGGGTGGCCGCGGCGATGGCCTGAAACTCCGCCGGCGACGGGTCATCGCTGATGCTCAAGCCCACGCCGGTGGCTTTGAGGTAACTGCGCAGAATCTCCTTTTTTTCCGGTGTCGGCCCCTCATGGACCCGATACAGGCCCGGATGTTTGCTTTGCAGTATGAAGTCCGCGCTGCAGACGTTGGCCGCCAGCATGGCCTCCTCGATCACCTTGTGCGCGTCGTTGCGGGTGCGCGGCACGATTTTCTCGATGCGACCGCTCTCGTCACAGACGATTTGCGTCTCCACGGTCTCGAAGTCAACCGCGCCCCTGCGCGTGCGCGCCTGCAGCAAGGCGCGGTAGACGTCGTGCAGATTGAGCAGATCGTGTACCCGGTCTTTGCGCCGTGTCGCCTCCGGACCGTTGGTATTGGCCAGGATGGCGGCGACCTCGGTATAGGTGAACCGCGCGTGGCTCCACATCACCGCCGGAAAAAACTGGTAGGCACTGACTTCACCACCACTGGTGACAAACATGTCGCACACCATGCAAAGACGCTCGACTTCCGGGTTCAGCGAACACAGGCCGTTGGAGAGCTTCTCCGGCAGCATCGGTATGACGCGACGCGGAAAATACACGCTGGTCGCACGATCATAGGCATCGACATCGATGGCCGATCCGGTGTCCACATAGTGGCTGACATCGGCAATCGCCACCAGCAGCCGCCAGCCCTTGACGGCGGATTTCCCACGGCCCATCGTCGCTGGCTCGCAATACACGGCATCGTCGAAATCGCGCGCGTCCTCGCCGTCGATCGTCACCAAGGCCACATCCGTCAGATCGATGCGCTGCTTCTTGTCCTGCAGACGCACCTTGTCCGGCAGGGAACGCGCCAGTGCGATACAGGCGTCCGAGAACTCGTGTGGCACGCTGTACTTGCGCACGGCGATCTCGATCTCCATGCCCGGGTCGTCAATTTCTCCCAACACCTCCTTCACCCGTCCGACCGGCTGGCCGAACAGTGCCGGTGGCTCGACCAGTTCGACCACCACCACCTGGCCGGTCTTGGCGGTGCCGGTGGCGCCTTTGGGTATCAAAACGTCCTGGCCATAACGCTTGTCTTCCGGCGCCACCAACCAGACACCACCCTCTTGCAACAGGCGGCCAATGATCGGGTGTTTGGGCCTCTCGACAATCTCGACTACCCGTCCTTCGGGTCGGCCCTTGCGGTCGCTGCGCACGATCCGCACCTTGACCCGGTCCTTGTGCAGCACAGCCCGCATTTCATTGGGCGGCAGATAAATGTCCGACTCGCCATCATCACGGGATACAAATCCATGACCATCCCTGTGGCCCTGAATGCTGCCTTCTACTTCGTCCAGCAAGGGGCTGGGTTGACTAATATTCTTGATACAATTGCTCTCTTTCCTGAAATGCCCAGGTGGCGGAATTGGTAGACGCACTAGTTTCAGGTACTAGCGAGTAACTTCGTGGGGGTTCGAGTCCCTTCCTGGGCACCAAATG
>JANOTG010000090.1:0-2924 GCA_031416215.1 Betaproteobacteria bacterium
CCTGACTGTTACCGCCCAGATCGTGCGCGCCGTCTTGGCCGCATTTCCTTGCCCGCAGGCAGGGAGGCATCCATAACATCTCCTGTTGACAGGTGTTGCACCGACGGCATCACGGGTGCAGAAACAGCCATTGTTGCGCAACCAGGCCGAAACCGCAGGCGACTTCGATGCGTAGGTAGTGCGTGGAACGCTCGGGGGTGGCCAGGAACAGTAGCACTGGATAGGTCGCTGGCCTCATGGCACCCTGCTACCAGCAAGCCCGGCTGGCGCAGTGTTGTATGCCATGGGCAAGACGGCCCGGTGTGCTGCGCCTGGTCGCAGTGCAACACTGCGGGATGCCGCCCCGCAAAGAACAAACAATATCAGCGTCCGGTATTGCCCCGACGTGACTGCGTCTGGTTGTTGCTGCCGATATGTGCTTCCCGGTCGGTCCGGCTGGCCGGGGTACGTTCAGCCTGGTTTTTTTGGGTCAGTGCCTGGTGGCCGGCCTTGTTGTGGTCATTGGCCACTTTGCCACTATTTGGGGCCTGTTTATCGCGTGGGTTTTGCGTGGATGGCATGGTGTGTCTTTCAGGTAAGGGTGAAGGTAGCCGACGCAATCCCCGGTATTGACCGGTATCGCGTTCGGGTTCCTGCGGTCAGGCAATACTGCGAATCCATTCGCAGAAATGCCTCACGCGCTTGTAGGCCTATAGCCAGCCTTCATCTGTGCGGCAACGCACGTTCTTCTGGCGTCCGTGCGCAGGCATATGTTCGGCAGCGCATGCTTCGCCGTTTCGCTCACTCACCAATTGACGCGCTGATCGACCTCATGGTCGGGGTCCGGTTGGGCCACCAGATCCCAGTCTGGTTCGCCTTTGACACCCAGCCCTTTACTTCTTCGCTGGCGGCAAGTCTGTACATGACCCATGCGCCACTTCCGCCGCCATGCCGATGCTCTCGCCCAATGTCGGGTGCGGATGTATCGTCTTGCCGATATCGACTGCGTCAGCACCCATCTCGATGGCTAGCGCAATCTCGCCGATCATGTCTCCCGCGTGGGTACCGACCATGCCGCCACCCAAAATCTTGCCGTGGCCCCGGCCATTGCCATGGCCGTCCGATACCACTTCGGGGGAGTCGTCAAAAAGCAGCTTCGTGACGCCTTCGTCGCGCCCATTGGCAACAGCGCGACCCGATGCAGTCCAGGGGAACAGGCCCTTCTTGACCTTGATGCCCTGCGCCTTGGCCTGGTCTTCGGTCAGGCCGACCCAGGCCACTTCCGGGTCGGTGTAGGCGACGCTGGGGATGACACGGGCGTTGAACGCCGCAGCTGCCAGCTCCTTGTTGCCTTGTATTTCACCGGCAATCACTTCCGCCGCCACATGCGCTTCATGCACCGCCTTGTGGGCCAGCATGGGTTGGCCCACGATGTCGCCAATGGCAAAGATGTGAGGCACATTGCTGCGCATCTGGATATCGACGTTGATAAACCCGCGGTCGGTCACAGCGACACCCGCCTTCTCCGCAGCTATCTTCTTGCCGTTGGGCGATCGGCCGACGGCCTGCAACACCAGGTCGTAGACCTTCGTTGCGGGGGCCGCAACGCTTGCGTTGCTTCCTGCCGCGCCCTCCTCGGCTGGTGCAAAACTGACCTCGATACCTTCAGGCAAGGCACGTGCGCCGACCGTCTTGGTCTTGAGCATGATGTTGTCGAAACGCGGCGCGTTCATCTTCTGCCAGATCTTGACCAGGTCGCGGTCGGCGCCCTGCATCAGGCCATCCAGCATCTCGACCACGTCCAGCCGCGCGCCCAGGGTGCTGTAGACGGTGCCCATCTCCAGCCCGATGATGCCGCCGCCGAGGATCAGCATGCGCTTGGGTACTTCTTTCAAAGCCAGGGCCCCCGTGCTATCGACCACCCGCGGGTCCTGCGGCATGAACGGTAGCCGCATGGCCTGCGAACCGGCCGCGACGATGCAGTACTTGAATCCGATCACCTTCTTGCCACCGGTCTTTTCCTGCGCGGTGCCCGTGGTCTCCTCGACCTCAATATGGCGTGCGCCAATGAAGGCGCCGTAACCACGCACGGTGGTCACCTTGCGCATTTTCGCCATGGCTGCCAGGCCACCGGTGAGTTTGCCCACCACTTTCTCCTTGTGCCCGCGCAGCATGTCCACATTCACGGTGGGCGCCCCAAAATCCACCCCCAGCTTGGCCATGTGGCCGACTTCGTCGATCACCGAGGCCACATGCAACAAGGCCTTGGATGGAATACAGCCCACATTCAGGCAGACGCCGCCCAGCTGGGCATACCGCTCCACCAGGATGACCTTGAGACCCAGATCGGCGGCACGAAATGCAGCCGAGTATCCGCCCGGGCCGGCGCCCAGCACGAGCAGGTCACACTCCATGTCCGTTGCACCGTCGTAACCGGCTGACGCAACCGCCGGCGCACTGCCAGCCGCCGCGGTGGCAACAGCGGGCGACGGCGACACCATCGGCGCGGCGCTGGCCGCCTCGGCAACAGGTGACACAGCAACCGGCGCCTCGGCCACCGTCTCCAGCACCAGAACGACCGAGCCTTCGGCCACCTTGTCACCCAGCTTGACCCGCAATTCCTTCACCACCCCGGCAGTGGAGCAGGGAATCTCCATCGACGCCTTGTCACTTTCCACCGTGATGAGTGACTGGTCCACCGCGACCGTATCGCCTGCCTTGACCATCAGTTCGATCACAGTGACCTCGGCGAAGTCGCCAATGTCGGGCACCTTGACCTCGATTGCAGCCATGGGGTTTACCTTCTTTCCTACAACAACACGCGGCGGAAATCGCCCAGTATCTGACCCAGATAGACGTTGAAACGGGCCGCCGCGGCGCCATCGATCACCCGGTGATCCCAACTCAGGGACAGCGGCAACATCAGGCGCGGCACAAAGGCGCTG
>JANOTG010000091.1:0-1693 GCA_031416215.1 Betaproteobacteria bacterium
AGATTGCCGCCGCTGGTGGCCACAGCGTTCTGCTTTGTGGCCCGCCGGGCTCTGGCAAATCGATGCTGGCACACCGCTTCGCCGGTCTGCTGCCGCCCATGGACATCGACGAGGCCTTGCAAAGCGCGGCGCTGGCCAGCCTCGGCGGACGTTTTGCACTGGCAAACTGGGGCGTGCGCCCGACCGGCAGCCCGCACCACAGTGCCAGTGCAGTGGCGTTGGTGGGTGGCGGCTCACCACCGCGCCCGGGCGAGATATCGCTGGCGCACCATGGTGTGTTGTTCCTCGATGAGTTGCCCGAATTCCCGCGCGCCGCGCTGGAGGCGTTGCGCGAACCCCTGGAGAACGGCACCATCACCATCTCGCGCGCAGCACGTCGTTGCGAGTTCCCAGCCCGCTTCCAGCTCATTGCGGCGATGAACCCCTGTCCCTGTGGTTACCGCGGCGCCACCCACAGGGCTTGCCGCTGCACACCGGATCAGGTGGCGCGTTACCAGGGCCGCCTGAGCGGGCCGTTGATGGACCGCATCGACCTGCATGTGGACGTGCCGGCCTTGCCCGCCACCGATCTGATGCAGGTCGGCCCCGGTGAAGCCACGGCAGAGATACGCCAGCGCAGCAGCACAGCGCGCGAGCGTGCCATGCAACGCCAGGGCAAGACCAACGCCGGTCTGCAAGGCCAGGAGATTGACCGGCACCTGCGCCTGGACGATGCGGCAGCAAAGTTCCTGAACGTCGCCGCCACCCGGCTCGGCTGGTCAGCCCGCGGCACACACCGAGTGCTCAAGGTGGCGCGCACCATTGCCGATCTGGCGGGTGCCGATACGACGCAGGTGACACACCTGGCGGAGGCGATGCAGTACCGGCCTGCGGCAAGGGCGGAGCGTTAGCCCCTACACCCGCGCCGGCCGGTTCACCAGCACAATACCCACAGCCACCAGCAGCACTGCCAGCACCAGTTGCAGCCCCACCGGCTCGTCCAGCCAGGTCGACCCGATCATCAATGCAAACACCGGGGTGAGAAACACGAACACCGAGATGCGCGTCGCCGGGTAGCGCCCGAGCAGCCACATCCAGGTCAGGTAACTGACAAAGGCGCCAACCAGTACCTGCAGGGTCATCGACACGGTGGCGAACGTACTCCAATGCCAGACCCACGGCTCACCCAAAACGAGCGATACGCAGGGCAAGACGATGCTGCTCACCCCGACCTGGTAGAACAGCAGCTTTTCGGCCGACAGGCGCGACAGGCTGGTCGAGCTGCGTATCACCACGGTGGTCAGGCCCCAGGCGGCACCACCGGCCAGGCCCAGCAGGTCACCGAACCACTGTGCAGCCGGTGCGTCGCGACCCAATCCGTCGCGAAAGGCCAACAGCACAGCCAGGAAAGCCAGCAGCAGCCCGGCCCATTGCACCGGGCGCAGGCGCTCGGAGCGCACCGCCAGCGGCACCAACACCGCCACCCAGAACGGCGCGGTATAGGCAAACACGGTGACGCGCGATGCCGTGGAGTACTGCATGGCGCAAAACAGCAGTGCAAACTCGATCGCGAAAAAGACCCCTGCCATCAGGCCCATGCGCAGGCTGCCGTCGCGCACGAACAGTGGTATGCCGCGCCAGCGGCACCAGCACCACAACACCAGGGTCGCGCCGGCAAACCGCACGAAGGCCTGAAACACCGGCGCCAGCTCAG
>JANOTG010000092.1:0-43788 GCA_031416215.1 Betaproteobacteria bacterium
CCCAATGCCAGATGCGGCAACCGTCGCCTATCTGTGCTCCGGCATCGACAATGGCAGTGGGGTGGATAGTCGTCTGCATTCGAATTTATTCTCCGCCCCTACTGCGGCCTAGTACTCAATCGGCAATGCAACCCGCTTGCCGTCGCGCGATGACAGGTACATGGCGATCAGCAACTCCAGGGTCTTCAGGCCCTCGCGTCCATCGGTTTCCGGCTCGGCATCGCCGCGCAACGTATTGATCACGTTGTCGTAGTAGAGCGGGTGGCCGAAACCATAGACTGAAGTTGTCTGATAACTTGCACCAGCGACTTCGGCGTCTTCCGGGCGTTTGTCCAGAAACTCCCAAGTCTGAATCTCGTTGACTGCTACGCCTCCAATACGCACCGATCCATGTTCGCCCAAGATTGTGATGCTACCTTCCATGTTCTTCGGATAGGTAAGCATGGTCACGTTGACTGTACCCATTGCGCCACTACGCCAGCGCAACGCCGCAACACCGCTATCTTCGACTTCGATGTTGCGGGCCAGGGTTGCGGTGTAAGCCATGACGCTCTCGACAGGCCCGATCAGCCAGTCGAGCAAATCGATGTAGTGGCTGGCCTGGTTCATGAAGGCGCCGCCATCAAACTCCCACGTTCCGCGCCATTTGGCACTATCGTAATATTCTTGTGGTCGGGTCCAAAACACGTTGACCGCTACCGAGTAGATTTTGCCAAAACGGCGTTGCTCGACCGCACGTTTGAGCAGCAGCAGCGTGGCATTGCGCCTGTTTTGCTTGACCACAAATAGGCGTACATTGGCATCGTCACAGGCCTTGACCATGCGCACGCCGTCGTGCCATCGCGTTGCCATGGGCTTTTCCGTCATCACGTGACGCCCCGACTGCGCAACCTGGATTGCCTGTTCCGGGTGCAAGCCGCTTGGTGTGGTCAGAATTACCAGATCCGCCGTTGTGGTTTTCAACAATTCGACAAGACTGCGGTGACCCTTGGCGCCGGTACGGGTAATGGCCTGCGCTAGCGCGGGCGCATTCACGTCGCACACATCAACCAACTCAACCCGGTCAGCATGCCGCTCGATAGCGCCAAAATGATTGGCCGCAATCCGGCCGCAGCCGATTAGTGCCAATCGAATTTTGCGATCAACAATCGGGGGGTAGTTGTACACAAGACGTTCCCTGTTACCAATGTCAAAGTGATTTGATTGAATTTATGAAAGTCAAAATTGCGCCGATGTGCGGCAATGGCGCCCTGCCTCCATTGCCCCGTCGGACGGACTTCATTCAGGTCGGCGACGCAACCCCAGGCAAACAAGTACTTTCGCTTGTTTTACGGCGACCTGCGGGTTCCGTGCCGCTCTGCGCCAACCTGCGCCGACAACCGCCCATAAGAACAAAATCCCGGCACTGCCTATGACGGCCACCATGACGATCAATCCTTTTCGTGGAGCGGACGCGTCGGTAGGCAAAGTCGGCGACTGTCTCACTACATTCCGCGAAAGACCTTGCAGCAATCGGGGGATGACAAGGCTCTCGTCAAGATAACGCGCCTGTAGCTCGCCCACCGCCACAACCGACGTCCCCGCCTCGCCGCGCGTCAGCGGTTTTCCCAGGCTCGCAGTTCCTTCCGTAGACAGAGCACTCAGAAGCCGTTGTACTGCGGCCAATGAGGCTCTCGCATTGGCGAGACGAACCTCCAAATCCGCACGATCCTGCGCGGAGGGCACGGTCCCTATGAGCCAGCTGTCAATCACTGCGTTAGAGATGGATTGCGCCTCCATTGGCGTGCTTGCGGTAACCTCAAGTCTCAACAGCCCCTCCTTTCCTACCGTGGCCCTAACCCTGCTTGCCAATTCGGCTCTTGCCGATTGAATTGACCGCCCTTGGGAGAGTTTTAATGCCTCGATGACAGGATCCAAAACAATGGGCGAGGCCATCATTGATGCCGCCTGAACCATATCTGCCGCCGGGACAAGCCTCGCATCGGATGTCGACTGCCGACTTAAAGTTGACACCGGCCTCGGCAAAGCCAAGATCGCCTCACTAGTAAAACTCTGCGGCAAGGCATAGGTGATTGCCAGCGCAAAAATACCCATTACCACTGGGCCGACGACCAGTAACTTGAGGTTTTCAGCAATGACAACCAGTAAATCCAGCAGCGTTACTTCGTCTGTCTCTACGATCTCTGCTTGATTCATTTCTTACAATGCATTCCCATCGCCGCAGTGTAAACCACGCGCGGAGTTCAATCAGGTGAGGAAAGGGCCAAATGCAACCATCTGAGCTTGGCACCAATGTGTTTCCGCCACACCCAACCTGCTAAAAATGTATCCCCCGCATCATCTGCTGCATCGCCACCGCCTCCGGTGACAACTGCTGCTTGACCGGCTTTTCGCCCGGCTTCGCGCCCTTGGCCGCAGTGGAATCGGGGAACATGCGGAAACTGGTATTCATGGCAATCTGCGCCACGCGTGGCAACAAGGCGTGCAGCAGTTGCCCGGTGATACCCATGCGGGTGGCGATGCGCACCGGCTTGAAGATGCAGGCCTGCGCCACCATGTCGCCGGCTTCTTCGGGCGACAGGGTCGGCACGTTGTTGTACAGGCCGGTCGGCGCAATCATGGGTGTACGCACCAGTGGCATGTTGATGGTGGTGAACGATATGCCCACGTCGGCAAACTCGCTGGAGGCACACCGTGTCCAGGCGTCGAGTGCGGCCTTGGATGCGACATAGGCCGAGAAACGCGGCGCATTGGTCAATACGCCAATCGAGCTGATATTGACGACATGCCCCTTTTTCTTCGCCACCATGCCGGGCAGGACGCCCATGGTCACACGCAGACAACCAAAGTAGTTGAGCTGCATGGTGCGCTCGAAGTCGTGAAAACGGTCGTAGCTGGACTCGATCGCGCGCCGGATGGAGCGCCCGGCGTTGTTGATCAGGTAGTCCACACCGCCATGGTTATCCTGCAGCAGCTTGGTGAAGCGGTCGCAATCGGTCATGTCGGCGATATCAACCGGGTAGGCGACGAAGCTGTGGCCCCGCGCCCTGGCTTCCTTGCAAGCCTCCTCCAGCTTGTCGGCGTCGCGCCCGCAAATGATGGTGGTGGCCCCGGCTTCGGCGAACTTGTGCGCCGCCGCCAGGCCGATGCCGGACGATCCGCCCGTGACCAGCACGACTTTGCCGGCCACCGTGCCGCGCAGGGAGCGGTCGATGTGCAGATCCGGGTCGAGATGGCGCTCCCAGTAGTCCCACAGGCGCCATGCATAGTCCTTGAGATTCGGGCACTCCACACCAGAACCCTTGAGCATGGCCAGCGAGTCCCGGCAGTCAAAACGCGTCGGGTAGTTGACGAAAGTCATCATGTCTGGCGGCACACCCAAGTCTTTCATCACCGCGTTGCGCACGCGGCGCACCGGGGCCAGGGCCATCAGGCCCTTGGTGATGCTTTTCGGAATGAAGCCCAGCAGCGCAGCGTTGACAAACAGGTTCATCTTGGGCGCGTGGGCTGCCTTGCTGAAGATGTCGAGCACATCACCAACGCGGTAACCAACCGGGTCGACGAGGTGGTAACACTTCTTGGCGATACCGGCCTTGTGGCTGATCACGTCCAGCGCGTTGACGACAAAATCCACCGGCACGATGTTCACGCGGCCACCTTCCAGGCCAATCGAGGGCATCCAGGGCGGCAACAACTGGCGCATGCGCTGGATCAGCTTGAAAAAATAATACGGCCCGTCGATCTTGTCCATCTCTCCGGTGGTGCTGTCGCCCACCACCATGGCCGGCCGGTAGACCGACCACGGCACCTTGCACTCCTTGCGCACGATTTTTTCACTTTCGTGCTTGGTCATGAAATAGGGGTGTTCGGTGTTTTCTGCCTCCTCGAACATGTCTTCGCGAAACACGCCTTCGTACAGACCGGCCGCGGCGATCGAGCTCACATGATGGAAATGCCCGGCATCGATGGCTTTGGCCAGCTCCACCGTGTTGCGCGTGCCTTCGATGTTGACGGCAATCTGGCTTTCTTCGTCGGCGCCCAGGTCATACACCGCTGCCAGGTGGTAGAAGTGGTCGATCTGCCCCTTGAGCGTCTTTTGCGCCTCCGATGACACGCCAAGCTTTTTGCTGGTGAGGTCGCCATGCACAGGAACCGCCCTGGCAGCACCCACGCCCCAGAACTCCCGCAGCGCGGGCACCTTGTTGTCGCTTTCCTTGCGGATAAGAAAGTGCACCACCGAGCCCTTGCGCTCCAACAGCTTTTTGACCAGGCGCTTGCCAATGAAACCGGTGGCGCCGGTCACGAAATAATGCATGGAGTTCTCCTATTGTCTGGTTAATGCTGCGCGCGGGCAGACAGGCGTCATTCTTGCCGATAAACCGGCTCCCACCATTCAGCAATTACCCGCGCATCGACTTTCATGCGGGCCCGTTTAGTGGCGACCGTCTACACCAAATCCGGTGTGGCCGATAAAGTAACACCGACGCACCCGGCGGCCACGCCAAGGTTGCGCAACAACCCAATTGAGGAGCACCCATGGTTACCAAACTCTCAAAATCGTCGGCCACTGCCGCGCCATCTGACTCGTCCAAGGCTGGTAGCGCCCACGGCTCGGTCAAGGATTCCGCCGCGCAGATTTGGCAGGCCGGCTTGGGCGCTTTCGCCAAAGCCCAGGCCGAAGGCACACGGGCCTTCGAGGCCCTGGTCAAGGAAGGCACCAACCTGCAGCGCAAGACCCAGGCGGCAGCCGAGGAGAAAATCACCGAGGCCACCAGCCGCATGACCAATATGGCCACAGACATTTCCAGCAAGGCCTCCGGGCAATGGGACAAGCTGGAGAACATCTTCGAAGAACGGGTGGCCAAGGCCCTCAACAAGCTCGGGGTCCCCTCCGCCAAAGACGTGAGCGCCCTGATTGCACGCATCGACGAGCTGAATTTGAGCGTGCAAAAACTGTCGGCGGCAGCGGCAAAACCAGCGCAAAAGGCGACATCACG
Source organism: Betaproteobacteria bacterium (assembly GCA_031416215.1). Lineage (GTDB taxonomy): Bacteria > Pseudomonadota > Gammaproteobacteria > Burkholderiales > Burkholderiaceae_C > CAISIP01. Next base: position 4,998 of record JANOTG010000092.1, read on the forward strand.
CGCAACTGCCACCAAGTCGACCAGGTCAGCGGCCAAACCAGCAGCCAAGGCAGTGGCCAAACCGGCGGCGAAGCGGCCTGCAGCGCGCAAAAGCGCTTGAGCCAAGGAGGCACGGATCAGGTCCGCGCCATCCGTGGCGCCGACTTTTCCAGTGTTCCAACCAAGACAAACAACACGCCGCTACCAGCATCAAGCGCTGCGGCGGTTTTTGCCCTCGATCTGTTGCCACGCACAGGGCTGGCGCGTATTGCTGCACCGCAATAGCGCCGCCACGCTGTGGGCCCTACACTTTGTGATCATGCCCAGAAAACGAACTTTGTCGAGACCGCCGCGTATCGCATTGGCACTCGCCGGTGGCGGACCGCTCGGCGCCATTTACGAAATCGGTGCCCTGTGCGCATTGGCCGACTCCCTCGACGGACTGGAGTTACATCGGCTGGACCACTATGTCGGTGTATCGGCAGGCGGCTTCATTGCCGCCGGCCTGGCCAACGGCATGACGCCGCGGGCCCTGTGTGCCGCCTTCATCGAAAGCAATTCACCGGCGAACGAAATTTTCAATCCGTCGTGGTTGATGGTGCCGGCCTACGACGAGTATCTGCGCCGTGCCATCATGCTGCCGGGCTTGTTGGGCAGTGCCATTTGGCGCCTGGTGGTTGGCAGACGCCCGCTGATCCAGGTGATTGAATGCTTGGGAGCCGGCTTGCCCACCGGAGTCTTCTCGAATCACCAGGTTCATGACCAGTTGACCCGGTTGTTTGCACAAAACGGCTTCACCAATGATTTCCGGCAGTTGCGTACCCGGCTGACACTGGTTGCAACCAATCTCGATACCGGTGAAGCGGCGCCTTTTGGCAGCCGGGGGTGGGACCACGTGCCCATCTCCCAGGCGGTGCAGGCCAGTTCTGCGCTGCCCGGATTGTTTCCGCCGGTGGAGATCGATGACCAGTTTTATGTGGATGGTGCACTGAAAAAAACGCTTCACGCGTCTATGGCACTGGACCAGGGGGTCGACCTCATGTTGTGCCTGAATCCGCTGGTGCCATTTGACGCCACCGTGCCACTGGTGCCCAGGGTCATGCAGCGTGGTGTGCCGATGGAACGGCGCCGGATTCCGAAAATTATCGACGGCGGACTGCCGGCGGTGCTGAGCCAGACTTTCCGCTCGATGATCCATTCGCGCCTGGAACTGGGAATGAAACACTACGAACGGGCCTATCCGCACACCGATATCATCCTGATCGAACCCGATCGCCGGGACCCCGAGCTCTACCTCGCAAATACCTTCGGTTATGCGCAGCGGCGCCATATCGCAGAACATGCCTACCAGCAGACCCGACGCATGTTGCGCTCGCGCAAGACCTCGCTCGCAGCCAAGCTGGGGCGCCACGGCGTGTACCTCAACCACGCCGCTCTGGACGACGCCCGGGCACGACTCTGTGCGCCAGCGCCGTCACCCAGCCGGCTCGGGCGCGCCATCAGCTCGCTGCAGGAACTGATGGACGACCTGGGCCACCTGACCCGGCAGCCAACACGCGCGGTCTGAGCGTCATGGCGAAGAAAGCACCCCGCCGCACTGCAGAACGCATCCTCGAGGTGACGCTGGAGTTGTTCAACCGTTTTGGCGAGCCGAATGTGTCCACGACACTGATCTCGGCCGAAATGAATATCAGCCCCGGCAACCTGTATTACCACTATCCGGCCAAGGACGAGTTGATCAATTCGCTGTTCGACCGTTTCGAGCGCGCCTTGGGCGAGTTGCTGAACGCCAGCGACAACGTGCGGGACGTCGAAGACGCCTGGTTCTTCATGCACTCGCTGTTCGAGCTGATATGGCAGTACCGCTTCTTGTACCGCGACCTGAACGACCTGTTGTCGAAAAACCGTCGGTTGGAAACACATGTGCAAACCATGCTGAAAAACAAGACGCGTTCGATTCGCGCCATGCTCGACAGCATGGGACGGGCCGGTGCCGTACGCATCGATGCCCGTGAGGCCGAACCCACGGCCACCAGCATGGTGGTGGTGCTGACCTATTGGCTGAGTTTTGAATATGTGCGGGATCCGCGCCGGGCGCTGGAGCCTGAAAGCGCACAAGCCGCGCTGCTGCGCGGGGCGCATCATGTGCTCAATCTGCTGGTGCCGTATCTGGAACCGGGCCAGCGTCAACATTTATTGACGCTGGTGGGTGCTTACCGGGAACCAGTCAAGTAAAGTATTCCAAAGTCGCCTCCAGTCCACACCGGTTCTGGCGCCGACCGGGCATATCGAGGAGACAGCAATGCCGAAATGGACCGCTTTCCCTTATCCGGGCGCGTACAACTACGATGCTGCGCTGGTCCGCAAACACTGGGGCCGGCTGCACCAGGGCGACGCCGAACCGCTGCCCACGGAGCGCAACCTGCTTGAAGGCTGGGCGCTGTTTCACAACGGTGAGTTCCAGCGTGCGGCCGACGCCGGTCTGAAAGCCGGATCGGCCGGTATCACGCTGGCCAACAAGGCCATGTGTATCTACGCCACCTACCTGGAGAAACGCGAGAAGACCCGCCTTGACCTCTACCAGGAAGTGGCCCAACGCGCCCAGGCACAGGCCGCGCTTGAGCCGCAGAACCCGAACGCCTATTACTGGCAGGCCTACGCCCTGGGCCGCTACAGCCAGGGCATCAGCGTGGCCAAGGCGCTGGCGCAGGGACTGGGCACACGCGTCAAGACCGCGCTGGAGCAGACCATCACGTTGCAACCGCGCCATGCCGATGCCCATGTGGCGCTGGGCGCATTTCATGCTGAAGTGATCGACAAGGTGGGCTCGCTGATTGGCAGCATGACCTACGGCGCCCGCAAGGACATCGGCCTGACTCTGTTCCAGGACGCCCTGCGCATCAACCTGGAGTCAGCCATCGGCATGATCGAATACGCCAACGCCTTGCTCATGCTGGAGGGCGACAAGATGATGAAAGAGGCCACCCGCTGGTACCAGAAGGCGGCCGCCTTCAAGCCGCTGGATGCCGCCGAACGACTGGATGTGGAAATGGCTCGCGCCGAACTTGCCGATTGAAGCGCCGTCGCCAATGGGCGCACGAGCATGCAGCCGCATCAGCGTCGGGAGTAGCGTTTTTTTTGCAATCCGCCTGGCCCATTTGGGCTACATTGCGGGGTGGCCAAAACGCGCCATAACCCCATTCTTCAAGGAGTATTCCCATGGCAGGTTGGTTTGAACTCAGCAACAGCACCGATGGTCAGTTCCGCTTTGTCCTCAAAGCCGGCAACGCCGAGACCGTTCTCACCAGCGAGTTGTACAAATCCCGCAGCGCGGCGGAGAACGGCATCTCCTCGGTGCAAACCAACAGCCCGACCGACGCACGCTACGAGCAGAAGGAGTCGAGCAACGGCAAGTTTTTCTTCAACCTCAAGGCGGCCAATCACCAGGTGATCGGGACCAGCCAGATGTACGCCAGTGCCGCCTCACGCGACGCCGGCATGGCTTCGGTCAAGGCCAACGGCGCCAGCAAAGAGGTCAAGGACAAGACCCAGGCCTGAGCGGTCCGGCGCGGTTCATCAGAGTACCTTCGCCCTGCCGGGCTGCGGTGCGAGCTTGCTTGGGGCGGCCCGGCGCGGCGCTCATTCGCCCCAGGGCAACATCATGGTGACCAGCGCGAGCTTGGCAAATTCGGGTTCGAAGCCGTCGATGATTTTCTGCGGATCCGGGCACAGGGTGGCGTCGGTGATGACGCCAAACTGCACACCACCGCCATAACTCAGGATCGACACACCCAGGCCCACGGTGCCGCTCTGGGGCACCCAGAACAGGCTCTGCTCGAGTGTGGCGCCGAGAAACTTAAGCTTCTCGCGCGGGCCGGGCACATTGGTCATGACGGCAGTGGTTTTCTTCGAGAACAGGTTGAGCATGGCGTCTTGCGCCGGCTTGATCAACAAACCGGCCACCGCCAGCAGGCCAAAAGCCATCAGCGGCTGCATGCTGCCTTTGAGCTGGGACATGCGCCGGCGCACTTCATAAACCCGCTCGACCGGGTTGTCCAGGCCGATCGGCAACACCACCGGCGCCAGGCCAAAATGGTTGCCCAGCTTGTAGGCTTGCTCCACCGGCCGCAGGTTCACCGGCACCATGGCGCGAATTTCCTTGCCCGCCACCGCGTCGCCGTGACCCATCAGGTAGTGCGCGATGGCACCGGCCACACAACTGAGCAGCACGTCGTTGATGGAGCAGTTCAGCGCCTTGCTCACGGCGCGCACCTCCTCCAGCGGAATCGGCTCGCACCAGGCGACGCGTTTGGTGCGCCCTGGCGTGCCCTTCAGGCGGGTCGCAGAATCGTCCGGCATCAGGGCCAGCGCGGCCGCGTCACGCAGCACCTGGTAGGCCATGCGCGCCACGTCCAGCGAGCCAGCCAGGCCTCTGTCAACGCCTTTTTGCGGCTGCATCAGCAGCTCCAGCACGTTCGACGCGCCACTGCCGGCACTGTCCAGCGCCTTGACAGCGGCGTCGGTCAGGGGCTTGATGACGGTCTCGGTGATCCAGTCCTCAGCACCATCCAGACCCTCCCGACGCGGACCCTTGGCGCTGCGCCGGGGTGGCGCCGAACCACCGTCCACCAGCGACTGGGTGACAGCAATGAGGGCGATGCCGTCGGCGATGCAATGGTGGATACGCACCATCATGGCCGAACCGCCCTGGTAGTCCTCTACCAGGTGGAACTGCCACAAGGGACGCGCATGATCGAGCGGCGTGACGGCAAGCTGCGCCAACCGGTCTTGCAGTGCGTCCTGGGCCCGGCCCTTGCGTCGCACAACGAGTTTTTCCACCACCACGTGGTGTGCGATGTCGAAGTCAGCATCCTCGACCCAGGTCGCCCCTGCAGCGTCCTGCTGAACACGCTGCGTGAAACGCGGATATTGCAGTAGCCGCTCCCGGACACGTTGGCACAAATCCGGGTAACTGATGGCCGGCTTGAGCACCCACACCCCCAGGATCATCATCAGGTTGGACGGCGAGTCCATGCGCAGCCACGCGGTGTCGACCTTGCTCATGCGCTCACCGCCGATGCCGAGCGTGCCGCTGACGCCGTCCTTGAGGTTTTCACCAACAACACGCGCCGCGGTGCGCGCCGAGCGGCCGGCGCGTCGCAGCGCCGGACCCGCGCGCTGCGCGGTCTGGCGTGCCACCTGTTGTGGTGTCAGTCTGGTGACCATGGGTTTGTCTCCTGGTGCGCGCGGTCACCAGCCGCTTGACTGGTGTGTTGCATTGCCATGTATTGTGAAGTCAAAACCGGGCTCCGGCCATCGGCGAATCCGCAGCCCGTGCCCGATGCAACGAGTGCTCTGCCCACAGGCCTTAAGATAGTCGCGGTGACCCTCCAAAAGGTCAAACATCCGTTTTCCGCAATCCCCCCAACGATGGAGCACCCCATGGCCGATTTGACGAAGAAGTTTGAAGCCGCTGCCGCCAACTCGAAAAACCTCAGCGAGCGCCCGGACAACGCCACGCTGCTGAAAATCTACGCCCTGTACAAACAAGGCAGCACGGGCGACAACAGCGACAAGAAACCCGGTTTTGGCGACATGGTGGGCCGTGCCAAGTGGGATGCCTGGAACAGCCTCAAGGGCACATCGAAGGACGATGCCATGCAGCAATACATCGACCTAATCGCCTCGCTCAGCTGATCACACCGCGCGCGCGCAGCGCGGCAATCTGTTGCGCCGACACACCGACCTCGCGCAACACCGCCTCGGTCTCCTGCCCCAGCGCCGGGGCATTGCGCCGGTGCGCGCCAGGTGTGCGCGAGAGTTTGGGAACAAAGCCGGGCACCGCCACCCGGGTGCCGTCCTCGAGAACCACGCTGCCCAACATGTCGCGCGCGGCGTAGTGTGGGTCGGCAGCGATGTCGGCGACCGTATAGATGCGCCCGGCCGGTACCCCGGCGCGCTCCAGCACTGCCAACACCTCAGCCACTGCAAGAGTCTGGGCCCAATCCCCGATGGCCGCATCGATCTCCTGCACCCGCAGCACGCGCCCGGCGTTGTCACCCAGGGCCGGGTCGCTCCCCAGGTCATCCCGCCCGATGGCTGCCATCAGGCGCTTGAAGATACTGTCGCCATTGCCGGCGATGATGGCGTAGGCACCGTCGGCGCAGCAATAGGCGTTGGTCGGAGCAATGCCGGGCAAAGCACTGCCTGACGGGCCACGCACCGCGCCAAATACGCTGTACTCCGGCAACAGGCTTTCCATGCAGTTGAACACGGCCTCGTACAAGGCGATGTCCACCACCTGCCCGGTGCCACGCGGCGCCTCGGCGCTGACGGTCTTGCCGCGGTAGTGCAAGGCCATCAGGACGCCGATCACGCCATGCAGCGAAGCCAATGTGTCGCCGATGCTGACACCAACCCGTACCGGCACCCGGCCTGGCTCGCCGGTCAGGTGGCGCAACCCGCCCATGGCCTCTGCCACGACGCCAAAGCCCGGTCGGTCGCGGTATGGTCCGCTCTGGCCATAACCGCTGATTCGCAGCATGATGAGGCCTGGGTTGGCCACCTGCAACACCTCCGGACCCAGGCCCCATCCCTCCATGGCCCCGGGGCGGAAATTCTCGATCAGCACATCCGCATCGGTCGCCAGCCGGCGCACGATGTCCTGCGCCTCAGGCTGGCGCAGATCGAGTGCCACCGACTTCTTGTTGCGGGACTGCACCTGCCACCAGACCGAGGTGCCGTCCTTGAGCAGCCGCCACTTGCGCAGCGGGTCGCCGGCACCCCGCGCCGGATCCTTCGGGTCCACCGGTGTCTCGATCTTGATGACGTCGGCGCCAAAATCAGCCAGCGTCTTGGCGGCAAACGGGCCGGCAATGAGCTGGCCGAGCTCGATCACCCGCAAGCCCGCCAGCGGCCCGGAGGGCTGGCTCATTTTTTCGCAGCCGCCTTGCTGGCAGCGGGTTTGGACCCCTTTGCCGGATGCGGCAGCATGGTGTCGAGCAGCTTCACGATCTCGGCCTCGATACGTCCCTTGAAGGCGCCCAGCAAAAAGCCCAGCCGCGCATCGAGCTCGAAGCGGTCCTTCGTGACCTGCAACTCACCTTCCACGCCAGTGCGGGTGAAGCGCACCACGTCCGCGCCCTTGCCTTCTTCATAGGTGCAGGCCATGCCGAAGTCGCGCTCCACCTGTTCGGCCCAGTCGAAGGCGATGGCGCGCGCCTTCGCCAAGCCGAGCTTGTGCTCGCGCAGGATATGTAGATCAGCCACCTTGGGTCTCCGCCACCGGTTTCATGGTTCTCAGAATCTTGCTGCGCTCCGCCGCCGGTTTTTCGGCCAATCGCTTGACCGCATCATAAAACGAAGGCCAGTTGCGCCCTTCACGCTCGAACAGCGCTTCAAAAGCGGGCACCAGATCCTCGTAGGCGCCCTGCGCTCCAAAACTCGCATTGTTGGCGTTTGCCGCCTGCAAGTCGTAACCCGCGAAACCGCCCCAGGTGGCGCGCAGCTCGGCATAAGCTTGGCGAAAATCCGCCATCGCGGCGTCTTTGGCACGTGCTGCATCCGGATTCGAAGCCGCATCGGGCATGGCGTAAATCTGCCGCAGCCGCTCGCGCGTTCCCAGTCTGAGGCCACGAAACTGCTGTCGCCGCTGATCGAACGCAGCAAACTCGCGCCGTGCCGAATCAGAGGCGGATGCAGCCAGCCAACGCGCGCCGCCCAAGCGCTCAACGGCAGTCGCGAACGACTCGTTAAATACCGTGTCGTCTGCGACATACAGCACCTGGTGCGCCAGCTCATGGAACAGGATGCGGGCCAGTTCGCCCTCCGGGTATTGGATGAAGGTGCTCAGCAGCGGGTCACCACCGACCCAGTTCAGCCACCCCAGGGTGGAATAGGCAGGCACCCCATAAACCGACACCTCGAGTCCCTCAGCCTGCAACTGCGCAGCGTAGGCGCGGGCCTGTGCCTCGTCGAAATAACCACGGTAGGAGACACAACCGGCCACCGGGAAACACCAGGATTTGAGTGTCAGCGCATACGCTGGCGCAGCCACCACGTTCCACACCACGGCACGGCGCTGCAACTGCACGTAACGCCGGTAACTGGGGTTGTCGGGCAAGGCCAGTTCCCGTACCGCAAACTCGCGCATGCGCTGCGCCAGCAACAAGCGATCCTTGAGAGCAGTCGGCATCTGGGCGTCGCCCAGCCAATCGTCGATAGGCCGCGCCGCCTGCAGCAATTGCACATGGCCGTGCACCGACTGCCAGTAGTAGCGCGTTTCGGCACACCCCCCCAACAACGGCACAAGCAGCAACAGGCCGATCCAGCGCAGCAGTGTCACGGTGAGCAGACCGGCACGGCGCGGCTGGACCTGGTTCGATCTCGATGGCACAACAGGCATGGCCTGCATTGTGCTGCAGACCAGGCGTTTGGTGCCGATGCCGTATGCTGCAGCCATGCCGCGTCTGACCCAAGCGCCCAATCTGGCCATCGCCACCCTGTGGGCCGAAGCCCTGAGCCAGGCTGGCATCGCCACCACGGTGCAGCGCCAGTATCTCAGTGGTGTGGCGGGCGAACTGCCGCCTGACCAATGCCTGCCCGAGGTCTGGGTGACCCACCCCGAGCAGGAAGACCAGGCGCGTGTCATGTTGCACCATCTGCGGCATGTGCCACAGCGACGCTGGACCTGTGTCTGCGGCGAGCTGGTGGACGGCGGGTTCGAACAGTGCTGGAGTTGCCTGACGCCGATGCCGTTTTGAATTTGCGACTTCAAATCAATGGCGCGGCGAGTTCCATGCTGTCGCCCAAAACATAGGCGAACAACATCCTGATCCGTCAGGCGTCACCCGGTACCACCCGAGCGAGCTTCTCAGCCATGCGGGTTTGCCAACCCGGCCCTGTTGCTCGCCACTTGACGATCACGTCCACTGGCAGACGGATAGAAATCAGCTTCTTCGGATTGTCTGATCGTGGCCGCCCACCTTTGTTTACCTTGCCCCGCGCAAGCATGTCGTCAGTAAGCTCGGGGAGTTCGTCGTACTCATCCGGCTGGATGACATGTGTGGCGACTTTGCCGAGGTCAGAGCCCAAGGAGCGGGGCGATGCGCGTTTGCTCGCGGTCATTGGCTTTTCTCATGCTGAACACGTGGCGATCCGCGCCACGCGGTGTGTAACCTACGACCACCATGCGATCATCAAGCATGCCAAAACAGATCATCCGGGTCTCGCCGTAGTTCCTGCGGATGTCTTCGGTCTCGAAATTCGCTCCCTCAAACACAATCTTGGCGTCTTCAAAGTCCAACTGCCGGTCGGCAAGGGTTTGTACCCGCTTCCTCGGATCGTAGGTGATGACCACAAGGTTATTGTATTTACATCAACAGCGGAGCGCAAGAGCGATGCGTCACTAGCATGGCGCGGATTTCTTTCTCATACCCGAGGTTCAGGCTGTCCTCGCCGTTCAAATACCAAGTGGCTCCGGCAAAGTAGCTGCTGGTGCCGTTGCCACTCAGGCTCACCGTCTGCTTCGGTAGTTTCCTGCAAGTACCGCGCCACCCAACTACAAACCATCATTCCGGCAACACCGCCGTCACCTCGATCTCCACCTTGGCGCGTGTTTCCATCAATGCCGCCACCTGCACGCAGGTCATGGCCGGGAAGTTGCGCCCCATCACCTCGCGGTAGACCTGCCCCAGCTCCTTGAGCCGGGCGTGGTATTCCACCCGGTCCAGGATGTACCAGGTCATGCGCACCATGTGTTGCGGGCCGGCGCCGGCCTCGGCCAGCACCGCGACGATATTGCGCAGGGTCTGCGCCGTCTGGGCGATGAAATCGTCGGTCTCGAATTGCTGCTGTGCATTCCAGCCGATCTGGCCGCCGACAAAAATCTGCGTGCCGCGCGCCGCAACACCGTTCGCATAACCCTTGGCGGGCGCCCAGCCGGGTGGTTGGAGGAATTTCATGCTTGTTTCAGTTTGAAACGTTGCAGTTTGCCAGTCTCGGTACGCGGCAGACTGGCCACGAACTCGATCTCGCGCGGATACTTGTAGGGCGCTATCGAGGCTTTGACATGGTCCTGCAATTGCTTTACCAGGCCTGCATCGGCCGGGGTGCCGTCCTTCAGCACACAAAACGCTTTCACGATCATGCCGCGTTCCGGGTCGGGCTTGCCGATCACCGCACACTCGGCCACCGCGGCATGGCGCAACAGGGCGTCTTCGACTTCCGGGGCACCGACGTTGTAACCCGAAGTAATGATCATGTCGTCGGTACGGGCCTGGTAGAAGAAATAACCGTCAGCGTCCTGGATGAAGGCGTCGCCGGGCAGGTTCCAGCCGTCACGCACGTAATGGGCCTGGCGCGCGTCGTCCATGTATTTGCAGCCGGTCGGCCCGCGCACGGCGAGCTTGCCGACCGTGCCGCGCGGCACCTCGATACCGTTGTCGTCCACCACCCGCGCCTCGTAACCCGGCACCACCTGACCGATGGCGCCACGCCGTACGGCCTGCGGCGGCGATGAGACAAAGATGTGGAACATCTCGGTGGCCCCGATGCCGTCGAGCATCTCGATGCCACTGGCTTCTTTCCACAACTGCCGCGTGGCATCCGGCAGGGCCTCGCCGGCACTGACGCAAATACGCAGCGCCAGGTTGCCGCTCTCGGCGCGTAGTGCCTTGATGAACGGCGCCATCTGCCGATAGAACGTGGGCGCCGTGTAACAGATGGTGGCGCCCGACTCGACCATCAGACGCGCCATGGCCTCGGGCGTATAGGCGATGTCGGGGAAAACCACCGACGCCCGCGCCCACATCGGAAACACCAGCATGCCACCCAGGCCAAAGGTGAAGGCCAGTGGCGGGGAGCCCATCACGATGTCATCGGCGCGTGCGCACAACACATGGCGCGGCCAGGTTTCGCAGGCCGCCAGCACATCGCGGTGGTTATGGACAACCGCTTTCGGTTTGCCGGTGGTGCCTGAAGTAAACGCCAGCAGGGCAATGTCGGTGGCGGCGGTCTGGCAGGCGGCAAACGGGCCGGTGTGACGCGCAGCCATGGCCTCCAGCGAGTCGGGTGCATCAGGCTGGTTGAACGCCACCACCCGATGCACGGCGCCCGACTGGGCCTGTGCCAGCTGCATTTCGTCCAGCAGCCGCGCATCACACAGCGCCAACGCGGGTTGTGCCTTGTCGATGATGTCGCACAACTCCCGGGCACGCAGCAGAGGCATGGTCGCCACTGCCACCAGGCCGGCTTTCACCACCGCCAGCCAGGCCAGCGCCATGGTGATCGTGTTGCCGCCGCGTAGCAACACGCGGTTGCCAGGCACCAACTGCAGGTCGCGCACCAACACATGGGCGATGGCATCCACCCGCGCCGCGGCCTGCGCATAGGTCAGCGTCATGGATGGAGAACGCAGCATGGGACGCGTACCGTGGCCCTGCTGCAGCGCCCGGTCCAGCAGCTCGGTCACCAGATTGAGCTGCGGCGAAAATTGCAGATGCGGGCCATCGAACAGCAACTGGGGCATGGCGGCAGCCGGCGGCAGCCGGTCATGCACAAAGCGGTCGGTTTGGGCGGACAGAGCCATGGTCAGCCTTTCAGGACAGATTTTCCGATGATGAGTTGCTGCACTTCGGTGGCGCCCTCGTAAATGCGCAATGCGCGTACATCGCGGTACAGGCTCTCGATCTTGGCGCCAACCTGCACACCACGCCCGCCATGCAGCTGCAATGCCATGTCCACGACCCGCTGCGCGTTCTCGGTGGCGGTCATCTTGGCCATGGCGGCCTGCGCCGAATAGGCCTGGGCCTGGGCCGGGCTGGCGGTGCCCACGCAATCGCGCAACCAGGCAGCGCGGTAGGTCAACAGGGCGGCCGCATCCACCAGCGCCGCCATGTCGCCCAGTTTCGCCTGGGTGAGCTGAAAGTCGGCCAGGCGCTGGCCGAACATGCGCCGCTGCCGGGCATGCGACACCGCCTCGAACAAGGCCCGCCGCGCCATGCCCAGTGCCGCCCCCGCAACCGAGGCGCGGAAGATGTCCAGCGTCTGCATGGCCAGCTTGAAGCCGCCATGCAGCGTGCCCAGTTGCGCGCTGACCGGCAGCCGGCATTGCCTGAACTGCAGGGTGGCCAGTGGATGCGGCGCCATCACCGCGATGTGTTGCGAGCAGTCCAGGCCGGGGGTGTCGGCGTCGACAATGAAGGCCGTGATGCCGCGCGTGCCAGCCAGCGGGTCGGTCTTGGCAAAGGTGCAATAGAAGTCGGCCATGCCACCGTTGCTGATCCAGGTCTTGCAGCCGTTGAGCAGCACCGTGCCGGCGTCGAACTCGGCGCTGCTGGCCATGGCGCCGACATCGGATCCGGCATCGGGCTCGCTCAGCGCAAAGGCCGCGATCAACTCGCCACGTGCCACGCGCCCCAGATAACGCGCCTGTTGCTCGGCGCTGCCGGCCAGCGTGATCGGGCCACTGCCAAGACCCTGCATGGCAAATGAAAAGTCGGCCAGTGGCGAGTGGAACGCCAGTGTTTCGCGCAGGATCACCAGCGCCCGCGAATCGAGCGCTGGCAGGGCACCACCGAAGGCTGCCGGTACGCAGTAGCGCAACCAGCCGGCCTGGCCCAACAACCGTACCCAGTGCCGGCAGGCAGCCCGATCATCGGTTTCGTCCACTGCCTGTTGTGGCACCCAATGGGCCAGGTCGGCCGCCAGGGCCCGGTGCAACGGGTCGAAAAAAGGCAGCTCGAATTGGGCGACGGGTGCGGACATGGCGGCAGTCTGCTGCGTCAGGCCATTGTTGGGGCGCATACGCTCAATCACCGCCAAAGACCGGCTTCTGCTTCGCCGCGAAGGCATCGAAGGCGCGCCGGAAGTCCTGTGTCTGCATGCAGATCGCCTCGCCTGCGCTTCCGCCTCCACCGCCTGCTCGATGGTCATAGCCCACTCCTGCTGCAGCATGGTCTTGGTCATGCTGTGGGCGAAGGTCGGGCCCGCCGCCAGCTCGGCGGCAAAGGCCTGCGCCCGCGCCAGCACATCGCCACTGTCGTGCAGGGCGTTGAAGAAGCCCCAGGCCAGACCCTCTTGCGCCGTCATGGCGCGGCCGGTGAACAAAAGTTCGCTGGCCCGCCCCTGCCCGATGACCCGCGGCAACAAGGCACAGGCGCCCATGTCGGCACCGGCCAGCCCGACCCGCGTGAACAGGAAGGCAGTACGGCTGGCGGGTGTGCCGAAACGGATGTCGCAAGCCAGCGCCATCATGGCACCGGCACCGGCGCAGATACCGTCGATGGCACCGACCACCGGCTGCGGGCAGTTGCGCATGGACTTGACCAGGTCACCGGTCATGCGTGTGAATTCGAGCAGCTCGGGCATGCTCATTTTGGTCAGTGGCCCGATGATCTCGTGCACATCGCCGCCCGAGCAGAAGTTGCCGCCGGCGCCGGTCAGCACCAGCGCTTTCACATCGGTGCTGCGGCGCAACGATTCAAACAGCGCGCCGAGCTCGGCATAGGAGTCAAAGGTCAGCGGGTTCTTGCGCTCGGGGCGGTTCAGCGTGATGGTGCCGACGCCGGCCTCACAGTGCCAGGAGAAGTGGCGCGCCTGGTAGGTTGCCATGGCGTCAAAGCGCGAGCGCATCGGGTTGTTCTGACCAACAAAATTCTTCATGGCGCTTCCTGGGTTACGGTTTGGGCGTGTTGTTTCACTTTTCCCAGCAGACGGTGCAGGGTATCGGTCTCGCTCCTGGACAGGTTGGAAAATGCGTCCACCACCCAGGCTTCATGTGCCAGCGCCATGTCGCCGAACACCCGGCGCCCCTTGGGCGTCAGTCGCACGCGGTAGGCACGGCGGTCTCCGTCCACGCTGACCCGCTCGACCAGGTCTTCGGCCGCCAGCTGGTCGGTGATGCCCGTCACATTGCCTCCGGTGACCATCATGCGGCGCGACAACTCATTCATCTTCAAGCCATCGCGCGAACGCTCCAGCTGGGCCATCAGATCAAAACGCGGCAAGGTGGTGTCGAAACTGGCGCGCAGGCCGCCGCGAACACGCTTCTCCACCAATTGGGTACAGGTCAACAGGCGCAGCCAGAGCCGCAGGGCCTGCGGGTGCTCCGCCGCCGGCACACCATCGAGGCGGGCTTCCTGGTCCATGGCTACAACCCGTCCTCGGCACCAGCAGGCAGCAGCGCCCCTGCCACATTGGCTGCGGCTGCGGCTGCGGCGAGCTCTTGCTGTTTTGCGATCTCCCGATAGAGCTGGTCACGCCCGCTCAGATACTGGCGTGGCCAGTCCACCGCGCGTGACTGCAGGGCTGCCGCCTGGTGCAGCGTCCAGGCCGGATCGGCCAGATGCGGACGCGCAATGGCACACAGGTCGGCGCGGCCGGCTGCAATGATGCTGTTGATTTGGTCGGCCTGCGTGATGGCGCCGACCGCGATGGTCTGGATGCCGGCTTCGTTGCGAATGCGGTCGGCGAAGGGCGTCTGGTACATGCGGCCGTACACCGGCGCGGCGGCACGGGTGGTCTGGCCCGACGAGACATCGATCACATCACAACCCGCAGCCTTGAACAGCCGGGCGATCTGCACCGCATCGTCGCCGGTGTTGCCACCCGGCGCCCAGTCGTGCGCCGAAATACGCACACTCATCGGGCGCGCGGTCGGCCAGACGGCGCGCATGGCGGCAAATACCTCGAGCGGATAACGGCAGCGGTTTTCCAGCGCCGGCCCACCGTAGGCATCGGTGCGCATGTTGGTCAGCGGCGTCATGAAGCTCGACAGCAGATACCCGTGGGCACAATGCAATTCCAGCCAATCGAAACCAGCCGCCACAGCACGCCGGGTGGCGGCCACAAAGGCATCACGCACACGCTCCATGTCACCCCGCGTCATGGCCGCGGGGGTCTGGTTCTGCGCGCCGTATGGCACCGCACTGGCCGCCAGCAGTGGCCAGTTGGCATGTGACTCGGGCAACGGCTCGTCGGCCTGCTCCCAGCCGACCTGGGTCGACCCCTTGGGGCCGCTGTGGCCGAGCTGCAGGCCAATCGCGGCGCTGCTGTTGCCATGCACAAAATCGGCGACACGCAAAAATGCCGCCTGTTGTGCATCGTTCCACAGCCCGGGGCAACCCGGGGTGATGCGGCCTGCCGCGTCCGGGCTGGTCATCTCGACCATCACCAGGGCCGCACCGCCCAAAGCCCTGGCGCCCAGATGCACGAGATGGAAGTCCTGCAGCACCCCGTCGACCGCGCTGTAGGTCGCCATGGGCGACACCACGATGCGGTTCTTCAGGCGCAAAGCGCGCACGTGCAACGGCAATAACATGGGCGGCGCCACGTGCGGCTTCGCACTTGCAGCCGGTATGCCGGGTCGAGAGGCCGCCGATCCGACGGGTGCCGGCAGCGCGGTGGCCATCCAGCCCTCAAACCCCCGCAGCCACGCCGGATCACGCAGGCGCAGGTTCTCGTGGCTGATGCGTTGTGAGCGGGTGAGCAGGGAGTAGGCAAACTGCTCGATGTCCATGCCGGTGTAGCGCGCGACATTCTCGAACCACTCGGTGGAATTACGCGCCGCGTTCTGAATTTTCAGCACCTCGACGCTGCGCCGTCCCACATACTGCTCCAGGATCGCCGGCATGTCGCTCGCCGTGCCTGGCCTTGAGGCCGCAGCAAAGGTGTTGGCAAGGTCGATCGCGTCTTCCAGCGCCAGCTTGGTGCCACTGCCGATGGAGAAATGCGCCGTGTGCGCCGCGTCGCCCATCAGCACGAACGGCACCCGTTTGCCACCGATATCCTCGCTGTGCACCCAGGTCTTGCACATGACACGCGGAAAACGGATCCAGTTGGCGGAGCCGCGCAGGTGTTTCGCGTTGCTGATCAGCGTGTGCCCATCCAGGTATTTGGCGAACAGGCGCTGGCAGAAGGAGATGCCCTCCTCCTGGCTCATGTCCTCCAGGCCATGCGCCTGCCAGACCTGCTGCGGCGTCTCGACAATAAAGGTCGAGGTGCGCTCGTCGTATTTGTAGGCATGTGCCGCAAACCAGCCGTGTTCAGTCTGCTCGAACGCAAACGTGAAGGCGTCAAAGGTCTTGTGGGTGCCAAGCCAGACAAAACGGCACAGCCGGGTATCGATATCCGGCTGGTAGGTATCGGCATATCGGGTGCGGATGCGGCTGTTCAGGCCATCACTGGCTATCACCAGGTCGGCGTGGTACTGCGATGCCAGCGCCTGGTCGTCGCCCACGTCGGTCTCGAAAACCAGCTCCACCCCCAGCGCCAGGCAGCGCTCCTGCAGGATGTTGAGCAGGTGTTTGCGCCCGATGCCGCAAAACCCGTGACCACCGGAGCGCACACTGCGGCCCTTGTAGAACACCTCGATGTCGTCCCAGTGGTTCAGCGCGTCGGCGATCAGGGCACCGGTCACCGGATCGGCCTGGCGCAGATTGTCCAGTGTCTGGTCGGACAACACGACTCCCCAGCCGAAGGTGTCGAAGGGCTTGTTGCGCTCGACCACCACGATACGGTGCGCCGGGTCCTGCTGCTTCATCAACAGGCCGAAATACAAACCGGCCGGGCCGCCGCCGATACACAAGATGTTCATGAAGAAATAGTTTACGCCTAAACTAATTGCTGTCAATACGGTGTTGTCGCGTGGTGGCGTAGCCCAGACCATCGACGATGGTCATTGACGCGCAACCACGGTCGGAGAAAAATCGCGCGATGGAGCACCTGGTTCGTACTGTCAGTTCCAGACTGGCAGCGTTGGGACATCCGCTGGCGCTACGCCTGCCGGGCGACCGTATGCTTGGCCCGGAACAACCC
Organism: Betaproteobacteria bacterium; assembly: GCA_031416215.1. GTDB lineage: Bacteria > Pseudomonadota > Gammaproteobacteria > Burkholderiales > Burkholderiaceae_C > CAISIP01. Next base: position 21,792 of record JANOTG010000092.1, read on the forward strand.
AGCGTCACGCTGGAATTTGGCACATGGCGTGGCCTGAAAGCACTGGTGGCGGGCGAAATTGGCGGCATCGCCGAAGGTTTTGTAGAAGGCCGTATCGGTATTGAAGGCCGTATGCGTGATGTCATGGCAGTGGCGGCGGCGCTGCTGCCGGGCCACCCGGTGGCCACCAACACGCGCTGGTGGACCCGTCTGCTGCGCCGCGCCCGTTCCGCCGCTGCGCATTCACTGGAGCGGGACCAGCACCAGGTGCAGTTCCACTACGACGTGGGTGACGACTTCTACGGCCTGTGGCTGGACCCGCGGCGCGTCTATTCCTGCGCATACTTTGCCCGTCCTGGCTCGACTCTGGCACAGGCGCAAGAAGAAAAACTCGACCATATCTGCCGCAAACTCATGCTGCAAAAGGGTGATCGCTTCCTCGACATCGGCTCCGGCTGGGGCGGCCTTTTGCTGTGGGCCGCCGAATACTACGGTGTTGATGGGACCGGAATCACCTTGTCGCGCAACCAGCAGGCCCATGTGCAGTCATTGATCGCCCAGCGTGGTCTGGCTGGGCGGGTGCGGGTCGAGCTACGCGACTATCGCCACATGCCGGCGGGCAGCCGCTTCGAAAAAATTGCGTCGGTGGGCATGTTCGAACATGTCGGCCTGGCCAACCTGCAGGCCTATTTCAGCACCATCTACGGTTTGCTGAGCCCAGGCGGACTGGTGCTGAACCATGGAATCACTGCGGGCCACCCGGCATCAGCCGAGCTCGGCGCTGGCATGGGTCATTTCATCGAGAAGTACATTTTTCCGGGGGGAGAGTTGGCACACGTCAGCCAACTACTGCGCGAAACCGCCATGGCCGGGCTGGAAATGCTGGATACGGAGAACTTGCGCCCGCACTACGCGCTCACCCTGTGGGCCTGGTCCGACGCCCTGGAAGGCCAGCTCGACGCGGCGCGCCAGGCACTGGGAGCGGCGCACAACGCGCAGCGCGCCGAACGCATACTGCGCGCCTACCGGCTCTACCTGGCCGGCAGTGCCATGAGTTTCGAGCGCGGTTGGATTGCGCTGCATCAGATGTTGTCGTCGCGCCCCGGGGACGGTAGTGCCTTCGATACACCGCCGGGCGCACAATCGACCTATCCGTTCAACCGGTCCTTCATGTACCCTTGAAGTCACGCACCCCATGCTCTATATCTTCAAGTCTGAAGTGACCGGCAACCTGATCATGCTGCAGCCCAGCGCCGAGCGGCTGCTGCAGATCATTGGCAAGGACACGTCAGCCCGTGGCATCCTGTTGCCGGAGCAACTCGGCGCCGCCATCGCTGCGCTCGAATCAGCCCTGGCCAGGGAAGACGCAGAGCTGAAGGCGACGGCGCAATCGGCCCATGCCGAGCCTGCCCCGCGCGCCGATGTGATCTCACTGCGCCAACGCGCCGCACCCTTCATCGACATGCTCCGACGCTGCCACAAGGCAGGCAAGGAAATTGTCTGGGGCGTGTGAGGCGCGCCCGGGGCGCCCCAGGCCCGGCGGTCAGTCAGCGAACTGCTTGGCAGCCTCGATCACCGGCTTGAGCTTGGCGATTTCTGCTGCGACGAATGCCTTGTGGTTGGCTGGCTCGACGCGGTTGTCGGTGACGACGATGGCGCCCAGCGCGTCCTGCTTCTTGACGAAGTCGGGGTCTTTCAATGCCAGCTTGAGCGCGTCATTCAATTGCTTGACGACTGCCGGCGGTGTGCCTTTGGGCGCGTACAGGCCGTGCCACACCGTCAGGTCGAAGCCCTTGAGCCCCATCTCCTGCAGGCTCGGATAGTCCTTCAGCAGCTTGTGCTTCGACAACGGCTTGGCGGTGGTGACGGCAAACGCCTTGACGCGCCCGGTCTCTATCTGTTGTGTGGTGTTGGTGGTCTGGTCACACATCAGGTCGACCTGCCCGCCCAATAGCGCGTTCATCGCCGGCGCCGTGCCACCGTAAGGAATGGTGGTCATGGCTTCGGTGGCCTTGACGGCCGACTGCCACATCAGGCTGCACAGATGTGAGGCCGAACCCAGGCCGGCGTGCGCGATATTGAGCTTGCCGGCATTGGCTTTGATGTAGTTCTCAAAGTCACGGTAGGTGTTTGCCGGCAACTGCGGTTTGCCGATCAATGTCATCGGCACCTCGTTCACCATGCCGAGAAACTCGAAGTCTTCCAGCGGCTTGTAGCCGATCTTCTTGTACAGCGCGGGTGTCGCCGCCATGCCGATATGAAACAACAACAGGGTATGGCCGTCCGGTGCGGCACGCGCCACTTTGGTGGCGCCGATGGTGCCTCCTGCGCCGGCCGTGTTCTCCACCACGAAGTTGGAGCCAGGCAAGGTCTTGCGCATGGCCTCCCCCAGTTGGCGCGCAACCAGGTCGGTAGGGCCACCGGCAGCAAACGGCACGACGATGGATATGGGCTTGCTGCCAGGAAAACCCTGGGCATTGGCAAACAACACGGTGGCGGCCGCTGCAGCGGCAAAAAGACGTTTCATCAAGTGCTCCTTTTGTAGTCCGAACGCCCGAGTCTAGCGACGAAAGGCGCATCCGCCATATCGGAAACTACGTAGGGATTTGGTTGGCACGGATCCCGGTTGATCCCGCGCAACACCTCACTTGTAGCTGCGTGCGTCCTCGATCACCTTGCCGTCGTTGGGCAGGGTGCCGGGCAACAACAACTCGACCTCCCCGCGCAGCTTGGTCACCTCGCGAATGGCGGCGCCAATCTTGCCCGCCAGACCGTCAGGCCCGCCGCAGGCCGTCTCCACGCGCAATGTCATGGAGTCGTTCGCCATCTCACCGCTCACCACCAAACGCGCTTTCACGACCTCGGGGAACCGCTTGGCAATGTCGTTGACCTGGGCAGGATGCACGAACATGCCGCGTATCTTGGTCGTCTGGTCGGCACGCCCCATCCAACCCTTGATGCGGGTATTGGTGCGCCCGGTCGGGCACGGACCGGCCAGGATGGCGCTCAGGTCACCGGTGCCGAAACGGATCAACGGGTACACCGGGTTCAGACTCGTCACCACCAGTTCACCGACCTCGCCATCGGGCACCGGGTCTCCGCTGCCAGGGCGCACGATCTCGACGATCACGCCCTCGTCAAGCACCAATCCCTCACGGGCGCGGGTCTCGTAGGCGATCAGGCCGACATCGGCGGTGGCAAAACACTGGTAGCCCTCAATGCCGTGCGCCAGGAACCAGTCGCGCAGGCTGGGCGGGAATGCCTCGCCGCCGAACATGGCCTTGCGTACGCTGGGCAGGGCAACACCCATCTCGGCCGCTTTTTCCAGGATGATCTTCAAGAAGCTGGGGGTGCCGATATAGCCGGCTGGTCGCAGCTCGGCCATGGCCTGCACCTGCTGCTCGGTCTGGCCGGTTCCACCGGCAAACACCGTGCAGCCCAGCGCGTGGGCGCCGGTTTCCATCATGGAACCAGCCGGCACAAAGTGGTAGCTGAAACAATTGTGAATCAGTTCCCCCGGACGAAACCCGGCCGCAAAAATAGCGCGCGCCATGCGCCAGTAGTCCCTGCCCGTACCTTCTGGCTCGTAGATCGGCCCCGGGCTGGCAAACAGGCGTGGCATGGCCGCGCCGTAGCGCACAGCCGAAAAGCCGCCGAACACATCGCCGCCCGCTGCGCGCGCGCTCTTTTGCCGCTCATGCAGATCCGACTTGCGCGTCACCGGCAGCTGTGCGAGCGCGGCGCGGTCGACCACCGCTCCGACAGCTACATCCTTGAGCAGTTCCGCAAAAGCCGGACTCGCAGTCCGGGCATGGGTCACCTGTGCCGGCAGGCAGGAAAACAAGGCGGCTTCGCGCTCGGCGGCGCTGCGGGTTTCCAGTGCGTCGTAATACGCTGTCATAGTTTGCGGTCGATTGGTTACGCTCTCAGGCCAGCCAGCGCTTGCGCCGCTTGTAGCTCTTGCCGTCCTTGAACGACTTGCGCTCGCCACCACCCATGCCAAGGTAGAACTCTTTCACGTCTTCGTTGTTGGCCAGGTCGGATGCCACGCCGTCCATCACCACCCGGCCCGACTCCATGATGTAGCCGTAATCGGCATACCGCAGCGCCATATTGGTGTTTTGCTCGGCCAGCAGGAAGGTGACCTTTTCCTTCTGGTTGAGGTCCTTCACGATCTCGAACACCTCCTCCACGATCTGCGGCGCCAGGCCCATGGAAGGCTCATCGAGCAACATGACACTCGGGTTGGTCATCAGCGCGCGGCCGATGGCGCACATCTGCTGCTCGCCGCCCGAGGTATAGGCGGCCTGTGAGGTGCGCCGCAGCTTCAGGCGCGGAAAGTAGCTGTAGACCTTTTCCAGGTTGCGAGTTATCTCACCCTTGTCCTTGCGTGTGTAGCCCCCGGTGAGCAGGTTTTCCTCGATGGTGAGGTGGGCGAAACAATGGCGGCCCTCCATCACCTGCACCACACCCCGGTTGACCAAATCCGCCGGAGTCAGGTTTTCGATTCGTTCGCCGCGTAATTCGATGGAGCCCTTGGTGACGGCGCCGCGTTCACCCTGCAGCAGATTGGAAATCGCGCGCAAGGTTGTCGTCTTGCCCGCGCCATTACCACCCAGCACGGCGGCAATCTTGCCCTCGGGAACATTCAGCGACACGCCCTTGAGCACCAGGATCACATGGTTGTAGATGACCTCGATGCCGTTGACGTTGAGAACGATGTTTGCTGTGCTCATGGAAAGTCCATCTTGACCAAACGAAAGGCGCGCCGGCCTTTCGTTTGGTGGTTCCTGTGAACCACAAGCTTTCCCACCGCGCGGTGGGAAAGGATTGACCCGGTGCCTGCTGCGGCTGCCGGGCTGTTCGGCCCACCGACTCAGGACTGGCAGTCCTGCCCGGAACGCCGCACCAACTTCTTCTCGGCGGCATACTTGTCAGCCGCCGCCTTGACCATGGGCCTGAGGATCTGCTCGTCTGCCTGCAGCCAGTCGGACGTGAACGCCCATTTGCTGCCGTCCCAGGTGTGAATACGTGCCCACGCCGCGCCCATGTGGTCCTGGCAGGAGGTGGATACCGGCCGCATCACGCCTTTGAAGCCCAGGGCATCCAGCTTGGGCTGCGTCAGGTTCAGGTTCTCATAACCCCACCGCGCCTGTTCAGCCGTGACCACCTTGCCTTTGCCGAAACGCTCCTGTGCAGCACGAACACCTTCGACTGCCAACATCGCCGCCGACAGTCCACGCATGTACAGCACCTCGCCCAGCTCGTCCTTCGGGCCGGTACCCTGCCCTTTGGCGTGGACCTTCTCCATGATTTCCTTGACCACGGCGGAATCGCGCTCGGCGCCATGCTGCATGGCCAACGCGTTGTAGCCTTTGGCCCCGGCGCCGACGTCCTTCACGTCCGGCTCTGCGCCCGACCACCAGACCCCATACATGTTCTCGCGCGGATAACCCGTGGCAACCGCCTCCTTGATGGCGGTGGAATTCATCACACCCCAGCCCCACAGGAAGACATAGTCCGGGCGGTTCTGGCGGATCTGCAGCCAGGTCGCCTTTTGTTCAATGCCCGGGTTCGCCACCGGCAACAACTGCAAGGAGAAACCCAGTTGCGCAGCCCGTTCCTGCAGCAGGGGGATGGGCTCCTTGCCATACGGACTGTCGTGGTAGACCAGGGTGATCTTCTTGCCCTTGAGCTTGTCCAGCCCGCCCGACTTTTGCCCCACCTGCTGCACCAGCACGTCGGCCGCGACCCAGTAGGTGCCGACCAGGGGGAAGTTCCACTTGAACACACCACCGTCGGCCGACTCACTGCGCCCATACCCGGAGGTGATCAACGGGATCTTGTCTCCCGGCGCCTTTTCGGTCAACGCAAACGTGATGCCCGTAGACAGGGGCTGAAACACCGTCGCGCCGCCGTTCTTGCCCTTGAGGCGTTCGTAACACTCCACACCGCGGTCCGTCGCATAACCGGTCTCACACTCCTCCACCAGCACCTTGACGCCGTTGATGCCGCCGCGCGCATTCACCAGCTTCATGTAGTCGCCATAACCATTGGCGAACGGCACGCCGTTTGGCGCAAACGCGCCTGTGCGGTACACCAGCGACGGAAAAAATTGCTCCTTGGCCTGCGCCAACGCCGCAGAACCGACCACTGCCAGCAGGGCAGCCACCACAAGTTTGCGCATTTTCATCAAGGTCTCCTCAGGTAAAGGCACTCGCGTGCCATGGTTTAACGAACTAACAAAACATGTCTGGCCGGCTGGCTCCGCCTGTCGCCAGCGACGACCGGTGAACCCGGGCCCTGCAGGGCCGCTCAGTGCGGAAACGGCCACAGCCGCATCTTCTGCTTGCCCACACTCCACAAGCGGGCCAGACCGTGCGGCTCCACGATCAGGAACCACACGATCAATATGCCAAACACCATGAACTCCACATGGGCCACCAGGGCCGTGGTGATCTCCACGCCCACCAGGGACCCGACCGCCGGCAGAAACTGGTTCAGGAAAATGGGCAGGATAACGATGAATGCGGCGCCGAAAAAGCTGCCCATGATGGATCCCATGCCGCCAATGATGACAATGAACAGCAGCTGAAACGAGCGGTTGATGGAAAACGCCGCCGGCTCCCAGGCGCCCAGGTGCACGAAGCCCCACAGGCCGCCCGCCACGCCGACGATGAACGAACTCACGGCGAAGGCACTGAGCTTGGCATACATCGGGCGGATGCCGATCACCGCCGCTGCCACATCCATGTCGCGAATGGCCATCCATTCACGGCCGATCGCACCTCGCACCAGGTTCTTCGCCAACAAGGCAAACACCACCACAAACGACAGGCAAAAAATGTATTTCTGCACTGGCGACTGCACCACAAATCCAAACACCTGGAGGTTGGAGACCGACACCGAACCGGAGGCCGTATCCAGCGTGAACCACTTGATGCGCAGGAATGCCCAATCGCAGAAAAACTGCGCCGCCAGTGTCGCCACAGCCAGGTACAGCCCCTTGACGCGCAGGCTCGGGATACCAAAGAACATGCCCACCAGGGTCGCAAAAAAGCCGCCAGACAACAACGCCAGGATCACCGGCATGCCTTCAATGCGGGCGTAGGTGTTGTAGGCGGCATAGGCACCAACAGCCATGAAAGCCCCCGAGCCCAGCGATATCTGGCCGCAATAACCGACCAGGATGTTGACGCCCACTGCCGCCAGCGAAAGTATCAGGAACGGGATAAAGATCGCGCGAAACATGTACTCATCGGCCAGCAGGGGCACACCGACGTAGGCGAAGGCGATCAAGGCCAGCACCAGCCACCGGTCCTGGGCGATCGGAAAGATCTGCTGATCGGCCCGGTAGGAGGTCTTGAATTGACCGTTTTCTCTGTAGAACATGCTTGTTATTGGTTACTCAAACGCGGTCAATGATCTTTTAGTTGCGACACACTGCGTTTAACTTTGCTTCGCAAAGTTAGTCTTCACTGAAAAATAATCGTCCGCGTATTTCATACGCGGTCGATTATTTTTTCACCAAACAATCCTTGCGGGCGAAACATCAGGAACACGAGTGCCAGCATGTAGGCAAACCAGATTTCAATTCCCCCACCGACATAGGGACCAAGAAAAACCTCTGACAGCTTTTCGCCCACGCCGATGATCAGTCCCCCGATGATGGCCCCCGGCACCGAGGTCAATCCGCCCAGAATGATCACCGGCAGGGCGCGCAAAGCGACGGTGGCAAGCGAGAACTGCACGCCGAGCTTGGAGCCCCAGATCATGCCGGCCACCAGCGCCGTGATGCCGGCCACGCACCAGACGATGACCCAGATCCGGTTCAGCGGAATTCCGATCGACTGCGCCGCCTGGTGGTCGTCTGCCACGGCCCGCAGCGCCCGTCCGGTATCTGTCTTCTGGAAAAACACGGTGAGCAGCGTCACCATGACGGCGGCGATCAGGGCCGCGTACAGGTCTTCCTTGTTGATCAGGATGCCGCCCTGAAACACTCCCTCAAAGGCCATGATCGGGTCTTTGGGCATGCCGATGTCGATCTTGTAGATGTCGCTGCCGAAGATCGTCTGGCCAAAACCGTCCAGGAAGTAGCTGATGCCCAGGGTGGCCATGAGCAAGGTCGTGCCCTCCTGATTCACCAGATGGCGCAATACCAGATACTCGATCAGCCAGGCGACGACACACATGATGGCTGCCGCAATCACAAATGCTGCCAGATTGGCGAGCAGCTTGTTCTCGATGCCGGTCCACTGCGGAAACCACTCGGCAAACCGCGCCATCGCCAATGCCGCGAACAACACCATGGCACCCTGGGCGAAGTTGAATACCCCTGAGGCCTTGAAAATCAGCACAAAGCCCAGCGCCACCAGCGAATACAACATGCCGGCCATCAGGCCGCCCAGCAATGTTTCAAGAAAAAAGCCCATGATTACCTTAGTGGGTGGTGCCAAGATAGGCGCTGATCACGTCGGGGTTGTTCCGCACCTCATCGGGTGTGCCATCACCAATCTTCTTGCCGTAGTCCAGTACGACCACACGGTCAGATATGTCCATGACAACGCCCATGTCGTGTTCGATCAGCACCACCGTGGTGCCGAACTCGTCGTTGATGTCCAGCACGAAGCGGCTCATGTCCTGCTTCTCTTCCATGTTCATGCCGGCCATCGGCTCGTCCAGCAGCAGCACCTGCGGCTCGAGCGCCAGCGCCCGACCCAGATCGACGCGCTTTTGCAGGCCATACGGCAGTTGCCCGACAGCGGTCTTGCGATGGGCCTGGATCTCCAGGAAGTCGATGATATGTTCGACGAACTCGCGGTGCCGGGTCTCCTCGCGCTCGGCCGGGCCGATGCGCAGCGCCTGCAGGAAGATGTTGCTCTTGATGCGCAGGTTGCGGCCGGTCATGATGTTGTCGATCACGCTCATGCCCTTGAACAACGCCAGGTTCTGGAACGTGCGCGCGATGCCCATGCTGGCCACCTGGTGGCTGTCCATGTGGCTGAAGGTCTGGCCCTTGAAACTGATGCTGCCCTGCTGTGGCGTGTAGACGCCGTTGATGCAGTTGAGCATGGAGCTTTTTCCCGCACCGTTGGGGCCGATGATGGCCCGGATCTCGTGCTCGCGCACATCAAACGAGATGTCGGTCAAGGCCTTGACGCCGCCGAAGGCCAGGCTGATGTTCTTCACGTCCAGCACGACTTCACCAATGGTTTTTCCGGGAACCGCGACCGCAGCGGTGGTCCGACCCGCGCTGGCCGAGGCATTCATCGCCGCCTCGATGGTGCTGGTACTCACGCCGCCTCCTTCACTGGTGCAAAAGTCTTGGCGTCCGACATCTTCAGGGTGGCGCTGACGCTACCGCTGCGACCATCCTCGAACTTGACAACCGTCTCGATGAATTGCTCGGTCTTGCCGCCGTACAGGGCATCCACCAGCGGCTGGTACTTGTCGGCGATGAATCCACGACGCACCTTGTTGGTACGGGTCAATTCGCCATCGTCAGCGTCCAGCTCCTTGTGCAGCACAAGAAAACGGCTGACCTGGCTACCTGCCAAAAGATCGTCTCGCGAGAGTTCGGCATTGACTTTTTCGACACACTCCCGGATCAGCTGGTAGACCTCGGGTTTCTGCGCCAGATCGGTGTAACCGGCGTAGGGCAGATTGCGCCGCTCGGCCCAGTTGCCGACCGCGTCCGCATCGATGTTGATCATCACGCAGACTTTCTCGCGGCCATCCCCATACGCCACCACTTCCTTGATGTGCGGGAAAAACTTGAGCTTGTTCTCCACGTACTTGGGTGCAAACATGGCACCGTCGTTGGTGCCACCCTGGATGCGACCAACGTCCTTGACACGGTCGATGATCTTCAGGTGGCCCTGCGCATCGATGAATCCGGCATCACTGGTGTGGTACCAGCCGTCGGCTGTCAGCACCTCGGCGGTGGCGGCTTCGTTCTTGTAGTAACACTTGAGCAGGCCGGGTGACTTGACGAGGATCTCGCCGTTATCCGCCACCTTGATCTGGACACCCTGGATCGGAATACCCACCGTGTCAGCACGCGCCTGGTGATCCGGCTGCAGGCAGACAAACACGGCGGTCTCGGTGGAGCCGTACAACTGCTTGAGGTTGATGCCGATGGAGCGGTAGAAGCTGAACAGATCCGGGCCGATGGCTTCGCCGGCGGTATAGGCCACACGTACCCGGTTCATCCCCAGGCTGTTGCGCAGCGGCCCGTACACCAGCCAGTTGCCCAAGCGGTACAGCGCCCGGTCGGCCAGGCCCAACGGTTGGCCATCCTGCAAAGACGCCTCCACCTTGCGCGCCACGGCCATGAACTTGTGGAATAACGTGCGCTTGATGGCGCTGGCATCTTCCATCCGGATCATCACGCTGGTCAACAGGCCTTCGAACACCCGCGGCGGGGCGAAATAGTAGGTCGGCCCGATTTCCTTCAGGTCGATCGTGACGGTTGCCGCCGACTCGGGGCAGTTGACGACATATCCACAAGAGAGCCATTGGGCGTAGCTGAATATGTTCTGCCCGATCCAGGCGGGTGGCAGGTAAGCCAACACCTCTTCGCTGTGGCTCAGGTGGTCGAACTCGGCCCCGGCCCGGGCGCGGTCGAGCAGGCTGTTGTGCGTGTGCACCACGCCTTTGGGGTTTCCGGTGGTACCGGAGGTGAAGAACATCGCTGCCACGTCAGCCGGCTGCAGCAACGCCACCTGTTCGCCGAAGAACTTGCTGTTTTTTGCGCAGTAGTCGGAGCCACTGGCCAACAAGGCGTCCACCGACACCAGACCAGGCTCGGCGTACTTGCGCAGACCGCGCGGGTCATCGAAGAAGATGTTCGTCAGTTGCGGGCAGCTCGGGCGAATCTCGAGCAACTTGTCGACCTGCTCCTGGTCCTCGGCGAAGGCAAAGCGCACTTCGGCGTTGTTGATCGGAAAGACACATTCCAGAGCCGCCGCATCCTGGTACAGGGGAATCGGAACAGCTCCGAGCGACTGCACGGCCAGCATCGTCGCGTACAGGCGGGGACGATTTGCGCCCACCACCACCATGTGTTCGCCGCGGCGCAAGCCGGCCTGGTGCAAACCGCAAGCGAGTTGTTCGACCATGCGCGCCAGGTCGGACCAGGACAATGTCTGCCAGATGCCGTACTCCTTTTCGCGCATGGCTGGCGCCGCTGGCCTGTCGGCGGCGTGTTGTTGCAGCAATTGCGGAAATGTCGTTTGCACCTTGTGTCCTTGAAACCTGCGTCATCGGCACCGTTTGCAACACCACTCGAAACTGGTGTCAGCGCTGGAACAGCCGCGAATATAGAAAGATATTTGACGTTGGGATGTCGGTTGGACGACAATTAAGGGTTTGTGAGACTAGGGATTTCCCTAGGTTTCTTGACTGCCCGCCCTTATCTGCCACGCCACTGATCCATGTCAACCGACGTCTCCCTGCACCACCGGCGCCGCGCGCCGCTCCCCGCCGAGATCGCCGCCATCCCCTGGCTGCGGGTGTTGGAAGAGCGACATCAGGAGCGGGCCGTGCAGGAAATCAAGGTCGGAGATGCACAGCCGGGCGATTTCGTCTGCCGCACCGGTCGTCCAGTGACTTATTGGTTCGGGGTCGTCGATGGTTTGCTGAAGATGAGCAGCGACAGCGCCGACGGGCAAACCATGACCTTTACCGGCGTGCCACCCGGCGGCTGGTTTGGCGAAGGCACGGCGCTCAAGCGCGAGCCCTACCGCTACAACATACAGGCCTTGCGCAAGAGCACCGTTGCCGGGCTGCCGGTGGACAGCTTTCACTGGCTGCTGGACCACTCCATCGGCTTCAACCGTTTCGTGATGAACCAGATCAACGAGCGCCTGGGTCAGTTCATCGCTGCACGCGAAATCGACCGCATGACGAACCCTGACGCGCGGGTGGCGCGCAGCTTGGCAGCGCTGTTCAATCCGGTGCTGTACCCGGGTGTCGGCGAGCTGCTTCGCATCACACAGCAGGAGCTGGCCTACCTGGTCGGCCTGTCACGCCAACGCGTCAACGAGGCGCTGAACGCGCTGCAGGCGCAGGGCGTGATCCGCGTCGAATACGGCGGTGTGCGCGTACTGAGCCTGGAGGCACTGCGCTCCAGCATCTTTGCCCGACCCAAACCATGACGAACCCTGACGACAAGCCTCCGCGCAACGGCGCGTTCCAGCGCGCACCCAGGCCTGCGCATGTGCCGAGTCGTAACGCGGCACAGGCCGCTGCGAGCGGTTCGACGACTGACACAACCCGGCTCAACAAACGCATGGCCGAACTCGGCATGGCGTCGCGCCGCGAAGCCGACGACTGGATCGCCCGCGGCTGGGTCAAGGTGAACGGCCAGGTGGCCGAAATGGGCATGCAGGTGGGGCCGGACGCGCGCATCGACATCCACAAACAGGCCCAGGGCCAGCAGGCGAACCAGGTCACCATCCTGCTTAACAAACCCATGGGTATCGTCAGTGGCCAGGCCGAGGACGGACACCAGCCGGCCATCACGCTGATTCAACCCGGCAACCGCTGGGCCGACGACAACGCGCGCTTTTTCTTCCACCCGCGCCAGCTGCAAAGCCTGGTGCCCGCCGGGCGGCTGGATATCGACTCGATCGGCCTGTTGGTGCTGACGCAGGACGGGCGCGTGGCGCGCCAGCTGATCGGTGAAGACTCGGTGATGGAAAAAGAATACCTGGTGCGGGTCACGACCCTGGGCGCCCCATCGCGCGGCAGCGGTGGCGACGCCTTGGACACCATCCATGAGAACGACCCCGTCAGCAACAACGTGCAAGCGGTGTTTGCCCGCGAAGGGCTGGAGCTGCTGCGCCACGGCCTGAGCCTGGACGGCCAGGCACTGAAGCCGGCCAGGATCACATGGCAGAACCCGGAGCAACTGCGCGTGGTGTTGACGGAAGGCAAAAAGCGGCAGATCCGCCGCATGTGCGAGCTGGTCGGGCTGAAGGTGGTGGGTCTGAAACGGGTACGCATCGGCCGCGTCATGCTGGGTCACTTGCCGCTGGGGCAATGGCGTTATCTGGCGCCGCACGAGAAGTTTTAGCAGGGCCGGGTGTTGAGGATTTCCTGGCCTCCATAATCGTTTTTCGAGCAACGAGGCACCAAGGCCTGGAGCTGGCGAACCGCCTGCAGCAAAAATATGTAGCCCGCCGTTGCGCTGAGTGGATACGAGATAAGGTAGAAATCCGCTCCATCCGCGAGGCGAACCTGCTGCACGGCAAGCTCCAGCACATAGACGACGGCAAACGTGAACATACGCTCATGGGCAGCTCCAACTTCACGCGGCGCGGGCTGGGCCTGTCGGCCACACCCAATATCGAGCTGAACATGGTGGTGGACAGTGACCGCGACCGGGCCGACTTGAAAGCCTGGTTCGACGAGCTTTGGGGCGATGCCACACTGGTAGCCGCCATCGTGGCTCAGTTCGCCCGCAAGAATGCAGCCAAGCTGTTCACCGGCGGTGGCGGCAAACTGCTGGACGCAACCAAGGCCGCAAAAAGCAACAATGACTTTGAGTTGATCACTTGGCTCGTGATAAAGTAGATACGTTTTCGTATATATAGAAGGAACCAGTTCATGCTTCTGCCTACAGCCAAAGTCTTTACCACCGGCAATAGTCAGGCCGTGCGCCTACCCAAGGCGTTCCGAGTGAACACAAGCGAAATGTGGATCACGAAAAATGACGTAACCGGCGAAATTATTCTGCGACCCAAGGACGACGACCAACGTCGGCGAAATCTTGAAACACTGTTCAAGATGATTGCGGAGGACCCTTTTACGGAGGATTTCATCCCTGAGCGGCCCGTCGCCGAGTCACGCAACCCGTTGGCCGAATGGGCTGAGCCCTTACCGTCCGATGGCCGTCAAAAAAAGGCCAATAAGAGCGGCAGGCCGTGAAGCTCTATTTGCTGGACACCAACATCCTGAGCTATTTTCTAAAAGGCATCCACCCCGCTTTGCAGCGGCGCATGGCACGTGCTTTTAAAAACGAAGACATCGCAATTTCCGTAGTTACAAGAGCGGAGATGCGCTACGGCCAAGGCTTGATGGTGGCCGATGACAAACGCCGGACGCGAGTGGACTTGCTGCTAGCCGAGCTGCCCACTTTGCCTTGGACCACTGCGGCGGCCGACCACTACGGCCAGGTGAAAGCACTGCTCAAACGCCAGGGCATGCCGATCGGAGAATTGGACACCCAGATTGCCGCCCACGCGCTGGCCGAAGACCTGATCCTGGTGACCCACAATACCCGCCACTTCAGAAGTGTGCCGGGATTGAAACTTGAAGACTGGGTGGTTTGAGCATGTCTGAACCCTCCGCAGCCCGTCGCACCAAGCTTGAGCAAGCTCTTCAATTGGCAGCCCACCTGCCCTTGGCAGATGGGCTCACAAGACTTTTGGCAGCGCTGGGGTACCCGAAGTCACCCAACCACAAAATGCAGGTTTACAAGTTGCCGAGCAATCCATGACCCGCCCTGCATCCAAAAACCCAACCAAACACCTGCGCGCCAGCGACGCCCAGGCCGCAGCCCAGCTGGCGACCCACGCCACTCTGGGGGTGGCGCGTATCACCGAGGGCGTGCACCAATCGGTCTGGGCCAGCATGGGTGTAGCAGGTGGCAGCGAACCTGGGCGTACCCGGGGGCTGACGCGACAGGTATACCGCAGCATCGAGGCGATAACGCAGCTGGTCGGCATCGGCCTGGAACAGGCATTTCGCGCGCTACAGCCTTTGCTGGAGTCTGCGGCATCCGGCGCGCCCAACAGCGCCCGGCGGGAAGCGGTGTTGGCCGCGCTCAATGGTGTCATGGGTGATCGCCTGGTGGCGGCCGGGAACCCGCTGGCCACGCCGATGGGCCTGTACCTCCGGGGTCAGTTGGTCGACCCAAGCCGACCTGTTACTGTGGAACCGGCTGGGCCAAAGCTGCTGTTGATGATCCACGGCCTGTGCATGAACGATTTGCAATGGCAGACGCAGCACGACGGGCAGCCGGTAGACCACGGGCAGACCGTCGCGGCGGCGATCGGCGCCACCCCGGTGTACCTGCGCTACAACACCGGGCAACACATCTCCAGCAACGGCCACGCGGTGTCTGCGCTGCTGGAGCAGTTGTCTCGGCATTGGCCAGTGCCATTGGACTCCATCACGGTCGTCGCCCACAGCATGGGTGGTTTGCTGATTCGCAGCGCCGTGCACAGCGCGCGAGCCACCGGTCTGAAGTGGCCAGACCGGTTGCAGAGCATCGTGTTCCTGGGCACACCACACCATGGCGCGCCGCTGGAGCGGGCCGGCCACTGGATCGACCTGCTGCTGGGCGCCACGCCCTGGAGCGCCCCATTCACCCGGCTCACCGGGTTACGCAGCGCCGGCATCACCGACCTGCGCTACGGCTTGGTGATCGATGAAGACTGGGGCGGCCGGGAGCGCCCACGACGCCATCCCGACACCCGCCAGTTCGTGCCCTTGCCAGAGGGCGTCGCCAGCTACACCGTGGCCGCCACCACGGCCGCGCAGCGCAGCCGGGTCGCGGACCGGCTGCTGGGCGACGGCCTGGTGCCGTTGCATAGCGCTCTGGGTACACACGCGGATGCCCGCCACAACCTGCTGTTTGCCAAGGAGCACCAATGGATCGCCTACCGCTTGAACCATATGGCATTGCTCAGCAGCCCTCGGGTGACACAGCAGCTGTTGCAGTGGCTGACCTGACTGCACGGCGCTGAACATCGCGTTGTGGCGCGCGCGCCACATCTCAGCCTTTTGGGGGACAAACGCTGCAGTTGTATCAGCGACACTAAACCATGTTCAAACAAACTTCCCCACTCCGAATGCAACGCAGCCTGCTTGCCCTGGCCTTGCTTGCTGTCTCCAACCTGTCCATCGCGGCGCCCCTGGACGACGCCCGTGCCCTGCTGGCCAAAGGTGATGCCGCCGGCGCAAGCGTGTTGCTGGAAAAGTCGCTGCCGCAGCATCTGCTGGACGTTGACTACAACTACCTGATGGGCATCGCCCTGCTGGACGCAGGCAAACCCGGAGATGCCATCTTCGCTTTCGAGCGGGTCTTGGCCATTGAGCCCGGAAATGCCCTGGCCCGCGCCGAGCTGGCGCGGGCGATGATCGCGCTGACCGAATACGATGCCGCCCGGGTCGAGCTGGAGCAGGTGCGCCGTGGCACTATCCCGGCCACGGTTGCCGCGCGGGTCGACGCGATCCTGGCGGAACTCGACCGTGCGATCGCCGCCAAGAGCCTGTCCAGCGGCGCGGCGGTTTTTTCTGGTTACGTGGAAGGCGAGTTTGGCTACGACAGCAACATCAACACCGCGCCCAACAGCAACTCGGTGGTAATACCGCTGTTTGGTCTTCCAGCATCCCTCACAGGCTTTGCGCGCTCACAAGAGAGCTGGTTGGTCGGACTGAACGGCGGATTCTCTGTGCAAAAACGCGTCGGCGACGGAGTCGACATCTACGCCGGGGTCGACCTGCGTGCCCGCTACCACCCCAATCAGAACGACTACACGCCGGTCGCCCTGGCGGCTGGCGGCGGTGTGCGCCTGACCCGGGGCGTGGACCAGTTCAGCCTGGGGGCCAGCCAGTTCACCTACTACATCGGCCAGTTCCGCAATGATGACCAGCAAAGTGTCTATGGCCAGTGGCAACGCCAGCTCGATCCGCGCAATGTGGTCGGCGCCTTCGCGCAATACGTCCGCGCCAGCCATCCGATCGCGCCGCTGCTCAACACCAACCTGTATCTGTTGGGCGGAAACTGGACACGCAGCCTGGAGGCCAGCGGCGACCCACGTATCACCCTCACAGCCTGGGTGGCGGACGACCGGGAACGCAGCCCGGTCGCCACCGCCGGACGGAATTTTCTCGGCGCCAAGGTGGCGCTCGACTACAAGCTGCAGGAAAAGCTGAAGTTGTTCGGCAGCGCCGCAGTGCAGGCGTCACGGTATGGCGGGCGCAGCGTCTTCTTCGGGGTACCGCGCAAAGACGACCGTTTCGACTTGAATGTCGGCGTTTCGTACCAGGCCGACAAATTCTGGACTTATTCGGCACAGCTGACCCACACCAAAAACCAGTCCAACATCGCCATCAACGAATTCTCGCGTGACCTGTTCGTTGTCACTGCGCGCCGCGAGTTCTAAGAAAGAAACACCATGATCCATCACAAACACACACTGGCAGTGGCAGTCGCCATGCTGCTGGCAACCGACCACGTGGCGGCGGCGGCAGGAAACTTCCTGCTTGTCCGCGGCAACGTTGAGGTCGTCAACGGACAGGGCGGCATCCGCCAGGCCGCGCCGGGCAGCAGCATCGACTCCGGTGAAACCGTGCTGACGCGGGATGGGCGGGCGCAGATCCGCTTTACCGATAGCGGCCAGGTCAGCCTGCAGCCCGGAACGGAATTCAAACTCGCCGACTACCGTTTCCGCGAAGCTGGCAGCAGCGACGAACGCGCGGTATTCAACCTGGCCCGCGGGGCCATCCGCGTGATCACCGGCCTGGTCGGAAGGCGTACCAAGTCCGACTACCTGGTCACCACACCGACGGCCACGATCGGCATTCGAGGCACCGAGTTTCAAGCCACCCTGTGTGCCGCTAGTTGCAAGGAGCCGGACGGGCTCTACGTGCAGACCGGCGAGGGCATCATCAGTGTCACGAACGGGCTCGGCGAAGTCGAAGTGCGGCGCGGTGAAACGGCCTTCGTGGCATCGCCCCAATCGAGCCCGGTCAAGACAACATCCGCGCCTCCCATCACAGCGGTTGCCGACGCGTCAACTCCACCGGCCCCGACCGGCAAGGGTGAGTTCCAGCCCGGCAGCATCATCGGCGTGACATCGGACTCGCAAAACAGGCCTATCACGCCATTGAGCGCTGTCGGACTGGCATTGACCGGCGGCGGTGCCATCAGCGCAAACGGGGTCAGCTACGCCGAGGTGGGCGACACCGCGGCTTCTGCTGGCGCCAATTTTCCGGTCGGGGTGGTGGCTGGCGCTTATATCAATGACAACAAGGTGAACGGCTTTATCGTCAGCGAACAGGGTTCGTTTGCCAGTGTTTACTTCGACAATGTGGTGGATGCCGGGCGCAGCGGCGACCTCTACTGGGGCCGTTGGACCAATGGCAACCTCACTGTTTCAGCACTGCTTGACGGGAGCTCCGCCTCAGAGACGGGCGCTGTGCCGGCAACCGCCAGCCTGCACTACCTGTTGGGCACCACGGTACCGACCATTCCAACGGTGGGCAGCGCCAGCTTTTCGTTCGTGGGCGGGACACCGTCGACCAGCGCGACAGGTGTTGTCGGCACCGGCATGACCTCCGGTACGGTGACCGCCAACTTCGTCAGCAACCTGGTGAACGCCAGCTTTGTCGTGGTACACGGTGGCACCATCAACGTCAACACAACCATGCCCATGCTGGCCAGCAACCGGGCGACTTTTTCGTCCAACAACGCCGGCGGGTCAATTACGGGTGCCACCGGGTCGGTGAGCGGCTTTTTTGTCGGCGCAGGCGCGCCCACGGGCGCTGGCCTCGCCTATTCATTAAACGGTAACGTGACCGGCGTCGGGGCGTTCCGCGTGCCCTGAAAGTCGTGACCGAGGCGCGCGCAACGCGTCGTCGGATACCTTGAAGTCAGGGCAATCGCCCATAATTGCGGGTCGTCTGCGCCATTCGTGTGGTGCGCACAACCCGTTTTTTTTGGTACGAACATTCCCATGAGCAAACAAACCCTTTCCTTCCAGGCCGAAGTTGCGCAATTGCTGCACCTCGTCACCCACTCGCTGTATTCCAACAAAGAGATCTTCCTGCGTGAGCTGATCTCCAACGCCTCCGACGCCTGCGACAAGCTGCGTTTCGAGGCGCTCAATGCCCCGGCCCTGTTTGAAGACACACCGACACTGGAGGTGCGGGTGAGCACCGACAAGGCAGCCCGCACGCTGACGATCTCCGACAACGGCATCGGCATGAGCCAGCAGGAAGCCATCGACAACCTGGGCACCATCGCCAAAAGCGGCACCAAGGATTTTGTCGCCAAGCTCAGTGGTGACCAGAAAGCCGATTCGCAACTGATCGGCCAGTTTGGCGTGGGTTTTTACTCCGGCTTCATCGTCGCCGACAAGATCACGGTGGAGACACGTCGCGCGGGCGCGCCAGCTGCCGAGGGCGTGCGCTGGATCAGCGGCGGCGCTGGTGATTTCGAGGTCGAGACCATCGAGCGGGCGCAACGCGGCACCAGCGTCACCCTGCACCTGCGCGAAGACGCCGACGACTACACCGGTGCCTGGAAGGTGAAGGGCATCATCAGCAAGTACTCCGACCATATCAGCCTGCCGATCCTGATGCAGAAGGAAGAGTGGAAGGAAGGCGAGAAGATCGAAGGCGACGAGTCTGGCGCGACCAAGGGCGGCGAGATGGTCACCACCGACGTCTGGGAGCCGGTCAACAAGGCCAACGCCATCTGGGCCCGCGCCAAAAAGGACATCACGCCCGAGCAGTACGACGAGTTTTACAAGCAGATCAGCCACGACTTCGAAGCCCCGCTGGCACACACCCACAACCGGGTCGAGGGCAGCACCGAGTACACGCAGCTGCTGTACATCCCGGGCAAGGCACCGTTCGACCTGTGGAACCGCGACAAGAAGGGTGGCCTGAAGTTGTATGTGAAGCGTGTCTTCATCATGGACGACGCCGAGGCCCTGTTGCCAACCTATCTGCGCTTCGTCAAGGGTGTGGTCGACTCGGCGGACCTGCCGCTCAACGTCAGCCGCGAATTGCTGCAGGAAAGCCGTGATGTGAAGGCGATCCGCGATGGCTGCACCAAACGCGTGCTCAGCATGCTGGAAGACCTGGCGCGCAACGACGCCCCGCCCAAGGTCGCGCCCGCCGCAGAGGGCACCGCAGACACGGTCAGCGACTTGGTCAGCGAGGAAGACAAGAAGGCGGCCGAGGCGAATGCTGGCAAGTACAGCAAGTTCTACGCCGAGTTCGGCGCCGTGCTGAAGGAAGGTGTGGGTGAGGACTTCGCCAACAAGGAACGCCTGGCGAAACTGCTGCGTTTTGCGTCCAGCACCACCGACGCCGTCAGCGTGTCTTTTGCCGACTACAAGGCGCGCATGAAGGAGGGGCAGGAAGCCATCTACTACATCACCGCCGATACCCTGGCCGGCGCCAGAAACTGCCCGCAACTCGAGGTGTTCAAGAAAAAGGGCATCGAGGTGCTGCTGATGACGGATCGCGTCGACGAGTGGGCGCTGAACTATCTGCAGGATTTTGACGGCACGCCACTGCAAAGTGTCGCCAAGGGCGCGGTGGATCTGGGCAAGCTGCAGGACGAAGCAGAGAAAAAAGCCGCCGAGGAAGCCGCCGAGGCGTTCAAGCCGCTGCTGGCCAAACTCAAGGAAGCACTGAAGGACAAGGCCGAGGACGTGCGCGTCACCACCCGGCTGGTGGACAGCCCGGCCTGCCTCGTGGTGCAGGACCACGGCATGAGCACGCAACTGGCACGTATGCTCAAGCAGGCCGGTCAGAGCGCGCCCGACAGCAAACCGGTGCTGGAAGTGAACGCCGAGCACGCCCTGGTGAAAAAGCTCGACGGCTCGGTGCACTTCCATGACCTGGCCCACATCCTGTTCGACCAGGCCCTGCTGGCCGAGGGTGGCCTGCCGGAAGACCCGGCGGCCTATGTGAAGCGCGTCAACGCGCTGCTGGTGTAACAAGGCACTGAGCCAGTACCCGCTGCGCGTCCTCAAGTTGCGGCGGCGAATGCCGTAGACAGTGCATCGACCACGGGCACCCTGTTGCCCGGCCCGTAGCCAAACCGTCCGCATGCACACTGCCGAACAAATCGTCGCCTCCAGCGTACAGCTGGTGAGCCTTACCGCGGTCTTCAATGCGGTCAAGAAGGTGGTCGACGACCCCGATACCACCCCCATGGATCTGTCACGGGTGATTTCCGCCGACCCGGCGATGACAGCGCGGGTACTCAAACTCATCAACAGCGCATTTTGGGGTTTCAGCCGACAGATCGACTCACTGTCACGCGCGGTGTCCCTGCTGGGTATGCTGCAGGTGCACGACATGGTGTTGTCCACCGCTGTGGTCGAGACCTTTGACCGCATGCGCCCGCAACAAATGGATGTGGCGCGCTTCTGGCGCGGCAGCGTGTTTCGTGGCCTGGCCGCGACCGCACTGGCGCGCAAGGGAAAACTGGTCGACCTCGGGCGGGTCTTCACCGAAGGGCTGCTCAGCGACCTCGGCCATATGGTGCTCTACACCAAGCTGCCCGAACTGACCATGCAGGCCGCAGAATGCGCTGCCGGGCAGCCCTGGGAATTGGTTCGGTTCGAGCAGGAATGTATGGGTTGTGACTACACCCAGGTCGGCGGCGCACTGGCCGACGCCTGGCGCTTGCCGGCGTGTTTTGGCGCCGCGATACGGCACCAGGACAATCCGCAGGGCGCGGGCGGGTTTGCACTCGAGGCCGCGCTGCTGCATGTGGCCGGTCGGCTGGCCGCGCTGCCGGCGCAAGAGCCGGCAAGGTCCGCGCAGGTCGCGCGCATCGTACCGTTTGCCTGGGAAAAGATCGGGCTGGCGGTGCACTGCGTGCCAGAGATACTGGCCGAGGTGGACGGCGAACTGCAGGCCACGGCGCGCATGTTCGGCGTCCCCATGGGCAGCGCCGCCTGACGGGAAGAGACTCTCAGGCTCTCAGACCACGACGATTGGCTGCTCGTAGGCCTTGACGCAGTTGCGCCCCGATCTCTTGGCCAGATAGAGTGCCTGATCAGCCCAATCGATCATTTCAGCCGGGTCCGTCGTATCCGCTTCGAGGCAGGCGACACCGAAACTCGAGGTGACATCCAGCCCGCCGGTGGATCGTATCGAGGCCCCAGCCCGGGCCTGCACATCGGAGCGCAGCCGTTCGGCAATGTCGCAGGCATGCTCCAGGTCCACTCCCGGCAAAATGATGCAGAACTCCTCGCCG
>JANOTG010000093.1:0-1679 GCA_031416215.1 Betaproteobacteria bacterium
GCCAGGCGTCTTTCAGCGGGCAGCGTTTGACGCGGAACTCGATGCCGTCGGCACGGCGCATCACATCCGTCGGGTACATGCGGCCCTGGTCCGGGCTGACCGCCAGGAACGCTTCGCCCACCGCCAGCGCGCTGGGGCCCAGTGCCTTGAAATAACCACTGCCGACTTCGCGCCCGCGTTTTTCCACAATACGCAGCATCAGCGCTTCGCCACGTTCCAGCCCAAGTTCAGCCACCAGCTCGGTATACATCAGCCGGTACAGGTCGGCGCGGTTGCGAAAACTGGCTTCCAGTTCCTGGCGCAGGGTTTCTTCACTCATGCAACTGCTCCTTCGAATAATCCGGTGTGCCCCAAGCGCGGCGCGGCCGCCAGCAGGGCCCGCGTGGCGGCGTGTTGCGGATTCTGGATGATCTGGGCGGTCGGGCCGGTCTCCACGATCCGGCCTGCCTCCATGACGGCCACGCGGTCGGCCACAGCACGCACCACCGCAAGGTCGTGGCTGATGAACAGGCAGGCCACCCCGGTGTCTTGCTGTATGCCACGCAGCAGCTCCAGTATCTGTGCCCGCACCGAGACGTCGAGCGACGACACCGGCTCGTCCAGCACCAGCAGCGCCGGGCCGCTGGCCAGTGCGCGTGCGATGTTGACACGTTGGCGCTGACCGCCCGACACCTCATGGGCGCGCCGCTGTGCCAGGCTGGGGTCCAGGCCAACCCGTCGCAACAAAGCCGCCACCGCGTCCTTGCCACTGGGTAATCGATGCAGGCGCAGCGGGTCGGCCAGCAAACGCCCGATGCTGGCACGCGGGTTGAGCGCGCCCAGCGGGTCCTGGAACACCATCTGGAAGCGCCGGCGCGCCTGGCGCAGGGCTTCACCGCGCAGGGCCAGCAGGTCGGCCCCCGAAAAATCCACGCTGCCCGCATCGGCGTCGATCAGGCGCATGACGATGCGCGCCAGGGTGGTCTTGCCGGAGCCCGAGCCGCCCACCACGGCCAGCGTTTCACCAGCCTGCAGTTCCAGGCCAACACCACGCAACACATTGGTCACGCCGGCACCACGCCCGAGCGACTTTGTCAGTCCACTGGCCGACAGCAATGGTGCACCGGATGGCACGGGCGGACGCGCTGGCGCTGGCCGGTCGAGATCGAGCGACGCGGCGATCAGGCTATGTGTGTAAGCGTGCGCCGGTCGCTGCACGATGTCGTCCATGCTGGCACTCTCCACCACCACCCCCTGGTGCATCACGATACCGTGGGTCGCCACGCCACGCGCCAGCGCGATGTCGTGCGTGACCAGCAACAAGGCCATGCCGGTGTCGCGCACCAGGCTATCGATCAGGGCCATGATCTGCGCTTGCACCACGGTGTCCAGCGCGGTGGTCGGTTCGTCGGCGATCAGCAACTTCGGGCCGGCTGCGATCGCCATGGCAATCGCCACACGCTGGCGCTGGCCGCCCGACAACTCGTGCGGGAAGGCGCCCAGGCGGCGCAGCGCATCCGGTATGCCCACACGCTCCAGCAACACGCACGCATGGGCCCATGCCGCCGCCTTGTCCTGCCCCAGATGGGTCATGCCGACTTCGGCAATCTGCTCACCCACCGTGAGCACCGGGTTCAGGCTGGACATCGGGTCCTGGAACACCACGCCGATGTCGCGGCCCAGCAGCGGTGGCACGTCCA
>JANOTG010000094.1:0-2973 GCA_031416215.1 Betaproteobacteria bacterium
CCGCCCGGAGCGGATATGCGGCACGGCCGCCGCAAGCCCGGGGAACATCGCCTGGGTCTGGCCGCCGATCAGGTCGGCGAACGCGGGTGCGATACCGCGGTACGGGATGTGCACCATGAAGGAGTTGATCTGCAGCTTGAACAGCTCCATCGTCAGATGGGTCAGCGAGCCCTGTCCGGCAGAGCCATAACTGAGCTTGCCCGGGTTCTTGCGTACATAGTCGATGAATTCGCGGATGTTGCGCACTGGCAGCCTGGCATCCACGACCAGCACATTCGGCGTGGCGCCAATCATGCCCACAGGTGTGAAATCCTTGATCGGGTCGTACGGTATGGTGCGGGTGGCCGGACTGGTGCCGTGGGTTGCCACATAACCCTGCAGCAAGGTGTAACCGTCGGGGGCGGCCCGCGCTGTCAGCTGGCAGGCGATCACACCGCCGCCGCCGCCCTGGTTGTCCACCACAAAATTCTGCTTGAGCAGGGCGCCCCAGCGCTCGGTCACGGTCCGACCGACCATGTCGCTGCCGCCGCCGGCGACCACCGGCACGATGTAACGGATGGGCTTGGCCGGATAGCTGGCCTGTGCCAGCGCCAGGCCGGGCAGGCCCAACAGGGCCGGGGCGGCCTGAATGAGGGTGCGACGTTTCATGAGCGGGACTCCTTGGTGTTTCTCCTGGATGACGGGTTGGCGGCGGCGGGTCGTGGCCGCGGCGAGAGCTGGTTCAGCCGCTTGAAAGCCACATCGACATGGCTGGCCAGCAGCGTCTCGCAGCGTTGCGGGTCGCCCTGCGCCAGGGTCTGGACGATCTCGCGGTGTTCGGCAATCGAGGATCGCATGCCCACATCCTGCGACAGATTCTTGAGACGCGAAAGATGCAGCTTGTGCACGATGCCCCGATAGGTATCCGACAACGCATGGTTGTTGACGCCGGCGACGATGAGCCAATGAAAACGCAGGTTCTGCGCGTAGTATTCCTGCACGTTGTGCCGGTCGGCAGTATCCTGCATGGCCTGCACCGAGGTGTTCAGCCCTTGCAGCAGCGCGGCCTTGGCGGACTTGCCAAGCTGTGCCGCGTGGCGCCCGGCGTAGCCATCCAGCAGACCGCGCATCTGGTACAGGTCGTGGATTTCTGACGCATCGAGCTCACGGACGAATACGCCGGAGTGTTTGCGTGCCACGACCAGGCCGGAGCTCTCCAGCTCGCGCAGGGCCTCCCGCACCGGCACGCGCGACACACCCAGCCGACCGGCGGCATCCGGCTCGTTGATGCGCTGGCCGGGGACCCAGACGCCCTTGAGGATCAGCGCCAGCATGTCGTCACGCACCAGTTTGCCGAGCGAGCCATTGCGCTCGCCCTGTGTCTTGTGCGGCGGCGCATCACCCAGCCAGGGCCAAATGGTCTGTAATTCCATACCAGTAATCGTATACGAAAAATGCAACGTCGGAATGCGGCGCATGCGCGGTCGGGCTGGGTCGGCGCGGATCGCTCGTGGCGGAGCCCCGATTGCGATGGATCAGCGTCCTGCGTATACGCCAAGCCAAAGAGGGTTAGCACCTAGGATCACGTCACTTTGGCGGCGTTATATTCAGCCGCACCATACAACTCCCCGGAGCAAAGCCATGACCATCCGATTCAAAGCCTGCGCCCTGGCCATCAGCCTTGGGCTGACCTGCAGCAGTGTCGCGCTTGCGGCCACCGTGCCCGCTGGCGTCAAGCTGCACGACACGCAGGAGCTGGTGCGCAACAATGGCTCCGAGCCGGAGACGCTGGACCCGGCCAATGCGTCCGGTGTACCGGCCAACAATGTGATTCGTGACCTGTTTGAGGGCCTCACAGCGGTAGATTCCAATGGCAAGGTGGTGCCGGGCGTGGCCGAATCCTGGAAACAGACCGAGCCGCAAACCTGGGTCTTCAAGCTGCGCAAGAACGCCAAATGGTCCAATGGTGACGCCGTGACGGCAGAGGACTTTGTGTATGGCATGCGGCGCTTTGTCGACCCCGCAACGGCTTCCAAATATGCCGCCACCTACGGCATCTTTTTGCAGAATGCCAAGGAGATCATCGGTGGCAAGATGCCAACGACGGAGCTCGGCGTGAAAGCACTGGATACACACACGCTGGAAATCAGGACGCCATTTCCGGCCGGTTTCCTGCCCGAGGTGGTGTCGAACCTGCAGCTGGGGCCGGTGCACAAGGCAACCATCGACAAACATGGCAAGGAATGGACCAAACCGGCCAACATCGTCGGCAACGGGGCCTTTGTGTTGAAGGACTGGCAGGTCAACAGCAAGATTGTGCTGGGCAAGAGCGCCAGCTACTGGGACGCCAAGAACGTGCAGCTCACCAAGATGACCTACCTGGCCGTCGAGGAGCAGAATGCCGACGTCAAGTTGTACGAGTCGGGCGAAAACGACTGGGTGTCCGCCCTGCCGCCCGGCAGTTTTGACAAGTACAAGGCACAGTACCCGAAGGACATACGCAATTCCAACATGCTCGGAATCCGTTATTACTCACTCAACAACGCCGATCCGATGTTCAAGGATGTACGGGTCCGCAAGGCGCTGTCGATGGTGATTGACCGCGATATCCTGGCAGAGAAGGTGACTGCCGACGGGCAGGTGCCTTCCTACGGGGTGATCGTGCGCGGTGTGGCGGGCGCCAACGTGACCGAATACGACTGGGCCAAGTGGCCGATGGCGAGAAAAGTGGCGGAGGCAAAGAAGCTGTTGGCGGAGGCAGGGTTGGCTCCGGGCGCGAAGATCAAATTCGCCTACAACACCAGCGAGTACCACAAGAAGATGGCCATTTTTGCGGCGTCCGAGTGGAAGACCAAACTCGGCCTCGACATGGAAATGGAAGCGATGGAGTTCAAGGTGCTGATCAAGAAGCGCAATGACCGGGACTACCAGATGGCGCGTAATGGCTGGATCGCGGACTACGACGACGCCACCAGTTTCCTCACCCTGGTGCAG
>JANOTG010000095.1:0-1793 GCA_031416215.1 Betaproteobacteria bacterium
GCACCCCTGGGCTTTGCCCTGGGCATGGTGTCGGCCATTGGATGGGCAATCGGCACACTCATCCTGAAGCGGGGCAACCTGGCAGTCCCGTTGTTGGTATTGACCGGCTGGCAATTGCTGCTCGGTGCGGTGCCCATCACCATGGTCGCCCTTGTCCTGGGTGACTACCAGTGGTTCTTGCCATCATGGCAGACGGTCGCGGTGATCACCTGGATCACCGTCGTTCCGATGTGTGTCGGCAACATGTGCTGGAACGCCATCGTCTACCTGCTGCCGGCCAACATCGCAGGCCTGTCATCGGTGATGGTGCCGGTGGTTGCCATGGTGTCGGGTGCGTTGGTGCTGGGTGAGCCGCTGGGAGCCTTGCAACTCGCCTCGATGGCGGTGTGTACGGCATCCCTGGTACTGGCGCTTGGCGTGAAGAAGGCCTAGGATGGTGCACCATGCGATTTGTCATTTTGGGTGCCGGTGCAATCGGCTGTTATGTGGGCGGACGGCTGGCCGCCCATGGGCGCCAGGTCACACTGGTGGGCCGTCCGCGCATTGTGCAGGCGCTGCAGCGGACCGGGCTGGGCGTGAGTGATCTCGATGGATTTTCCGCCAGGGTGGCGCCGCAGAGCCTGCACTTGGCGACTTCGCTGGCAGCGGTGGCGCTGCAGCCGCAGGACGTGGTACTGCTGTGCGTCAAAGGTGGTGGCACCGAATCCGCTGCGCTTGAAATTGGCGCCTGTTGCCCGCCGGGCACTACCGTCGTTTCTCTGCAAAACGGCGTCGACAACGTGGCGCGCATCCGGGCCATCGCACCGCGCATGAAGGCGCTGGCTGGCATGGTGGCCTGCAACGTGGTCGCGCCTGCGGCCGACCGGGTGCATCGGGCATCGGCTGGAGGGCTGTACATGGCGCGCAACAGCACGACCTGCGAGATGGCCCTGCTGCTGGATGCCAGTGGCCTGCAAACCACGCTGGTCAACGACATGGTGCCGGTGCAATGGGGGAAATTGCTGCTCAACCTGAACAACCCGGTGAATGCGTTGTCGGACCTGCCGCTGCGTTCGCAGCTGATGAACCGCGACTACCGCCGTGTGCTGGCCGCCTTGCAGGCGGAGGCACTGGCAGTGCTGCGCGTCGCCGGTATCCGGCCGGCGCGGGTTGGCGCCGTGCCGCCGCGCCTGTTGCCCTGGGTATTGCGACTCCCCGACCGGCTCTTCGGCATGCTGGCCGCGCGACTTCTGCGCATCGACCCGCTGGCGCGTTCGTCGATGTGGGACGATGTGCAGCAGGGCCGCAGCACGGAAATCGATGACTTGTGCGGGGCCGTGGTACGCCTGGCAACACAGCACGGCACAGGCGCACCGCGCAATGCTGCCATGTGCAGCCTGGTGCAGCAACACCGCAAGGGTGAGCGCATGAGTGCCGCGGCGATGCGCAGTGCGGCGCTGCTGTAGCACCGCACCGAAAAGCATGGCCAAGCCGCCCAACTATCTGAACCCCGAACTGCCGCCCGGCCTGGACATCGTGCAGATGCCCGTGCTGGACGCGACCCCGGAAAACCTGCGCGGCTACGGCTGCCTGGTCGACGACCCGAAACGCTGCAAGGTCGAGATCGTGCGCTGGCCCGCCGCCGGATGGCGCAGCGTGGACACCGACACCGGAGACGAGGCCGGCACCACCGACGGTGTGTTTGCCAGTGAATGGCGGGGTGATATTCTGTACGGTCGCAATGACGCCGTGGGTGGCCACTACATCCTGGCCTACGCGCAAATGCCGGAACACGCCGACAGCAGCCACAACCG
>JANOTG010000096.1:0-3887 GCA_031416215.1 Betaproteobacteria bacterium
CAGGATGATCACCCGGCCCTTGACGTGCGCCGGCTCAAGCGAGCGGATCAGCTTGGTGAGCACGATCTGCCCCTCGTATTCGTCGCCATGGTTGCCCGACATCAGGAACACCGTGGGCCCCTCGCCGTTACGCACCACACAAATCGGGATGGCGAGCGCGCCATAGGCCGAGCGCGTCACCGAATGTGGCAGATGCAGCCAATCGACCTGTTTGCCGTCGCGCTCGTAGTCGACGTCGGAAAAAATCATGGTGGGGTTTGCCATCGGTGCTCCTTTGAATACGGTTCCGAAAATCCAGAAACTCTGCGTCGTCGGGCTGCCTGGGTCAGGTCCACCACTGGCCGTTCAACACCAGCCCGCAGGCTACAAAACGCTGCGGGCCAACGATCACCTCACCCACCACGTCCTTGTATTCTGTACTCTCATCCAGCACCTCGAAGACGCTGGCTTCGCCCACCGCGCCCACCTTGAGTGTGCCCAGGTCCGGTCGGCGGATCGCCAACGCGGCGTTGGTCGTGCCACAGGCCACCACTTCGGGCAGGCTCATGCCCAGCGCATGGAACTTGGCCAGTGTCTGAAGCAGATCAAAAGCCGGCCCGTCGATCGACAGGATATGCACATCGCTGGAGATCACATCGGGTTTGAAGCCCGCTGCCAGCATGGCGCGGCTGGTGGCAAAGCCGCAAGAGCCGGCGCCGTGGCCGATATCGAAGATCACACCACGCTCGCGTGCCGCCAGAACCTCGGGGCGCACACCACCACCCGGATGGGACGGGGCATTGGGAAACGGGCGAAAACAATGCGTCAGGATGTCGCCTTTGCGCAGGCGCGACATCACGTCCAGCCGCGATGGCGGTGGGTGGTCCAGATGCGCCATCAGCGGCAGCCCGGTGGCCTCGGCCACTTCGAGCGCCATGTCCATCGGCGCGATCCCCGAGTTGCCGCTGGCGCCGCGACCGACGCGCACCTTGATGCCCACCACCAGGTCGGCATGCTCACGCGCCACCCGCACACACTCCTTCATGTCGAGCATGCGCAAGTCTTCACACTCACCCACCATCACGGTGTTGGAAAAAGCAAAGATGCCGGCAAACGACAGGTTGAGAAGCGGCAGAATCCGCACCGGCAGCGACGGCTCGATCACGTGTTTGCGAAAACCGGGGAAGTTGCCCGGCCCGGCGGTACCGGCATCGACAAAGGTGGCGGTGGCGCTGCTGCGCGCCAGTGCCACCGCATCCACACCAATCGAGGTACCGCCCCAGTACACATGGGTGTGCAGGTCGATCAAGCCAGGTGTGACCACCTTGCCACGCAACTCGCGCACCTCGGTGCCCGCGCTGGCTGGCAACTGGTCTCCGATCGCGGCGACTTTGCCGTCGGCAAATCGAACGTCGGTGACGCGGTCCAGGTTCTGGGACGGGTCGATGACCCGCGCCCCGCGCAGAATCAGGTCGCCATGCGGCGTTGGCGTGCTCATGAAGTGCTCCTGCAAGATTCGATCAGGCAGCGCACCAGCACGGCATCGTCGTCGGCGCGCAGTGTCTGCGGGTTGATGGTCAGTGTCCCCTCGCTGGCGAGGCGCTCACCCACGTGCACCGGCGGGTTGCCCGTCTGCAGGCGCTGACTCCACGCGTGGGCCGGGCCCTTGACGCACAGCTCGAGCATGGGAATCACAGAATTCGCGTCGGCCTCCACCAGCCGGGTGGTGACACCGGTAACGCCGGCCAGTGCGCTGGCGATGGCCTGCAGGCGCTGCGTCATTTTGGCGGCGGTGGCGGTCTCGTCCCGCGCCACGAACCGTTCCAGCGCCACCACAAGGCCGGCGATTTCTTCCTTGCCAACCTTGAAGCCACGTCCAATGCCGTGGTGCGGAATACCCTTCATGGCCGAGCGGTCGATCAGCTCCGCCGGGGACCAGGTCTGCGGGCTCACATCCATGTCCATCATCTGCACCAATGCCGAGCCGATCAGGTCGCGCCGCCCGGCCAGGATGCCGCTGGCCTGCGGCCCACCAATCGCCTTGCCGCCACTGAATACGACCAGGTCGGCGCCGGCATCGACAAAGGCCCGCAGGTTGCGCTTGGGGGGCAATTGCGCGGCTGCGTCGACGATCACCGGCAGCCCCAGCCCGTGGGCGGTATGCACCACACCCGGCAGGTCCGCCACGGTGTGCGCCGTGGCCACGAACAGCAGCGCCGCCGTCTGTTGGTCGGCGGCCGCCTCGATCTCCCAGGGCTCCAGGCCGCGGATACCGGCGCCGGTGCCGCGGTCGTTGTGGCCGATGTCAACAATCTGCCCACCCGCGGCGCGAATGGCATGGTCGTAGCTGTTGCGCTGTGTGCGCGCCATCAGGATGCGGTTCGGCATACCTGCGCTGTCGGGGAGCGCCGCCATACGCCGGATGTCCCAGCCCGCCAGACAGGCGGCGGTCGCCAAGGTCAGCCCCGCCGCCGCACCCGAGGTGACGATGCCCGCCTGGGCCCCGGTGCAGGTGGCAATCACGCGGCTGGCAGCACTCTGCATCTCGGCCATATCGACCGATGCGCCTGCCGCCTCGTTCATCGCCGCCAGCACCTCCGGCTCCATCAGGCTGCCGCCCAGACGCGTCAATGTTCCAGCGGCGTTGATCCGCCGTAACACGCCGAGGCGCTGGTGCAGCCCGCTCATGACGTTTTTGCGGCCGCAGCCAGCGTGTCGCGGGTTCGGAAATGGCATGCCACCACATGGCCCGGCGCGACCTCCTGCAATGGCGGGTCGTCAATCCGGCAACGCGCTTCGGCATATGGGCATCGGGTATGAAAGTGGCAACCGGGTGGCGGATTCATCGGGCTGGGCACATCGCCCTCGATGACGAGTCGTTCGCGCCGGGCGCGCGGCGCAGCAATCGGTGCCGCGGCCATCAACGCCTCGGTATACGGATGCAGTGGTTGACCAAAAATCCGGTCGCGCGTGGACAGCTCGACGATGCGTCCCAGGTACATCACGGCGATACGGTGCCCGATGTGCTCCACCACACCCAGGTCATGCGACACAAACAGGTAGGCCAGGCCGAACTCTTCCTGCAGGTCCATCAGCAGGTTCAACACCTGGGCCTGCACCGAGACGTCGAGCGCCGACACCGGCTCGTCCGCCACGATCAGCCTGGGGTTGAGAGCCAGCGCCCGCGCGATGCCCAGCCGCTGGCGCTGGCCGCCGGAAAACTCGAACGGAAAACGCTGCATCGCATCCGGGCGCAGTCCGACTTTCTCCAGCAACTGCGCCACTTGCCGATCCCGGCTTCCGTCGTCCGCCAGGCCATAGTTCTCCAACGGCTCGGCCACGATCTGGCCGACACGCATGCGCGGGTTCAGCGACGAATACGGATCCTGGAACACCATCTGGGCCTGGCGCCGGTGCACGTGCATGGCCTGCTCGTCCAGCGTCGTCACCTCGGTGCCGCCAAGCCATATCTGCCCGCCGGTGGGCTCCTGCAGGCGCAGGATGGTCTTGCCCACGGTCGACTTGCCGCAGCCGGACTCACCGACGAGGCACAGCGTCTCACCGGCCTGGATGGCGAACGACACGCCATCCACTGCCTTGATCTGCCCGGCCACCCGCTGCAACACGCCACGGCGCACCGGGAAGTGCTTTTTCAAACCCTCGACGCGTAGTACTTCAGTCATGGGTTTTGCCGCCGGGCCGCCCCAAGGCAAAACGCGCCCCGTCGGGGCTGAGCCCCGCGGCTCCGCGCCTGCCCGCGCAGGCGTGGACGGGGCGAAGGGCCAGTGACTCTGTCGCTGGCGCGTCCAGCGAGGACACGACAGTGCCGAGCGTGGGGGTCATCTTGCAATCACCCGCTCGATCTCCCAGCAGGCGGCCAGATGCATGCCCGCGACGTGCGTGGCCAC
>JANOTG010000097.1:0-4040 GCA_031416215.1 Betaproteobacteria bacterium
TTCGCAGCACGCCAGGTAAACGGCTTGCGTTTGTCGCGCGGCAGCGACTCCGGCAGTACCAGGTAACCGTAGGCCAGGTTCACCATGGTCAGGCCGCCGGCGACCCAGAACGGCAGTTGCAGGTGGATGGCACCCAGCAACCCGCCGAGCACCGGGCCGATGATGAAGCCCACGCCCATCATGGCTCCCAGCAGGCCGAAGCGTTTGGCGCGCTCCTCGGGCAAGGAGATATCCGCCACATAGGCATTGGCCACCGCGGCGTTGGCCTGCATGGCGCCACCGGCTGCACGCACCGCCACCAAAACCCACAGGGATGTGGCCAATGCAGTGCCGAAGAAGTTGATACCCAGGCCAAAAAATCCGAACAACAGCACCTTGCGCCGTCCATACTGGTCCGACAGGCCGCCGAGTATGGGTGCGGCGACGAAATTGGCCAGGCCGAAAGCGAACGCCACCACGCCGTACCAGTACGCCTGGTCCGCCTGGCTGCCTCCAAACGAGCCCACCAGCGCCGGCAACACCGGGATGATGAGCCCGATGGCCAGCATGTCGATCAGCACCGTGATCATGACGAAGGGCATGGCGGCCTCCCGATTCCGGCGCGCCTCAAGCATGGTGCGTATTCCAGGTCATCGTGACCGCCGTGGCAGACGCAGCCGGTCACCGCAGGTGGGTACACGCGGCGCGCCTCCACGAACCGTCAAGGTGGAGGGAAGATGCGGTGGTTCAACCATCGGGTGTTGTTGGCAAATCGGGCTTGCTTGGTCGTGCCCACGCCAGACTCAGGATTGGGATAATACCCGTACCCCCGAAAGCCTCGCTCCATGCATTTGTCCAGCCTGCACGCCCAATTTGGCGTCGAGGTCCACGGCGTCGACCTGCGCCTCGTAACCGCCGATGGCGACTATCCGGCGCTGCGCGAAGCCTTCGAGACCCATTCGCTGCTGCTATTTCGCAACCAGCAGCTCGACGACGACGCGCACCTTGCTTTCGGAGCCTTGTGGGGCCCGATCGAAGACCGTTCCATGGGCCAGAACGGTCCCAAACCCAGACTCGACAACGTGACAAATCTGCTCCCCGACCAGAGCATCGCGCCAGCCGACGATCTGCTTACGCTGAACCTCATGGGCAACATGCTCTGGCATACCGACAGCACCTTCCTGCCGATACCGGCATTGGCCAACATACTCGCCGCGCGCGTTCTCAGCAGCACGGGTGGAGAAACCGAGCTGGTATCGACGCGGGCCGCCTGGCGCGACATGCCGACCCGGTTGAAGGAGCGCGTGCGCAACGCCGTCTTCGGTCACCGCCTGGCCCATTCCAGGGCCCGTATCTCACCCGAGCTGGCGAAAATGCCGCGCATCACACGCTGGGCCGACCAGCGTTGGCGCGCCGTCTGGCCGAACCCGGTGAACGGCACCGAATCGTTGTACATCGCCTCGCACACCTTTGCAGTGGACGATCTGCCCGCTGACGAATCACAGGCGCTGATCGACCAACTGGTGGCGTTCGCAACCCGGCCTGAGGCTGTCTACACCCACGCCTGGCAACCGGGTGACGTGCTGCTGTGGGACGAACGCGCCACGTTGCACCGTGGTCGCCCCTGGCCCTACGCTGAGGAGCGTACGTTGGCGAGCATCTGCATTTCGGCAAGGGACGTGGATGGCTTGCATGCGGTGCGTCCGCCGGGCTGAGTACGAGTCCGACGCGGGCAAAGGACAAGCTTGCGAATGGCCTGTGGCGGGCCGAGCGCGCCGACTGGGTGCCGCTGCTCGTGTCCCCCGCCCTGCGGGCTCCTCCTTTACCTCGCTGCGACACCCAATCTGCACCCTCGGCAGCCAAGCGGTACTGGACAGCCGCGGAGCTGAGTGCCGCACCAGCCTGATTGCCTGCAAATGCAGCACTTGACGACTGACGTTGATCCGCCAATGCGAAGCTGAGCGATAAAACGGTCCGAATGCAGCAGCGTTATCGTTTCGCTCCGAACCGCCGCTCCAGGTACGCCAGCAAGGTGCGGATGGTCTGCGCCTCGCCGCCGACCGGCCGTCCGGCACGTGCCGTGTCGTTCCACGCAAACAGGTCGATATGCATCCACTCCTGCTCGGCTGGGATGAAGTACTCCAGAAACAGCGCGGCATTGATGGCGCCACCCATGGCGTTGCGACCGGTATTGACGATATCGCCGATCGCGCTTTCGATGCCCGCCCTGTAGGGCGCCCACAGGGGCAGGTGCCACAAGGGGTCGTCGATCTGCAGACCCAGATCGACCACGGAGCGGGCCTGCTCCATGTTGCGACAAAACAGCGCCGGCAACTGCGGGCCCAGCGCCACACGGGCGGCACCGGTCAGTGTCGCCAGGTCGATGATCAGCGCCGGCTTGCTCTCGGCCGCGAAGGCCAGCGCGTCACACAGGATGACGCGGCCCTCGGCATCGGTATTGCCGATTTCGATGTGCAGCCCTTTGCGTGTCTTGAACACGTCGCCGGGACGGTAGGCGTTGCCGGCAATCGCGTTCTCCACCGCGGGCAGCAGCAGCTGCAGCCGCACGGGCAGCTTGAACGCCATCACCAGCGCCGCCAGCGCCAGCGCATTGGCCGCGCCACCCATGTCCTTCTTCATCTGGCGCATGCCTTCCGGGCCCTTGATATCCAGTCCGCCACTGTCGAAACACACGCCCTTGCCCACGATACTCAGCAGCGGGTCGCGTGCCTTGCCCCAGTTCAGTTCGATCAGGCGCGGTGCACGTGTGCTGGCGCGACCCACCGCATGGATGGCCGGGAAGTTCTGCTTGAGCAACGCATCACCCACCACTTCGCGGAACCTGGCGCCGTGTTGTTGGGCCACAAGACGTGCGGCCTGGGCCAGCTCCGCCGGCCCCAGGTGTTCGGCTGGCGTATTCACCAGGTCACGCGTGGCGGCTACCGCTGCGGCTACCGCCAGGCCGCGTTGCGCCTGCACACTGGTCACCATCTGCAGTTCGGCCGGCGCGCGGCGCCGCGGTTTGTACAGGTCGAACTCGTAGGCACCCAGTTCCCACGACTGGCTGGCCTGCTCCGCCGCCACCTGCAGGCCATCCCTGGCCAGGTAATAACTGCCAGGCGGCAATGTATTCGGAAGCGCCGACAACGCAAACGGATGGTCTGGCGCTTTCACACCGGCGAACACCCGTGCCAGTTGACCCTGTGCACTCGCTATCAGGGCATGGCTGTCGGGGGCTGCGGTGAAGCCGGTGGTTTGCAACCACTGGCGGGTGGCCGGCGGCAGGGTCGGGAGCAGTTGTTGGAAAGCGGCGCGGTCTACCACCGTGATGGGTGTGGCGCGACTGGAGATGGATTTTTTCAGCTTGACGGTCATGTGCGAATGGTAATGCGGGGCACACCGGAGTGCGCGACCTCAGGCTACTGGTGTGGCCCGGATGAACAGGTCCATCGCCGCTGCCACCTCCGGCCCCTTGTCCTCCTGCAGGAAGTGGCCCGCGTCGCGCGTGATGTCATGCGGTTGCCCCTGGGCGCCGGGCACCAGCTTTTGCCAGATCTTGTAGCCACCGCGCGTCACCGGGTCGCGGTTGCTGAACAAGGTCAGGAATGGCTTCTCCCAGCGTTTGAAGACCTCCCACGCTGCCTCGTTGTTGGCACGCTCCGGGTCGCTGGGCGTGGTCGGCACCAAGCCTGGGAAGACACGCGCCGCCACCCGATAACCACCGCCCGGAAACGGCGCGTCGTAGGCCGCCACCTCCTGCGCGCTCAAGGCCCGCACACAACCGGCCTTCACGATGCGGCCGATCGGGAACCACGGGCTGTAGCGCGAAAATGCACGCCAGATCTTGAATGCCTTGGGGACAACGCCAACCCCGGTGGGCAGGCCACCATTGGCCAGCACGATGCGGTCGAACCGGGCCGGTGACTCGGCGGCCAGTCGCAGCCCGATCAAGGAGCCCCAGTCCTGGCAGAACAGCGTGATGCGGCGCAGGTTGACTGCCTCCAGCCAGGCTCGCATCCAGATCACATGGTTCAGGTAGGAGTAATCGGCCCGGCGCGCCG
>JANOTG010000098.1:0-6193 GCA_031416215.1 Betaproteobacteria bacterium
CGCGGCTGGCCGATTACATCGCGATATACCGTGTTACACCGACACTGGCGGCTACTGTGGTGGTGCAGGATGGCAGCTTGTATGTACGTTCCACGAATGGCGTGTTTCGCGCTTATCAGCCGGTCGGGCCGGATCGGTTCACCCGCCCTGCCGGTGGCGCGAAGGTCACGTTTTCTCGTGCTGCCGACAACGCTGTGACCGGCTTGGTGCTGGCGCAGTCTGGTCGTTCCACACAGGCCAGGCGTGTCGGTGATGTGGTACCCGACGGCATGGTGTTGCGCCCGGGCGAGGCGGCCCGGTATGCCGGGCGCTACACCGCGGCGCGATTGTTGCGCGACGCCATCGAGTTCGACGTGCGCGAGGAAGCGGGGCAATTGATGGTGCGCTCCAGTGCATTCCCCTGGGAGCCGGTGTTTCCGCTCGCCGGGCGACTGGACCGTTTCCGGTACCAGGGTATGGCGGAACTGCAATTCGAGCGTGATGCGACCGGCCAGGCCGCAGCCCTCGTACTGCACCAGAACGGCGAGCTGCGGGCACTGCGGGTCCGCAGCAAGGACTGACGGTCGATTGCCGTGTCGGGTGCTGGTGGGCTGCAAATTGAGGTCCCGCATTACAATATCCCGATCACCGGGGGTGTCGGCGCAGTCCAAAAAAGTCTGCGTTGACTGAGAAATACCCCAACAGAGGTAGTGAAGATTTCGTCGCGAGCGCGCCGAGGTCGGGTTGAGCAGCGCAGCCGTATATCCATACGGTGAGCAGCGCAGGCCCGAGATCGGTGGGCGCAGCAGAAAGATTCGCTACCTCGCACCTGATCTGGGTAATGCCAGCGTAGGGAGCGTGATGAGACGGGTCCTTCGCGCTGCCGAAATCCGTCTTTTCATGTGTCCCGATGTGGCCACATTGAAAGGATGGACTGAGATGATGCGACGGACCTTTTCTTTTTGCGCCGCGCTGGCGCTGGTGTTCTCACTGACTTCCACATCCGGGCTGGCCGACGAACTGCGTGTCGTCGTGCACAGTTCGTTCTCGCTGCCCAAACCCCTGTTGGCGCAGTTCGAGGCCGAGGCCGGCGTCAAGCTCGGGATCATCAAGGCCGGTGATGCCGGCGAGATGCTCAACAAGCTGATCCTGACCCGCGCGCAGCCGATTGCCGATGTGGTGTACGGCCTGGACAATGCGCTGGTCGCCAAGGCGATTGCGGCCAATGTCATCGAACCCTACAGCGGGCCGGCGATGCAGCGCGCATCGATCGTGCCATTGGCCAGCGGTGTGGTTGCCGTGGACTATGGGTTTGTGAATCTCAACTATGACCGTGCCTGGTTCGCCAAAAGTGGACTGGCCTTGCCAAAATCGCTGGCTGACCTCGCCTTGCCGGCCTATCGCGGCCTGGTCGCGGTGCAGAACCCGGCCACCTCGAGCCCGGGCTTCGCTTTCATGCTGGCAACCATCGCCGGACTGGGGGAAGAGGCTGCGTTCGATTGGTGGGCGCGCATGCGCACCAATGGTGTCAAGGTGACCAAGGGCTGGACCGAGGCCTATTACACCGAGTTCACCCGCAACGGTGGCACACGCCCGATCGTGGTGAGTTATGCCAGCAGCCCGGCGGCCGAGGTGTTCTACAGCAAGGACAAGATCACGGAGCCACCCACCGCCAGCCTGTTCCTCAAGGGGGGCGTGTTCCGTCAGGTCGAAGGTGTGGCGCTGGTCAAGGGCGGCCAGCAGCGCGAGGCTGCGGCGCGTTTCATCGAGTTCATGCGCTCGCCGGCAGTGCAGGAGGGTTTGCAGACCGTGATGTGGATGAACGCCGCCGAGCCGCGCACGCCGCGCCCGGAGGTGATGCGCCATGCGGTCGAACCGGTGGCATTCGACAACCCATCCGCAGAGACGATTGCGGCCCGGGGAGGCGAGTGGGTCAGCCGCTGGACCAACGTGGTGCTGAAATAACAAGACGCCCGCGGGCCGGATGATGCCGCGCTACCCCTGGCTCGGGCGGCTCCTGTTGGGCCTGCTGCCGCTGGCCTTTGTGGCCGTGATGCTGGTTGGCCCGCTGGCCCGGCTGTCCCAGGAAGCACTGGCGGGAGATTGGTCGGCGCAAATGTCCGGCATCTGGGGTGACGCCTACCTGCGCTGGCGCTTGTGGTGGTCGTTTTTGCAGGCTGCCGTGACCTGCCTGCTGGCACTGGCAATGGGACTGCCGGTGGCATGGACCTTGGCACGTTTTGAATTTGCCGGGCGTACGCTCGTGTTGCGTCTGCTGATGCTGCCGTTTGTGGTGCCGACCCTGGTCGCCGCCATCGGTGTGCTCGCGCTGTGGGGTCCGCGCGGCGTCATGGGCGCTTGGCTGGAGTGGCAATTGCAGGACACGCCCTGGTTGTTGTTGTATGGCAACCTGTTTTTCAACCTTTGCCTGGTGGTGCGTGCCGGAGTCGAAGCACTCGGGCAGGTCAGCGACACACGGGTTGCTGCTGCACGATCGCTGGGAGCAACTCCCTGGCGCGCTTTTTGGCGTGTCGAGTGGCCTGCCATCCTGCCCTGGCTGGCCTCGGCCTTATGTCTGGTATTCCTGTATTGCTTTGCCGGCTTCGGCCTGGCGCTGATCCTGGGCGGGCAGCAATACGCCACGGTCGAGGTCGAGATCTACACCCTGGTGGCGCACGAGCTGAAACTGGCGGCTGCGGGCGTGTTGGCGCTGGCCACGGTGCTTCTCACCGCATTGGTCGCCTTGCTGTATGCACTGGTCGAGCGCTCGCTGGCGGTACCGGCCCGGATGGACCCGTTGCCACGCCGGCGTCCGCAGGGCCTGGTGCAGTGGAGTGCCCTGGTTGCCGCGCTGTTGTCGTTGCTGCTGGTGTGTGCGGCTCCGGTGCTGGTGTTGCTGGCGCGGGTGCTGCTGGTGGGCAGCGCCGCATGGGGTGTGCTGCTGGAGCAGGAAACCGTGCAGGCGTTATGGAACACCGTTCGATTCACCGCGGCGGCAACGGCCCTGGCTACCGTGCTGGGTGTGACCCACGTGCTGGCCGCGCGGCGCTCGGTCTGGCTGCGTTCGGCGGCCTTTTTGCCCTTTGTCGTGTCGCCGGTGACGGTGGCGTTCGGCTTGTTGTTGCTGTATCCGGCATGGAGCGCCAGTCTGCCGCTGCTGATCGCGGCGTATGCACTGCTGGCCTATCCGTTTGTGGCCAATGCACTGGGCGCAGCAATCGACAGCCTGCCACCGCATTTGCTGCAAGCCGCACGCTCCCTGGGCGCTTCGCCCTGGCGCTTGTTCTGGCGCGTGACACTGCCGCTGGTGGCGCCGGCCTTGCGCCGCGGCATGGCGTTCGCCGCCGCCACCGCGCTGGGCGAGTTCGCCGTGACGCTGTTCCTGTCGCGGCCCGAATGGGCCACCCTGACAACACTGGTCTACCAGCGTCTGGGACGGCCCGGCGCAGCGAACCAGGACGCAGCACTCGTGCTGGCCAGCTTGCTGATGCTGCTGGCCTTGCTGACTTTTTTGCTGATCGAGCAGCCGTGGCGTAGCGCACGCTCACACGCGACGCTGCGCCATGCCGGAGTGGTGCATGCTTGAATTGCGCGGACTGCACAAGTCCTTCCACGACCCCGCAGGCGGCATGTGGCGGCTTGCCGACGGCCTGGATCTGGTGGTGCGTGCGGGGCAGACCGTGGCTATTCTTGGTCCCTCGGGCAGTGGCAAGAGCACCCTGCTCAAGATGATCGCCGGGCTCGAGCCCTGTGATGCAGGCACGATCCGCTTCGACGCGACGGACCTGGCCGGCGTGCCGCCTGAGCGCCGTGGATTCGCCCTGATGTTCCAGGACTTTGCGCTGTTCCCGCATCTGGATGTGCAGGACAACGTGGCATTCGGTCTGGTTGAGCAAGGCCAACCGCGGCGCGCGGCGCGTGTGCGCGCGGTCGAGATGTTGGCGGTGTTTGGCCTGGCAGCCCACGCCCGGCACCGCGTCTGGACCTTGTCGGGTGGTGAACAGCAGCGCGTGGCTCTGGCGCGTGCCCTCATCACAGCGCCACGCTTGTTGCTGCTGGACGAGCCGTTCTCGGCGCTGGATGCCAACTTGCGCGACAACCTGCGGCAGGAGTTTGCGCAGCGCATCGCCGCGGCGGGCACCACCACCATTCTGGTCACGCACGATGAAGTGGAGGCGCGTGTGCTGGCCAGCCAAGGCTACCGTCTGCTGGCCGGACGTCTGCAGCCCCTGTGGTGAGGCGGCGCTGACCGTGCAGGTGCTGCGGCGCTGGTATCCTCAAGAGGCATGTCCTCCGGCCACAGTTTTTCCGATCTGACCCGTCAGCGCCAGTTCATGCGTTTGTGGACGGCGCGATTGTTCGGCACGGCGGGCAACCAGATGCTGATGGTGGCTGTTGGCTGGCAGATGTACGAGCTGACCGGCAGCGCCTGGGATCTGGGGCTGGTCGGTCTCTACCAGTTCCTGCCGGCGTTATTGTTCACGCTGCTGGCCGGCCATGTGGCGGACCGCCTGCACCGCGGCCACATCGTCGCCATCTGTATCCTGATCCAGGCGTTGGTGGCGGCGACGCTGGTGGCGGCCACGCACGGTGTGGCATGGTCAGTGCCCTGGGTCTCGCGCGAGTTGCTGCTGGCGGTGTCGGTGGTGCTGGGCCTGACGCGCGCCTTCCAGATGCCGGCGCACCAGGCATTGACGCCCATGCTGTTGCCCAGTGCCCTGCTGCCCAGAGGCCTGGCCTTCAGCTCGGCCGGTATCCAGTCGGCCATCATCGGTGGCCCGGCCCTGGGAGGCCTGTTGTTTGTCTTTGGTGCCAGCGTCGTTTACGCCACCTGCGGCCTGATTTTTGGTGTCGCTGCGGTGCTGGTGCTGCGTTTGCGCTACACCCATGTACCGCCACCGGACGAACCTGCCACGGTGCGTACCCTGCTGGCTGGCGTGGTCTTTGTATGGCAGCGCAAGTTGTTGCTGGGTGCCATTTCGCTGGATCTTTTTGCCGTGTTGCTGGGTGGCGCCACGGCGCTGTTGCCGATGTTCGCACGTGACATCCTGCAGGTGGGGCCGACCGGGCTCGGTTTGCTGCGCGGCGCACCGGCTCTGGGTGCCCTGTGCATGTCTGCGGCGCTCACACGCTGGCCATTGCGGCGCCGGGTCGGGCGCACCCTGTTCATCTCGGTGGCAGTGTTCGGTGTCTGCATGGTGGTTTTTGGCCTCTCTGGCAGTTTCTGGTTGTCCATGGTGGCACTGGCTGCGTCTGGCGCGGCCGACACCGTCAGCGTGGTGGTGCGCCAGACGCTGGTGCAGATCGAAACGCCGGACGCCATGCGCGGGCGCGTCAGCGCGGTCAACTCGGTGTTCATCGGCGCCAGCAACCAGCTTGGCGAGTTCGAATCCGGCGTGACAGCCGAATGGTTCGGCCCGGTCTGGTCGGTGCTGCTGGGTGGCGTGGGTACCCTGCTGGTCGCCGCTGCATGGATCAGGATGTTCCCGGGCCTGGCACAGCGCGACCGGCTTGATTCTGCCAGTCGATGACAGGCAGGTTGGTTTTGTGAGGCGCGTCGGCGGATGCTCTGCGCCGGCTTGCAGACCTCAATCAAAAATTTCGCCCAGCCAGGATTTTTTTCGCCGCGGGTAGGCGCCATACCCTTTGCCATGGTCGGAGTCGACAAAATCGGGCTGGCGACCCGGTTGACGTGCGGGGGCGGTATCGACGCGTGCTTCGCGCTCCAGCAGCTTGTCGAGTTCGCCGCGATCGAGCCAGACGCCGCGACAGCTGGGGCAGTAGTCGATCTCGACTCCCTGACGCTCGCTCATGACGAGTGTGGTGTCTGGGCAGCTTGGGCATTTCATGAATCATTCCTCGTTCGGAGTTTGGGAAGACCTGAGCTTAGGCCGGTTGGCACTCCTGAAAAAGAAGCAAATACCCGTACCTTGATCCTGAAAAGCGAGAATGAACGGCACTTGATCTGCCGCCGGAGCTGGCGGGCGCCCTGATCGGCCGCCAGTTGTGTTTTGTGCTCAGTCGCTACAACGCCGCCACCAACTCCAGCTGCTTCAGCCGGCGCGTGATGCGCTCCAGGAATTGCAGCGTCACATGCGACAGGGCACGGTGTGCGGGGATGACGATACCGACCTCGATGGCGTTGACGGCCCGATTGTCGATTGGTCGCCAGACCACCTCGCCGCGCTCGATCTCGTCCACGAAGCCGATGCGC
>JANOTG010000099.1:0-4459 GCA_031416215.1 Betaproteobacteria bacterium
CCCGCCGTGACGAACTCAGCGGTTGGACGGAAAGCTGAACACAGCCCCTTCACGCACGCCGGCCGACGGCCAGCGTTGTGTGATGGTCTTGCGCTTGGTATAAAAGCGCACCGCATCCGGCCCGTAGGCTGACAGGTCGCCGAAC
The DNA here is from genome assembly GCA_031416215.1 of Betaproteobacteria bacterium. Taxonomy (GTDB): domain Bacteria; phylum Pseudomonadota; class Gammaproteobacteria; order Burkholderiales; family Burkholderiaceae_C; genus CAISIP01. Next base: position 146 of record JANOTG010000099.1, read on the forward strand.
AGGGAGCGTTTCCAGCCGCCAAACGAGTGGTAGGCCACCGGCACCGGCAGCGGCACGTTGATGCCCACCATGCCGACCAGGATGTTGTCGCTGAAATAACGCGCCGCCTCGCCGTCGCGGGTGAAAATGCAGGTGCCGTTGCCGTATTCATGGCTGTCGATCAGGTCCATCGCCTCCTGCAGGGTCTTGACGCGCACGATGCCCAGCACCGGGCCGAAGATCTCTTCCTGGTAGATCACCATGCCCGGTTTGACGTTGTCGAACAGGCAAGGGCCGACAAAATAACCGTTTTCATGCCCTGGCACCGCCACGCTGCGGCCGTCGATGAGCAATGTGGCGCCCTCAGCCACGCCCTGGGCGATATACCCCTTGACCTTGTCGCAGTGTGGTTTGGTGACCAGGGGCCCCATGTCGTTGCTGGCGTCTGAGCCCGGGCCGACTTTCATCTTGGCGATCTCGGTCTTCAGGCCGGCGATCATGGCGTCGGCGGTGGTGTCGCCCACCGCCACGATCAGTGGCACCGCCATGCAACGCTCGCCGCAGGAGCCAAAGGCCGCGCCCATCATGGCACTCACCGCGTTGGCTACATCGGCATCCGGCATCACCACCGCATGGTTCTTGGCGCCGCCCAGAGCCTGCACGCGTTTGCCGTGCGCCGTGCCGGTGGCGTAGACGTATTCGGCAATCGGCGTCGAGCCGACAAAACTCACTGCCGCAATCCGCTTGTCGGTGAGCAGAGCGTCCACTGCCTCCTTGTCGCCGTTCACGACATTCAAAACTCCGGGAGGCAGACCGGCTTCGAGCGCCAGTTGCGCCACCAGCAAGGCGCTCGACGGGTCGCGCTCGGACGGTTTGAGTATGAAGCAGTTGCCACACACCACCGCCATCGGCCACATCCACAGTGGCACCATGACCGGGAAGTTGAACGGTGTGATGCCGGCAGTGATGCCCAGTGGCTGGAACTCGCTCCAGGAGTCGATGGACGGCCCGACGTTCTTGCTGTGTTCACCCTTGAGCAATTCGGGTGCATAACTTGCGTATTCGACGTTTTCTATGCCGCGCTGCAGTTCGCCCAATGCGTCTCCCACCACCTTGCCGTGTTCGGCGGTGAGCAGGGCGCAGATCTTGTCGGCGTGTTGTTCCAGCAACTGCTTGAGTTTGCCCATGACGCGGGCGCGCTTGAGTGGTGGTGTGGCGCGCCATGCCGGATAGGCGGCTTGCGCCGACGCGATAGCCAGCGAAATGGTCGCCGTATCGGCCAGCAGCAGGCGCTTTTCGGCCCGGCCGGTGGCCGGATTGAAGACGTCCTGCATGCGGGAGCCGCCGGCCACCAGTTTGCCGTCGATCAGATGGCCGATGGTGGGCAAGGTGGTGGCTGAACCAGTGGCTTGCAGAAAGGGGTCGTTGTACATGATGGATGTCTCTGGTGTCAGGCGGTTTCGCGCAGGGCGTCACCCAGGGCGTTGATCAGGCTGTCGATTTCGTGTTTTTCGATGATGAAGGGCGGTGCGATCTGTATCGTGTCGCCGCCATAACGTACATAAAAACCTTTGTCGAGGCATTTCATGGCGATCTCGTAGGGGCGTTTGGCCGGTTCACCAGGCACGGCGTCGATGGTGAAACCAGCCGCCAAGCCGTAGTTGCGGATGTCATTGACATGTTTCACGCCCTTGAGGCTGTGCACGGCATGCTCGAAATACGGCGCCAGTGACTTCACGCGCGCAACCAGGTCGTCCCGGACCAGCACGTCGAGTGCGGCGATGCCGGCCGCGCAGGCGACCGGGTGTGCCGAATAGGTGTAGCCGTGGGCAAACTCAAGCATGTAATCCGGCCCGCCGGCGGCCATGAAGGTGTCGTAGATGTCCTTCTTGGCAACCACCGCGCCCAGTGGCTGTGTGCCGTTGGTGATTTGTTTGGCGGCGTTCAGGATGTCGGGCGTGACACCGAATGACTCGGCACCGGTGAAGGCGCCGCAACGGCCAAAACCGGTGATGACCTCGTCGAATATCAGCAGGATGTTGTTTGCCGTGCAAATCTCGCGCAGGCGCTGCAGGTAGCCGACCGGCGGGATGACCACACCGGCGGAGCCGGAGAACGGCTCGACGATCACCGCGGCGATATTGGACGCGTCGTGCAGCGCGATCAGGCGCAGCAGGTCGTCGGCCAGTTCGGCGCCTTTTTGCGGCATGCCGCGCGAAAACGCGTTGCTGGCCAGCTGTGTGTGGGGCAGGTGATCAGCCTCCAGCGTCTGGCCAAAGGCCTTGCGGTTGGCCACGATGCCGCCGACCGAGATGCCGCCGAAATTCACGCCGTGGTAACCCTTTTCCCGGCCGATGAAACGGGTCTTGCTGGCCTGGCCTTTGATGCGCCAATAGGCGCGCGCCATCTTCAGCGAGGTGTCGGCACACTCGGAGCCAGAACCGGCAAAAAACACATAGTCCAGACCGTCGGGCGTCAGCTCCTTGATCTTGTTGGCGAGTTCGAACGACAGCGGGTGGCCGTACTGGAAGCCGGGGGAATAGTCCAGCTTGGCGATCTGTTTGCTCACCGCTTCGGTGATTTCGGGCCGACCGTGGCCCAGGCCGCAACACCACAGGCCCGACAGGCCGTCCAGGATGCGGCGCCCGTCGGCCGTCGTGTAGTAGGCGCCTTCGGCGCTGACCATCATGCGCGGGTTGGCCTTGAATTGCCGGTTCGCCGTGTAAGGCATCCAGTGCGCCTCGAGCCAGGCGGGGTCGGTGCGGGTCTCAGAAGGGGCGGGTTGCAGATGTTGGGCGTCGTTTAGGTTCATGGCTTACTCCGGGGTGGGCTGTTGCGGACAGGGATGGCGCATTGTGGCCCGGTCTGTTACTCTTACAAATATCTAGTTATCACTATTCAGTTGCCATGATATGCAAGTAAAGAGCCATGCCGTGCTGGGCCAGCTCGGCGACATGGACTTGCGATTGTTACGCGTGTTCAAGGCGGTCGTCGACTGTGGTGGCATAGCGGCCGCGGAGCTGGAGCTCAACATAGGAACCTCCACCATCAGCCGCCATGTGAAGGACCTGGAAACCCGGCTCGGCCTCACTCTGTGCCGCCGTGGGCGCGCCGGTTTTGCACTGACGGCCGAGGGTGAGCAGATTTACGCCGAGACGCTGCGCCTGCTGGCTTCGACCGACATGTTCCGCGCCAGCGTGGACGACATCCATCGCCGCATGGGTGGTCAGCTCAATGTCGCGGTATTCGACAAGACAGCGAGCAACCCGGAGGCCCATATGGGTGATGCAATCGCCCTGTTTTGCGAACGCGCGCCCGACGTTGCCCTGCACCTGCATGTGGCGCCGATCAATGCGATCGAGCGGGGCGTGATCGACGGCCAGTTCCAGGTGGGCGTGATTCCGGGGCATCGGCGCTCGGACAGCCTGGTATACGACGCGTTGTTCGACGAAACCATGTTGATGTATTGCAGTGCGCGCCACGCATTGTTTGACGTACCGGGCGACACTTTGCATTGGGCCGACCTGGCTCGGCACCAGTTCGCCGGCCTCGGTTACCACTCACCCAACATGGAAATCAGCCAGCAAATGCGGCTACCGCGCAAGGCCACGGCGTTTGACCAGGAGGCGATTGCCACGCTGATACTGTCGGGCCGGTTCCTCGGCTTCTTGCCCGACCACTATGCCGCCGGTTTCGTGGGCCGCGGCCAGATGCGTGCCGTGAACAGCAGCCTGTTTCGCTACAGCTGCGGCTTTTTCGGCATCCTGCGACGCTCGCCCGAGCCGGCCCGGGCGGCGCGGCTGTTTCAGCAGTGCCTGGTGCAGGCGCATATGGGCCGACCCATGCCGGCTCCCGGTACAGGGTAAATCCTGCCTTGGAACGCTCCATCCCGGCGTATCCTTGATATTCTTGTGGCAGTCACGTATCTGACATATTGTGCTGCGACAGTCCAGAGTAGCCCGGTCCGGCACCAGACGCTACGGGTTCATTTTTTGGCATTTTTGTTGAAGGAGTTTGCGCAATGTTCAAAACCAGAGTTCGTAGCCTGATCCTGGGTGCGGCCGCAGTGGCCGTGTCTGCCTTGCTGGCCTTGCCGGCCTTTGCGCAAAAGACCAAGATCACGGTCTATACAGCGCTGGAAAACGACCAGCTTGGGCCCTACAAGCAGGCCTTCGAGGCCGCCAATGCCGATGTCGAGATTGCCTGGGTACGTGATTCCACCGGCGTCATCACGGCGCGCCTGCTGGCCGAGAAAGACAATCCGCGGGCCGACGTCATCTGGGGCCTGGGTGCGTCGAGTGTGGCGCTGTTCGAGTCCATGGGCATGTTGCAGCC
>JANOTG010000100.1:0-2664 GCA_031416215.1 Betaproteobacteria bacterium
GCCAGCACGTCGACCTTGAGCAGGCCCATCGCGTCGAGATCGTCCTTCTCCCACTGGATCACCGAGCGATCCGGCATGGCGGCGTTCTCCACCGGCACCAGGCGCGTGAGTTTGCCCTGGGTCAGCACGAAGCCGCCCACATGCTGGCTCAGGTGGCGCGGCATGCCCATGAGTTGCTGCGTGATCTCCAGCCATTGCGTGATGCGCTGGTCATCGGGGCTGATACCGGCAGCGGCCACACGCTCGTGCAGCTGCTGCGCCAGCAGGCTGCGGCCGTCGAACCAGCGGTGCTCCTTGGCGAAGGCGTCCACCAGGGCCTCGTCCAGGCCGAGCGCCTTGCCCACGTCGCGGATCGCGCTCTTGGGGCGATACGTCACCACCACGCCGGTGATGGCGGCGCGGTCGCGGCCGTACTTGGCGTAGATGTACTGGATCACCTCCTCGCGCCGCTGGTGCTCGAAGTCGACGTCGATGTCGGGCGGCTCGTTGCGCTCGCGGCTGATGAAACGCTCGAACAACACGTTCATGCGTGACGGGTCGACCTCGGTCACGCCCAGGCAATAACACACGGCCGAATTCGCCGCCGAGCCGCGGCCCTGGCACAGGATGTGGCGTTCGCGCGCGAAACGCACGATGTCGTAGACGGTGAGGAAATACATCTCGTACTTCAGCTCGGCGATCAGGTCCAGCTCATGCTCCACCTGCAGTTGCACCGTGTCGGGGATGCCCTGCGGATACCGCTGGCTCATGCCCTCGTAGGTGAAACGACGCAGGGTTTCAGAGGGGGTGAGGCCCGGCAGCACGGTCTCCACCGGGTACTGGTAGCGCAGCTCGTCCAGGCTGAAGGTGCAGCGCGCGGCAACCGTCAGCGTGGCCTGCAGCAATTCGGGGCCATAGATGCCGGCCACACGCAGGCGCGCGCGCAGATGCGCCTCGGCATTGGGCTGCAGTTCGAAGCCGCACTCGGCCACCGGCTTGCCCAGGCGCACGGCGGTCATCACGTCCTGCAGCGGCTTGCGCGAACGCACATGCATGTGCACATTGCCGGCGGCCACCAGCGGCACACCGGTGAGTTGCGCGGCGCGTTCCAGCTTGTGTTGCCACAGATCGTCGTCCAGGCCGTGCAGCAGCTCCAGGGCGATCCAGAGCCGGCTGCCGAAGATGGTTTTCAGGCGCGTGGCATGGGCACACAGGGCCTCGAACGACAACACCCTTGGCGGCACCAGCAGCACTTCGCAGTGTTCCAGCGAAGCAAAATCGCTGCCATCCCAGGACACCGCGTACTCGCCCTTCACCGCCTTGCTGCGCGCTGCCGTGATGAACTCGCACAGGTTGCCCCAGCCCTGCAGGTTGTGCGCCAGCACGACTAGCGTGAGTTCCGGGTCGGGCGCCTTGGCGGCCGTGCTCGACTTGTGCGGCAGGATTTTGGATATGTTTTCATGGATGTCGGGCGTAACCGCGTTCTGCACCCGGAACTCTGCCCCCAGCAACAGCTTCAGCCCCAGTTCCTTGGCCTGGGTGTGCGCCCGCACCACCCCGGCCACCGAACATTCATCGGTGATGGCCAGCGCCGTGTAACCGAGCGCAGCCGCGCGCGCCACCAACTCTTCTGGCAGCGAAGCACCGCGCTGGAAGCTGAAGGCAGAGAGGCAATGCAGCTCGGCGTAGGCCGGCAGGGGGGTCCACATGGGGGCGAGGAAACATCGGTAAAAAGCGAGGTCGGAAACCGAATATACTGGTTAAATAACCAGCATTCCAGTTAAACTTCACTCGACTTGTGTTCTGTGCCATTCGTGCCGCAGCCAACTTGACCTGTCTGTTCAGGGCGGGCAATAGCCGAACACGTCACCAGAATCAAACACCATTCACCACGGCATCCATCGCAGCAATGATGTCGCTTGCGCGGTGCTTCACGGACGCCAGCTTGTTTTTCAAGAGACGCTTTCGCAGCGGCGCCGCCTCAAAAGCCACCAGCATCAGATGCTTCCCCTTGACCGGAATCACCGGGCAAAGCTGCCGCGGCAAATCATGGGCAGCAAGCGTGGTGACTGCAAGTGGCACCACCAACCGTGTTGCCAGACTGCTGAGCAAGTCGCTTTGGATATCGACGACGTAAGGATATTGGTCGCGCATCCGCGGGCTCGGATTGTCATAAACGTCGTATTGCATGGGGCCGGGCGATCACGTGAAACCGGGGAACGTCCTACCAAACCCGCAGGTCGTCACACCACAGCCCGTTTTTCTCGAATCGGGCGTTCTGCTCGTCGATCCAGGCCTTGTGCGCCTGCTCGAATACCCGTTTGCGTTGTGCCAGTGTCTTGGGTTGACTCGCGGATTTCAGCGTTTCGAACTGTTCTGCCGACACGATGACGGTGTCGATGCGCCCATCCTTTTCCACAAACACCGGCTCGGTCTTTGCGAGGGTGCACATGGCGCCAAAGCGGTTCTTGGCTTGTGTGGCAGTGACTTGCATGGCTTTGCTCCGACGTGGTGGATTAGCCATTTTAGCTATTGACCATGGCGCCGGCAAGGCGTGTCGCCATTCGCCTGCGGCACAGCGCGTGGACGCCAGCAACAACAATGCTCCGTGATCGTGTCGCGGGCCATTCAGTCATGGCCGCGATCGTCTCGCAGGCCGATGCACTCTGGTCTGCACAAGATGCG
>JANOTG010000101.1:0-1948 GCA_031416215.1 Betaproteobacteria bacterium
GGTCGGGGTACGACCCGACGCGGCGCTCATTGCGCACCCTTGGCAGTCAGCACCACCCCGACGGTTTCGAACAGGATCACGAGATCCAGAAACAGAGTGTGGTTTTTCACGTAATACAGGTCGTACTGCAGTTTTTCTGCCGAGTCTTCCACCGACGCACCGTAGTGGTAACGCACCTGCGCCCAACCGGTAACCCCCGGCTTGACACTCTGGCGCACCGCGAAATACGGAATCTCCTGCGTCAGCTTGTCGACAAAATAGGGCCGCTCCGGGCGCGGGCCGACCAGGCTCATGTCGCCGTTGAGCACACTGAACAACTGTGGCAACTCGTCGATGCGCAGTTTGCGGATGATGCGTCCGACACGCGTCACCCGGTCATCTTGCGCTGACGCCCAACGCGGCTGGCCATCCTTCTCCGCATCGGTGCGCATGCTGCGAAACTTGATCACGTTGAAGAGGCGGCCATTGAGACCCACCCGCTCCTGCAGATACAGGATCGGCCCGCCACTCTCCAGAAGGATCAAGATTCCCGTCAGCAAAATGACAGGCGACGCAAGCACAATCAGCACCAACGCACAGACCAGGTCAAACAGACGCTTGACGATGGTACGCACCAACCCCTGGCTGAAGCCTTCGCCAAATATCAGCCAGCCGGCCGAAACCGAGTCCAGGCGTATCTGGCCCAGGGTCTTTTCGAAATGCGTCGCCATGTCGACCACCCGAACACCCTGCAATTTGCAGTCCAGCAACTCCCGCAACGGCATGCTGCCACCACGCCGCTCGGCCAGGGCCACCACAATCTCGTCGACCTGCTGCTCCATGACTATGTCGGTCAACGACATGTTGGGTGACAGGATACCCCAGGCGGACACCTCCGCCACCGCCTCGTTCGGGCTCGCGTAGTACCCGACCAGGTCAATGTGCGGGTCGGACTTTTGCAGCGTGCGGCCGACCAATTTGGCACGCGTGCCGGTGCCAAACACCAACACCCGTTGGCGCATCATCTTGGCCGCCCCGGCGTGACCGACGCTAACCCGGTGTGCCAGCATGACACCGAGCCCGGCCGCGACCGTCAGCAAGGCCAGCTCCTGTTCACCCACACTCAAGGCCACCAGCCGCAGGACCACGTAGGCCACCGGCAACATCAAGGCCAGAAATAGCACTGCGCGCGCCCAGGACTGTGCCACCGAACGGTTGTGGACCCGCTGGTAGAACCCCAGCGCCGCATTGATCACCAGCGCCAGCACAGCCAGCACAACCGCTGCCGGAAGCGCCGCCGACACTGCCGCCGCCGGGTTGCCCGCGCGCCAGATGACGGTGGCAGACATTGCACCCATGACCAGCAGCAAATCCAGCAAAGCCTGCAGCAGTGTTCGTCGATGGATGTAATGGTTGAATATCTTTATCATTTTTCAGCCGCTGGGCCGAACCCGCGCCTTGAGCGATTGCCACTGAGACCGCCAATACTACACGGCATAACCGTGCCGCGCGACCGCGACGCCCCGACAGTTCGCAGTGGCAATCGGCATGGCGGCGCAATGCGTGCCATTACCACCTAGACCAGTACCTCTTGGCAGGGCGGATGTCCCAGAAAGGCCTGTGGGCTGGCGCTCGCGCCGTAGGCCCCCGACTGAAAAACAACCGCCAGGTCTCCAATACCGGCCAGCGGCAGCTGCATGCGGTCTGCCAACAAGTCCAGTGGCGTGCACAAGGGCCCGACCACCGAAGCCTGTTCTGTTACTGCCCCGCCTAACCGGTTGCCAATCGTGACCGGGTAATTCTTTCGCACCACCTGGCCGAAATTGCCAGACGCAGCCAAATGGTGATTCAGGCCGCCGTCTGTCACCAGGTACACCTGCCCGCGGGATACCTTGCGATCGCCGATGCGGGTCACATAGACACCGGCTTCGGCGACCAGAAAACGGCCCAGTTCGATGACAAACTCAGC
>JANOTG010000102.1:0-2187 GCA_031416215.1 Betaproteobacteria bacterium
CGGGTGGCTGCGCCGGTCTGCTGGAAGTATTCGCGCATGCCACAGAGTCACGCACTCCCGCATCCGGGGTCGCGCCAACCCCATGGTGTGCTGCAACACCATCTGCGCGAGACTGCAAGCAGAACGGCGCGGACACCCGCCGCGCTGGCCCGGGACTGGGCATCGCGCCTGCCGAAGTGCCACCGACTGCTATGGACCGAAATCGGATCACCAGTAGAACCCATCATCCGAAATGCATCGAAGCTGATGCGCCAAGCCAGGGCAGGTCGGCATGACCGCGTCGCTGGAAGGCAAACTGGTAGTGGCCATTTCGTCGCGCGCGTTGTTTGACTTCGAGGAGGAAAACGCGGTATTCGAACAAGGGCAGGACCGCGCCTACATGGCGCTGCAACTGCAGCGGCTGGATTTGCCAGCCAAACCCGGCGTGGCTTTCTCGCTGGTGCGCAAGTTGTTGGCATTCAACGGCAGTGGCGCCGCGCACGGTGCCACTGGCAAAGCGGCATCACGTCCGGTCGAGGTGGTGATCCTGTCGCGCAACGACCCGGTCTCGGGCATGCGGGTATTCCGCTCGGCCAGCCACTACGGGCTGGCAATCGAGCGTGGCAGCTTCACCCGTGGCCAGCCACCCTGGCGCTACCTGAAACCACTGCACGCCAACCTGTTTCTCTCGGCACACCTGAGCGATGTGCGGGCAGCATTGCACGCTGGTGTGCCGGCGGCACAGGTCTACCCGCTGTCGGCGCACGCCAGCGAAGCACATCCGAACGAAGTGCGTATTGCCTTTGACGGCGACGCGGTGTTGTTCAGCGACGAGGCGGAACGTGTCTACCAGCGTGACGGCCTCCAGGCGTTCCATCAACACGAAACCGAAAAGGTCGGCCAACCCCTGTTGCCCGGGCCATTCAAGCCACTGCTGGGGGCACTGCAGCGCCTGCAGCAGGAAGGAACAGCGGCGATGCGGATTCGTACTGCCCTGGTGACCGCACGCAGCGCCCCGGCCCATGAACGCGCCATCCGCACCCTGATGGCCTGGAACATCGAAGTGGATGAGGCCATGTTCCTGGGCGGGCTGGCCAAGGGCGAGTTTCTGCGCGAATTCGAGCCTGACTTCTTTTTCGACGACCAGACCGGCCATATCGAGTCCGCCGCGCGCCATGTGCCATCCGGCCACGTGGCCAGCGGTATATCCAATCCGACACCCTGATGGAGCATTTTCACCATGCGTCTTATTGACAAGCTCGGCAGTTTTCGGGTTTTTGTGCGCCGCGTGGTGCACCTGTCCATGCCCTATTTCCGGTCGGAAGAAAAATGGAAGGCACGCGCCCTGTTCGCCGCCATCGTGGCATTGAACCTGAGCTCGGTCTACCTGGCCGTCATGTTCAACGACTGGTACGGCCGGTTCTACGACGCCCTGCAAAACAAGGACGAGGCGGTGTTCTGGGTCGAGATCACCAAGTTTGCCTACATCGCCTTCACCGCCATCGTGATTGCGGTCTACAAGTTCTACCTGACGCAGTTGCTCGAGATGAACTGGCGCAAGTGGATGACCAGCTACTACATCCGGCGCTGGCTGGACGGCAATGCTTTCTACCGCATGGAGCTGGCACGCTTCACGCAACGCGAAGGCAGCGCTCCGGACAACCCGGATCAGCGTATCTCGGAAGACGTCAACCAGTTCACCGCGCAAACCGTCGGTCTGTCCATGGGTCTGCTCAACGCCACGGTGACGCTGGCCAGCTTTGTCGGCATCCTGTGGGGACTGTCGGGTACTTTCGCCTTCAACTTCCAGGGCAACAGCGTCACCATCCCGGGCTTCATGGTGTGGATGGCGGTGTTGTATTGCCTGGTCGGCAGTGTGCTCACGCACTACATCGGCCGACGCCAGATTGCACTCAACTTCGAACAGCAGCGGCGCGAGGCCGACTACCGGCACCACATGATGCGGGTGCGCGAATACAGCGAGTCGATTGCGCTGGACCGCGGTCAGCCAGTGGAACAGGCCCACCTGAACACCCGCTTCCTGTCGGTGCTGGCCAACTACCTGGCACTGATCCGGGCGCAAAAGAGCCTGATCTGGTTCACCACCTTTTTTGGCCAGGCGGCCGTGATCTTCCCGATGATCGTCGCGGCCCCCCGGTTTTTCAGCGGTGCGATCCAGCTCGGCGACCTGATGAAGATCAACTCGGC
>JANOTG010000103.1:0-31842 GCA_031416215.1 Betaproteobacteria bacterium
TTGTTCATCGGCTCGCAATTTACGCTCCACGCTTCCTTCCCACACTCGGTCACCCTCATGCAGTTGCGCTTCGCTTCGCTCGCTGTGATCAGCTTACGGCGGGACTTGCACCCGCAGGAGTGCGCCCATGCTGGGCGCACAAAAGAAACCGCCGGGGCTTCGCAGCCACGGCGGCTTCAGGCGTCCCGGTTTGAGGGACAAAACGAGCTTGGCCCGTCGCTTACATGTGGTCGATCATCACCTGCCCGAACCCCGAGCAGCTGACCTGGGTGGCTCCGTCCATGAGGCGCGCAAAGTCGTAGGTCACCTTTTTGCTGGCGATGGATTTTTCCATCGAGCGGATGATCAGATCTGCGGCCTCCAGCCAGCCCATGTGGCGCAACATCATTTCCGCCGACAAAATCTCCGACCCCGGATTGACATAGTCCTTGCCCGCGTATTTCGGCGCCGTACCATGGGTGGCCTCGAACATGGCGACTGTGTCGCTCAAATTCGCGCCCGGAGCAATGCCGATGCCGCCCACCTGAGCCGCAAGGGCGTCCGACACGTAATCGCCGTTCAGGTTGAGTGTTGCGATCACGCTGTATTCGGCCGGCCGCAACAAGATCTGCTGCAGGAACGCGTCGGCGATGCTGTCCTTGACGATGATGTCCTTGCCGGTCTTCGGATTCTTGAACTTGCACCACGGGCCGCCGTCGATCAGTTGCGCGCCAAACTCGCGCTGAGCCAGGGCATACGCCCAGTCACGGAAGCCGCCTTCCGTGAACTTCATGATGTTGCCCTTGTGCACTATCGTCAGGCTGGGCTTGTCGTTATCGACGGTGTATTGCAACGCCTTGCGCACCAGACGCTCGGTCCCTTCGCGGGAAACCGGCTTGATGCCGATCCCTGATGTGTTCGGAAAGCGGATCTTCTTGACACCCATTTCCTCCTGCAGGAACTTGATGATCTTCTTGGCCTTGTCGGACTCCGCTTCAAACTCGATTCCGGCGTAAATATCCTCGGAGTTTTCGCGGAAGATCACCATGTTGGTCTTGTGCGGCTCCTTGACCGGGGAAGGCACTCCTGTGAAGTACTGGATCGGGCGCAGGCACACATACAAGTCGAGTTCTTGGCGCAACGCGACGTTCAACGAGCGGATTCCACCGCCGACCGGCGTCGTCAGCGGCCCCTTGATCGACACCACATAGTCACGCACGGCGTGCAGGGTTTCTTCCGGCAGCCATACGTCCGGACCGTACACATGGGTCGACTTTTCACCCGCATACACCTCCATCCAGTGGATCTTGCGCCGGCCGCCGTAGGCCTTGGCCACAGCCGCGTCAACCACCTTCAACATCACGGGGGTGATGTCCAGCCCGGTGCCGTCACCTTCGATGAACGGAATGATCGGTTGCTCGGGAACGTTCAGCGAGTTATCGGCGTTGACCGTAATTTTCTGGCCGCTGGATGGAACCTTGATGTGCTGGTACATGGGTGTTTGTCTCGCAAATGCGCAATGCGAAGCGTCGCGCGGGGGTAAACGTGCCACAGCCATGGCAATGACCGCGAAACGTGGTCAGAATTCTAGCGTCAAAAAATTGCACTGAACTGTCAACCACCTGCCGCCCGTGGCCGTTACGGTAGGGCTTCCCGCCAAGGGAAGAAACCACCTGCCCAACTGAATGCCCTAGGAAATCCAAAATGAACAAAGTTCTCGCCACCCTGATCGCCAGCCTGTTTGCCATTGCTGCCCACGCCCAAACCGCCGCTCCGGCAAAAGCCGCCGCGTCCGCAGCAGCACCGGCTGCAGCTGCCGCTCCAGCCAAGGCCGCCGCACCTGCAGCACCTGCGGTTGCAGCCAAACCGGATGCCAAGGCTGACGCAGCGAAGATGAAGGAAGAAAAGGCCGCCGCCAAGAAGGCCAAGGCCGAAGAGAAAAAGGCCGCGGCTGCCAAGATGAAGGAAGAAAAAGCCGCTGCTAAAAAGGCGAAGATGGAAGCCAAACCGGCAGCCAAGAAAGAAGAGCCAAAGAAGTAATTCGCGGCGACCACTGCAAAAAAGCCCGCCTTGCGGGCTTTTTTGTTTCTGCTTCACAATAATGCGATGGATAACAAATTGCGTCTTGCCTGGTGCTGCATGATGTTCTGGTCGGTGTCTCTATGGGCGCAGGACCAGCCACAAATGAACCTGCCACGCATGAAGCTGCAGGCGGGCATGCACCAGATCGACGCCCAGCTCGCCTTGACACCGGAACAGCGCCAGATCGGCCTGATGTTTCGCACCGACATGCCGCAGCATGAGGGCATGTTGTTTATTTTCGAGCAACCCACAGTCCAGTGCTTCTGGATGAAAAACACCCTGTTGCCATTGACGGCCGCGTTTGTTTCTGATGATGGCACCATTGTCAATCTGGTGGACATGAAGCCCAACACCACGGACTCACACTGCTCGATCAAACCGGTGCGCTTCGTGCTCGAAATGAATCAGGGCTGGTTTGCCCGCAAGGCCATCAAGGCCGGTTTCAGGCTCAGCGGCAAGGCCTTCGAGCAAGCGAAATAAGCGCATCGCCGCATCCAGAAAGGAGAAAGCCGGCACGAGGCCGGCTTCCGAATGGGACCGGGACGATCAATCAGGCGAAGTTCTTCTCGGCAAAACCCCAATTGACCAGCTTGTCCAGGAATGTCTCGACGAACTTTGGCCGCATGTTGCGGTAGTCAATGTAATAGGCGTGCTCCCATACATCCACCGTCAACAATGCCTTGTCAGCCGTCGTCAGGGGCGTCCCGGCGGCACCCGTATTCACAATATCGACGGAGCCGTCGGGCTTTTTCACCAACCATGTCCAGCCCGAACCGAAATTGCCCACCGCGGACTTCACAAATGCCTCCCTGAACGCCGCATACGAGCCCCACTTGGCATGGATCGCCGTCGCCAGCGCGCCAGAAGGCTCGCCACCACCCGATGGTTTCATGCAACTCCAGAAAAAGGTGTGGTTCCAGATCTGCGCTGCATTGTTGTAAATGCCGCCGCTGGCCTTCTGAATGATCTGCTCCAGTGCCAGACTCTCGAACTCCGTGCCCTTTTGCAAGTTGTTCAGGTTGACCACATACGCGTTGTGATGTTTGCCATGGTGAAACTCAAGGGTCTCTTTTGAGTAGTTGGGCGCCAATGCGTCGATGGCGTACGGCAGTGCTGGCAGGGTATGTTCCATGGGGTTCCTCGTCGGATGGTTGCTGAAAAGCCCATTGTAGAAACATTGATCAGCCCTGCGCCCGCACGGTCAAATCCAGCTCGCCGTGGGCAAGCGTGGCGTGCAGATGTTGGCCGGGTGCGACCTGGGCGGCGTCGGCAATGGTTCTGCCGGACTCGTCGGCGAGCCACGCATATCCCCGCCGCAACACCAGTGCCGGATCCAGCAGTTGCAGGCGCAGTTCGAGGGCGGCCAGTTCGTCGCGCCGTGTTTTCAGACCCAGACCAATCTGGCGCGGCAGCTGCGATGCCAGGCCCTGTAACAGCTGGTGGCGCTGCCGCAGCCCATACGACATGCCGGTGCGCAAGCGGCGCGACAAGGCGACGACGCCCTGACGGTGGGCTGCCGCCAGCAGGGAGGGCCGACCCAGCCGGGCGGCGACACGATCCAGGTGTTGTGCCTGCACATCCAGCGTCCGAAGGACACAGCTGTTCAGGCGTTCCTCGGTGACGCGCGCCAGATCCAGCAAATCCCGTCGCGGCTGAGCGGCCATTTCGGCCGCCGCGGTGGGAGTCGGGGCACGCAGGTCCGCGACCATGTCGGCAATGGTGACGTCAGTTTCATGGCCGACGCCGGATACAACCGGCACCGGGCTGCGGCTGATGGTCCTCGCCAGTGCCTCGTCATTGAATGCCCACAGGTCCTCTATCGAGCCGCCGCCCCGCACCAACAGGATGGTGTCGAGCCGAATGTCGGCTGGCGTATCCGGCCCGGCCAGACGATACAGCGCCTCCAGCGCCCGCGACAGCTCGCCTGCCGACCCTTGGCCCTGCACCTGGGCCGGTGCCACCACCACATGCACATGGGGTACCCGTCGCCCAAGTGCGCTGACTACATCGTGCAGAGCCGCCCCCGCCAGGGACGTGACCACTCCAATGCCACGCGGCAATGCGGCAACAGGCCGCTTGCGCGCTGCATCGAACAAACCCTCCGCCTGCAGCGCTTCCTTCAGTTGCAAGAACCGTTCGTACCAGACGCCGGCCCCCGCCTTGCGCAGGGACTCCACGATCAACTGCAGGTCACCTCGCGGCTCGTAGACCGCCAGACGCCCCCGCAGTTCGACCAGGTCCCCGTCGCGCGGTGAAAACACAAGCGTGCCGCTGGCGCGTTTGAACATGGCGCAACGCAGCTGTCCCGCATCGTCCTTGAGCGAAAAATAACAATGGCCGCTGGCAGCACGGGAAAACCCCGACAACTCGCCGAGTACCGCCACCGGGTTAAATCGCGCATCGAGCGCGTCAGCCATCGCCCGGCACAACGCACCGACACCCCAGACCCGAACCGCCAAATCACCCATCTGTCAATACCAATCCTGTCCGCTCAGCATGACCGTAAACCCGGCAAGACCACACCCGCAGACGAGCCAGAGTTCAATTTGGGTGCCTCAAAATTCGGCAACACAGCCGCGGCCCGCACCAAATCACGGCTTGGACGGCTTGCCGCAAGGTTGCCCACAGGTTTGTCCACACAAACTGTGTGTGACTCATGCCGCACAAGGCGTGCCCCGGCCACACCCGGAACACAACAACACTGGGCCATAATCACGCGGCAATTCCATTCTGCGCGGAGACCACCCTTGTTTTCAATCATACAAGCTGCTGGATGGCCGATCTGGCCGCTGGTCGCATGTTCCATTCTGGCGCTGGCCTTGATCATTGAGCGATTTATCAGCCTGAAGGAAGTCAAGGTTGCCCCGCCAAAATTGCTGGACGAAGTATTGACAGTGTCGCGCAACGGCATTCCATCGACCGACATGGTGGCACAACTGGAGCGCAACTCGGCACTGGGTGAAGTGCTTGCCAGCGGCTTTCGGGCACTGAATTCAAACCCGCGCTGCAGCGAGGCAGACCTGCGCGCCACCATGGAAGGCGCCGGCAGGCTGGTCGCCCACCGTTTGGAGAAATATCTCAGTGCGCTGGCGACTATTGCATCGGCGGCCCCGCTGATGGGCCTGTTTGGCACGGTGGTCGGGATGATAGAGATATTCGGCTCGCAGAGCCCCGGCGGCGGTGCCACCGGAGGCAATCCGGCGCAGTTGGCGCACGGGATTTCGGTCGCCCTGTACAACACCGCGTTCGGATTGATCATCGCCATTCCGGCATTGATCTTCTGGCGCTACTTTCGCGCCACGGTCGACGGCCATTTGCTGACTCTCGAACTGGCATCAGAACGACTGGTACGCCACCTCAACGCATTGCGCCAGGGCAAATGAAATTTCGGCACCAGCTTCGGGAAGAGCCGGAGATCAACCTGATCCCGTTCATCGATGTGCTGTTGGTGGTACTGATCTTCCTGATGTTGTCGACCACCTACAGCAAATTCACCGAACTGCAACTCCGGTTGCCGGTCGCGGATGTGGAGGCACAGCGCGACTATCCGAAAGAGTTGCAAGTCAGTGTGGCCAGTGACGGCTCCTACTCGGTGAACTCGGTCGCATTGCTGGGCCGCAGTCCCGAGGCGCTGACAAACGCCATCCAGTTGGCTGCCAAGGCGGGCAAAGAGACGGTGGTCGTGATCCATGCCGATGCCAGCGCGAAACACCAGTCGGTGGTCACGGTGATGGAGGCGGCGCGCAGGGCTGGACTGAATCAGTTGACATTCGCCACCCAGTCGTCCGGCAAGGCGGTCAAGCGCTGAGTCCATGGTGAGCCGCTGGCAGCGCGTGCTGGTCGACAGCTGGACACGGCGAGGCCCGCTGTCCATGCTGTTGCGCCCGCTGTCGTTCGGCACCGGCCTGCTGCTTGTGCTGCGCCGCCTGCTGTACCGTGTTGGAATATGCAGGACGCAGCGCGTTGGCGTACCGGTGATCATCGTCGGAAGCGTGATGGCTGGCGGGTCAGGCAAGACACCTGTGGTGGTGGAAATTGTGCATCACCTGCACGCGCGCGGCCTGCGACCGGGCGTGGTTTCACGCGGTTATGGGCGGATCAGCCTCGCGTGCTTGCAGGTACACGACGATAGTCCGGTCGCCGCCGTCGGAGACGAGCCGTTATTGATCCGGCAGTTGACAGCAGCACCCGTGTTCGTCGCAACGACCCGGATTGCCGCCGCCCGGGCCTTGCTGGCAAAGTTTCCTGATACCGACATCTTGCTCTGCGACGACGGACTGCAGCACCTTGCCCTGCACCGCGATCTGGAGATCTGCGTGTTCGACGAGCGATTCATCGGCAACGGCTTGCTGATCCCGGCCGGGCCACTGCGCGAGCCCTGGCCCCGGCGCTGCGACCTGATTCTCGCGCCGCATCGACTGGAGGGTTGTGACAGCCACATCGTGCAACGCAGCCTGTCCGACCTCGCTACGCGCCGGGACGGAACCACGGTGGCGCTGAGGCATCTGGCGCGCGCCGTTGTTGATGGCCAACCCTCCTTGTGGGCGGTCGCCGGCATCGCCCGGCCCGAGCAGTTTTTCAACATGCTGCGCGCGCGCGGACTGGTATTGCAGGGCAACATCGCCCTGCCCGACCACGCTGCGGTGAGTGCACGCGACCTGCAGCCGGCCGGTACCAACACGCTGCTGTGCACCCGCAAGGACGCTGAAAAAGTCTGGGCCATTCGACCCGAGGCGTTGGCCGTCGACCTGCAGTTGCATTTGGAGACGGGCTTTTGGACGTCGCTCGAGCGGCTGCTGGTCGAGCGCTGTGGCACGAAGTTATCATCCCGGGATGGACACCCGACTGCTTGAATTGCTGGTATGCCCGGTCACCAAGGGGCCACTCGAGTATGACCGTGATCGGCAGGAGCTGTGGTCACGCAGTGCACGACTGGCGTATCCGGTGCGTGATGACATTCCGGTGCTGCTGGAAAACGAGGCGCGCACGTTGAGCGACGATGAGCTCGGCCTGTAGCGCCGCCAGCGAATCGTCGCCACCGCCAGCCGGGTCGTGTCGATGACCCATACCGTGCTGATTCCGGCGCGACTGGCCTCCACCCGACTGCCCAACAAACCACTGGCGGACATCGGTGGACTGCCCATGGTGGTGCGGGTGGCCCAACGCATAACGCACGACCCATTGGCCGCATCGTCGCCCCAGGTCGTCGTGGCATGTGACAGCCAGCACATTGTGGACGCCTGCAGCCGGCACGGAGTGCGCGCCATTTTGACGCGGCAAGACCATGCATCGGGCAGTGACCGTCTGGCCGAGGCATGTGACCTTCTCGAACTGGCCGATGACCAGGTGGTGGTCAATGTTCAGGGCGACGAACCGCTCATCGATCCGGCGCTGGTGCAGGCCGTCGCGGCCGTGCTGGTGTCCCATCCGCAGGCCAGCATGGGCACAGCCGCGCACCCGATTGCGCTGCGGGAGGACTTCCTCAGCCCCCATGTGGTCAAAGTAGTGCTGGACGCGCAAGGCTTCGCCCTCTATTTCAGCCGCGCGCCGATCCCGTTTGCGCGCGATGCCATGGACCAGCGCGGCTGGAAAGAACAACAGGCTGGGGACGACGGTGCGGTGGCACCATTGCGCCATATCGGAATTTACAGCTACCGGGCCCGATTTCTGCGGACCTTTCCCAAGCTCGCGCAGGCACCGCTGGAGCGCGCCGAGGCGCTGGAGCAATTGCGCCCCATGTGGCATGGGCACCGGATCGCTGTGACAGTCACACCCGATACGCCCGGCCTGGGCATCGATACGCCCGAAGACCTGGCTCGCGTGCGGGAATTGTTCATGCCCCGAGTGTGACGTTGGTCGGACGATGGCTGCATCGCAAGCCCCAAAACGAGCCCGAGCGAAAGCCAGACGGGCGTCCGGGCCATGCTATTCTCCGAGCAGGCACCAGACGCCGGACCGCCAACTTACGGGCGCGACGGCCAGAGCAAACCACCCCGGGGGACATGCATGAGATTGATTTTGTTGGGCGCGCCAGGTGCGGGCAAAGGCACACAGGCCACCTTCATCTGCCAGAGGTATGGCATTCCGCAGATATCAACCGGAGACATGCTGCGCGCGGCAGTCAAGGCCGCCTCACCGATGGGCCTGGCGGCCAAGAAAGTGATGGATTCTGGCGCCTTGGTCAGTGATGACATCATCATTGGCCTGGTACAGGAGCGCATCACGCAAAGTGACTGCGCCAAAGGGTTTTTGTTCGATGGCTTTCCGCGCACCATCCCACAGGCTGATGCCCTGAAGGCGGCCGGTATCAGGCTCGATTGTGTGCTTGAAATCGACGTGCCATTTGACGCGATTGTCGAACGCATGAGCGGCCGCCGCTCCCATGCCGCATCGGGCCGCACCTACCACATCCGCTTCAATCCACCCAAGGTCGCAGGGCTGGACGACCAGACCGGCGAGCCGCTGATCCAGCGCGAAGACGACAAGGAAGAGACCGTGACCAAGCGCCTGGAGGTCTACAGCGCACAGACACGACCACTGGTCGCTTATTACGAAAGCTGGGCACACCGGGAGCCATCGGTGGCGCCAAGATACCGTGCCATCAGTGGCATTGGTTCGGTCGAGGATATCCGTCAGCGGGTGTTTGCGGCGCTGGCCGGTTGACGCAAGGCGCCCGCCCCCCAAGGCGGCGGGGTGGCGCTCATCAGAGCGAGCATGAGAGCCACGCGCGCCTTGGCAGGAGTCAGTTCACCGGCATCAGGCAGGTCATGCCCGCCACCTGGAACCACGCGCCCGCCGGCACACCGACTGGTACGCACCACGGCAACCCCATTCGACTGCGCCAGCAGCAAAGCCGCAAGAAGGTCCCGATGTATTGAGCCGTTGCCGGTTCCCACCACCACCAGGCCGCGTACCGGATCACCGGCTGACGCACCATGGTGCAACAGTGCCTGGACCACGAATCCGTCGGTTGCCGCCGAACTGAACACGACTTCCACGCGCGGACAGGCAGCACCTGCTGCTAGACATTCCAGCAGCTTGCCGCGGGTGACATCTGCTGCATCTGCCATGGGCGCCGACTCCGGCGTGTGCAACCAGCGCACCTGCGCTTCCTCCACATAACCCAACGGCCCGGCATCGGCCGATCCAAAGGCGTCCAACCGGTAGGTATGCACCTTGCGTACGTGCAGCGCGGCGTGCACCGTACCGGCAAAAGCCACCGTCACGCCACCGCGAACGGACTGCGCCGCCACGACCAGTGCGTCGCGCATATTTTGTGGCCCATCCGGCGCCATTGACGAGGCCGGACGCATCGCGCCGGTCAGCACGACCGGCCGTGTGGCCATGCCGGCGTCGTCCAAAACGCGGGCCAAAAAATAGGCCGTTTCTTCCATGGTGTCCGTGCCGTGCGTCACGACAATGCCTGCCACCTGCGGCCGCAGCAAATGGTGCCGACAACGCAGGGCCAGCGCGCGCCAGACCTCAAAACCCATGTCCTTGCTGTCGATCTGAGCCACCTGTTCTGTCTCCAGCGGTGGGCCATGTGCAGCAAGCGGCTGCAAGTTGTGCAACAGCTGAGCCACGTCCACTTGTGCGGCCACATAACCAACGTTGTCCATTCCACTGCTGGAATGGCCGGCTATGGTTCCACCGGTGCCCAATACAACAACCACGCCTGGTTTTTCATCTTTCATACTTGCACTTTTTGCAAAACTGGTTAAAAATACAGTTACTGGATATTAAGACAGTAAACAGAGCATGCCCACACCAGGAGCCACCATGATATGCCGCAGTTCCAAGTGAAGCTTACCGCGCGCCAACAACAGATTCTGGATTTGATCCAAAGTGCGATTGCCCGCACCGGCGCGCCGCCAACCCGCGCCGAGATCGCCTCCGAGCTGGGATTTCGCTCCGCCAATGCCGCCGAGGAGCACCTGCAGGCGCTGGCACGCAAAGGTGTCATCGAACTGGTCAGCGGTACGTCGCGCGGCATTCGCCTGCGCAGTGAAGCGCTGCGTTCCATCAACGAGTCGCGGATCAAGCAATATGCGTTGCCGCTGCAAAGCCTGGCACAACTCGCGCTGCCTTTGATAGGCCGGGTCGCAGCCGGCTCGCCCATACTCGCGCAGGAACATGTAGACCAGACCTACTATGTCGAGAGCAGCCTGTTTCAGCGCAAGCCAGACTATCTGCTCAAGGTGCGTGGCATGTCCATGCGCGATGCCGGCATCATGGACGGTGACCTGCTGGCCGTGCAAGCGACCAAAGAGGCGAAAAACGGCCAGATTGTGGTGGCGCGCCTGGGTGAAGAGGTCACAGTGAAGCGTTTTCGCCGTAACAAGCACCTGATCGAGCTGCACCCCGAAAACCCTGATTACCAAACCATTGTGGTTGAGCCGGGTGAGCCATTCGAAATTGAAGGTCTGGCGGTTGGTCTGATCCGCAACACGATGTTGATGTAACTCCCCCCTGAGAGGTCTTGTATGTACAGCAGTTTCCACGGCCTGTTGGCCCTTCTTGCACCGTTGCGGCGACTTCTGAGCGCCGACGTCCACCGCGGCGAATCACGCGCGGCCGGTGCGTCGGATAAACCAGCCTGCGGCCGACTGCGACCGACTTCCGACCAGGCACATATGGCAGCGCCGGCAAAACGCGCCATCCGTCCGCCGGTGCGGGTGGTGCGCATTCTTGAAGGTGGCCAAACGCAACGGCATTGTGGACGACTGGTGATCTCCGGTCGCATGGCCGACGTATGTGCCGAACTCGACCGGATGGTCGAGCGGGAAGCGGCGCTGGGCGCAACCGGCTAACGCGGGCGGTCTGGCGCCAGCGTTGACACGATCGTCAACCGGCGGCGCCGACCAGGTAGTCGCCCTTGCCCAATTCGACCCCGTTGTGGCGCAAGATGGCGTACGCCATGGTCACATGGAAGAAGATGTTGGGCAACATCCAGTGCTTCAGGTAAGCCTCCCCCTGCATGGTGCGGGTGGCATCGCGCCCGACCGGAAATGTGATCTCGCGCGACTCAGTGCCATCGACCGACGCGGGCGGGATGGTCGCCAGGAAGTCCAAGGTCTTGCGAATCCGTGCCTGCAATTCGGCCAACGACAACTCCGTGTCGTCAAATGTCGGCGCTGCCACGCCGGACAAGCGCGCCATGCCGTTTTTGGCAGCGTCACAGGCGATCAAAACCTGCCGGGTAAAAGGCAACATGTCGGGCGCAAGGCGAAACTGCGTCAGTGCGGCCGGATCACATTTTTTCTGATCGACAAACGTCTGTGCCTTGTCCAGAAAGTGGCTGAGGTTGGTCAACATGGTGGTGCAAACCGGCAGACTGGCCGAGGACATGGAAATGGACATACGAGCTCCTGATGAATTTTTGACGACGCCCGCATGCTAACCGCATCGGGCGCGGGGCACTTTGCCGGTGCTCGCAGGGCACAATGCAGCCATGAATATTGTGATCCTCGACGATTACCAGGATGCGGTGCGCAAATTGACCTGCGCCAGCAAACTGGAGACTTACCAGGCCAAGGTCTACACCAACACAGTGAAGGGTATTGGTCAACTGTCCATCCGTCTCAAGGACGCCGATGTCATCGTGTTGATACGCGAGCGCACCCACCTGACCCGGGCCCTGATCGACAAGTTGCCAAAACTCAAGATGGTGGCCCAGACCGGGCGTGTGGGAAGCCACGTCGACATCCAGGCCTGTACAGCGCGTGGCATTGCGGTATCCGAAGGTGGCGGCTCGCCGTTGGCACCTGCCGAACTCACCTGGGCGCTGGTCATGGCGTCGATGCGGCGTTTGCCGCAGTACATTGGCAACCTGAAGCATGGCGCCTGGCAACAGTCGGGGCTCAAGGCGGCGTCGATGCCGGCCAACTTCGGGCTTGGCCATCGACTGCATGGCAAAACACTGGGTATTTGGGGCTACGGCAAGATTGGCGCACTGGTTGCCGGATACGGCCGGGCGTTCGGCATGCAGGTGTTGGTATGGGGGCGGGAGGCATCGCGCCGACGTGCTGCAGCCGACGGCCATCTGATGGCGCAATCACAACAGGACCTGTTTACCCGCAGCGATGTGCTCAGCCTGCACTTGCGATTGGCCGACGAGACTCGCGGCATTGTTCGCCTGGAGGATCTGTCTCACATGAAACCCAGTTCCTTGCTGGTCAATACCTCGCGCGCCGAACTGATCGAGCCCGACGCGCTGATTGCGTCGCTGAACCGGGGTCGACCGGGCATGGCGGCGGTTGACGTGTTCGAGGCCGAACCGATCCTGCAAGGGCATGCGCTGCTGCGCCTGGAAAACTGCATCTGCACGCCGCACATCGGTTATGTGGAGCAGGACAGTTATGAGATGTACTTCGGTGCCGCGTTCGACAATGTGGTCAATTTCATCCGCGGCACACCCACCAATATCGTGAACCCCGGCGCGCTTCAGGTGCGGCGCTGACGCCCGAACGGGTCGGGTTATTTGTCGGGCGCCGGGCCACCCTTGCGCGGCTCTCCAGACAACTCGAAATTGATGAGGTTGGCGAGGTCCGATGGCAACTCCAGCGCATCCACCGATGGCGCCCCGCCCGCCACTGGCTCCGACAGGTCAATGTCCACCTCACCCGCCCCATCCAGCGTCGGCAACACCAGTTCGGGCGACAATTCGCCAGGCACCGACAAGCCGCCAGCGGCGCCTTTTCGTGCCGGATACGGTCGCAACATGCTCGGGGCGGCGGCCACCACCAATTCGTCTGGCAAGGCAGCAGCGGCCTGGACGATGGTGTGCAGCAGCAACAGATCGCGAAACGCCGCAAGATCAAACACTTCACGTGCCTCGTCCCACTGATCGCGAAACAACAACGCCTCTACCATGTCGGCGGCCTGTGGTGACTTCCAGGCGACTTCAATATCGGCCAGTACATGCGGGTAGTCCCACAATTCACGCCCCTCCTCGCCGAATGCAGCAAAGTCCGGCACCTTGGCGTTGAACAGCAGATTGAAGTCCTCGCGTATTTGCCGGAAGTCCGCTTTGAGCCCCAGCGAATGAAATATCTTGAGCAGGTCGAGATAGGCCAGCGGGCTGGCTTCCCCGTTTTCGCTGATGCGGTTTTCGAGAATCCGAACCGCCTGATCCGTCTGTCCAAGGGAGACAAAAAACTCGGCCTGTTGGCGGATGTCGAACAACTCCTCGGCATTGACCAATCGCCTCACTGGCGCACCGACACTGACGCCGGCCACCGGTAAATCGCGCGGTTTGCGCACAGCGCTGTGGGTCGCACCACTTTGCATCAACCGGTCAAACGTCGACTCGCTCATTTCCACCAGGCTCACATCCACCTGCGTGATCGGCGTTGGCCGTGAACGCGGCCCGCGGCCACCCTGTGGCTCCACCGGTGCGGGCAGAGAGCCGGGGCCGGACATTGGCGCTGGCGCCGACACCGGCGAAAAATCGCTCGGCTGCGGCAAGCCCGCACCCACGGTCGGCGTTGAGTTTTCGGTTGGCCGGGGTTCGTCGGCGGACCACCAATTGCCTTGCGCGGAGCTTGCACTCCCCTTGCGCCGCAGCAACAGGAAGGCAATCACCGCCGCACATACCAACAGCAGCAACAGCAAGCCGATGACGAGCGGGTTCAGATACCGCTCGGTCTGCGCCTGCTGCAACTTGGCGCGCAGATCCAGCAAGCTGGCCTCATTTTGGGCCGCCACCGCGACCAAGCTCCTGACGCTGGCTTCCAGAGTTTGCAGCCGCTGCGCTTCCACCGCCGCGCGCGCAGCCTGATCGCCTGGCGCGCTTGCGGTCGATGACTCGAGCGTGGCGACGCGTTCAGACAACACTTCCAGCGGATCGAGTTTCAGACGCGACTGCCCGCCAGCACGACCCGCCTGCAACTTTTCTGCCGGGGTTGGCAGGGGCGCAGCGGCAGCGGGGGTCGCCTTGGCGGGCTTGGCTGGTTTGGCCGCTTTGACCACCCCAGGCACTTTGGCTGGCTTCGCGGTAGCGGGCCTCTTGCTCGCTGGTCCTGCGCCGGCCGGCCGGGTGCCCGTTGCGGTGCGGTCCGCATTGGGGGCCGACACAGCCGGGCCAGCGTTTTCGGTAGAGGCTGCAGAAACCGGCGCCGGTGAAGGCGTGATCAGCGGCAGTTGGGCTGGCCTGGGCGGCGATGGCGCAATGGGCTCACTGGCAATATCGGCCAGCAACACATAACGCCGACTGGTCTTCTGGGCGCAGCCCGCGCGCACGTACAGCGTGACCACCGGCTCATCGATCACAACCGAGGACTGGATCCGCACATTGACTGGCTGGCCAGCCGCTGCCGGCTCGAAACTGACTTGGACACGCCCCGGATCCTGGCGCGCATCGGCATGAAAGAGGTCCACCTCCAGGCACAAATTGGACAGGTTGTCGTCCGGGTCGGGTTGCACCAAGACCGAAACATCCAGACCCTGGCCCACCAGGGCGGCACCTCGGAGACGGCCGAGGCTCAGAGCATGCACATCCAAAGTCGCCAAAACCAGCACCAGTGCGAGCAGTCTCGTTTTTATTATCGGCATGAATTTAGTAGGTTGTCTCAACGCCCGTCACATGATAACGGCCAAGTCCCGGCAGACCGCTGCACTGGGGTTCACCGATGCCAACCCAGCACCCTTGCGCCTCGATGACAGCCC
This sequence comes from Betaproteobacteria bacterium, assembly GCA_031416215.1. Lineage (GTDB taxonomy): Bacteria > Pseudomonadota > Gammaproteobacteria > Burkholderiales > Burkholderiaceae_C > CAISIP01. The sequence goes on from JANOTG010000103.1 coordinate 14,728, forward strand.
GGCCAGACCCGCTGCGAATTTTCGCACAGCGCGATCGGCCGTGAACGCCCTGGTAGAGGCAACGGGCGCCAGTACGAGCACATTTTTCAGTCAATAATCGACCACATGCATCCCCAATTTCACACCGTCGCCATCGTCGGCTGCGGCGCCATGGGCCGCGGCATTGCGCAGATCGCGGCGCAGGCCGGTAGTCAGGTATTGCTGGTGGACAGCCAAGCCGGAGCCGCTGAACGGGCCAAAGCAGACCTGTTCCAGCAGTGGGAACGCCTCGAGGCCAAAGGCCGATTGGACGCGCCACAGCTTGCCCAGCTGCGCTCCAGACTGTCTTGCACAAGCCTCGAAACACTGGGCCACTGTGACCTCATCGTGGAAGCGATTGTCGAGCGGCTGGACGCCAAGATTGCGCTTTTCAAGACCCTGGAGGGCATCGTCGGGCCGGATACGGTGCTGGCCACAAACACCTCGTCGCTCTCTGTCACCGCCATTGCCGCCGGCGTGCTGCGTGCACAACGGGTCGCCGGCCTGCATTTTTTCAACCCGGTCCCTCTCATGAAGGTGGTCGAAGTCATCGCCGGTCTGCGCACCGGGCCAGGTGTGTGTGAGGCGCTGACAACGTACGCCCGCCAGATGGGGCATTTGCCAGTGCGGGCCTCGGACACACCGGGCTTCATCGTCAACCACGCCGGACGTGGCTTCGGCACCGAGGCGTTGCGCATCGTGAACGAAGGCGTGTGTGATTTCGCCACCGTCGACCGGATACTGCGCGATCAGGTCGGGTTCAAGCTCGGGCCGTTTGAACTGATGGACCTGACCGGTCTGGACGTGTCGCACCCTGTGATGGAGTCGATCTACCTCCAGTATTACGGGGAGCCACGGTACCGTCCGAGCGTGATTGCCGCGCAACGCGTGGCCGCTGGTGTGGTGGGCCGAAAAAGCGGCCGCGGGTTTTATGACTACCCGGACGGAATCCAGCAGATCCCCATCGACGTCCCGGTCCCCAGCGACCACAACATGCCCCCGCTCTGGGTGTCGCCACGCGCGGCGCGGCGCGGCCAGTTGCTGCAATTGCTCAAAGACCTGGGGGCCGAGATTGAAACCGGCGCCACACCGTCCGAGAAGGCGTTGCTGCTGGTGGCGCCGCTTGGGTTTGACATCACCACGGTCGCGGTGGTGGACCACCTGGACCCGGCACGTACGGTCGGCATCGACATGCTGGCCGATGACGCGGCCACCCGCCGCCGGGTGTTGGCCACCAACCCGGCAACCCGCTCCGATATGCGCGATGCCGCCCATGCCTTGCTGGCACGTGACGGCAAGGCGGTGAGTGTGGTGCGCGACAGCGCGGGTTTCGTCACCCAGCGCGTGGTGGGCAGCATCGTCAACATCGCCAGTGACATGTGCCAGCAGGGGATCTGTTCGCCTGCCGATCTGGAAATCGCCGTCAAGCTCGGGCTCGCCTACCCGCTCGGCCCGCTGGAGATGGGCAACAGCTACGGCCCGACCAACATCCTCGAGGTTTTGTTCAATATGCAAACCGTGTACGGTGACCCGCGATATCGCCCGAGCCCCTGGCTGCGGCGACGCGGCGCCCTGGGCTTGAGCCTGCTGCACGAAGAACCATGAGAGCGTTCATCGTCCCAGGCGCGACAATCGACACACCATTGGTCACCCACACGACAGGACATGGACAATCCCATCCTTAGCATCGACGAGCGGGAGGCGATCAATGCCGGTCGCTGGTTCGGATCCCTTTCGCCGTCTCTGCGGCATGACATTCTTCGATGCGCTTACGTCAAACGCTACCGCGATGGCGAACTGATCTCCGCCCGTGGCGACCCGCCGGAGGATTGGATCGCCTGCGCCAGGGGCGCGGTACGTGTGAGCTCAACATCGATCTCAGGCAAACAGGTGACATTGACCTATGTCGAGCCCGGCATCTGGTTCGGCGACGTGTCCATTTTCGACGGCGACCGCCGCACGCACGATGCCTATGCCCATGGCGAATGCACCATCCTGTGCGTAGCCAAGGCGGATTTCAAGAAGATTCTGGCGGCGCATGTGGAGTTGTACGAGGCCTTGTTGCGGCTGCATGCACGCCGCATCCGGCAGTTGTATGGACTGGTGGAAGACCTCAACACGCTGCCGCTGCGGGCTCGACTGGCCAAACAATTGCTGCATCTGGTGCGCAGCTACGGTGTGCCCAGCCTGTCCGATGCTTCCGAGATGCGCATCAGCCTGCATCTGGCCCAGGAGGAGTTGGCACAACTGCTGGGGGCATCGCGTCAGCGCGTCAACCAGGAGCTCAAGTCCATGGAGCGCGAGTCATCGATCCGTATCGAGCCAACCGGCCTGATCATCCGCAACCGCAACGCCTTGATGCGTATTGTCGAAGCCGACCACTGAAATTCCCGATGCCATGAGCAACTACGACCATTTTGTCGGTACACGCCCTGTCGCCGAGCAGCACCTCTTTGATGTGCCGGCCCTCACCGCCTGGTTGCAGCAGCACATGGACGGCTTCGAAGGTCCGCTGCACGCCGAGATGTTCAAGGGTGGCCAATCGAACCCGACCTATAAGCTGGTGACCCCGGCGCGTAGCTACGTCATGCGCGCCAAGCCGGGGCCAGTGGCCAGATTGTTGCCCTCGGCCCATGCAGTGGAGCGTGAATATGCCGTGATGCGCGGGCTGCATGGCACCGGCGTGCCAGTGCCACAGATGTTCTGCCTGTGTGAAGACGAATCGGTGATTGGCCGCGCTTTTTATGTGATGGAGTTCATGCAGGGCCGCGTGTTGTGGGACCAGTCCCTGCCAGGCATGACAACAACCCAGCGCGGCGCGATCTACGACGAGATGAACCGTGTGATATCGGCACTGCACATGGTCGATGTTGCCCAGTGCGGTCTGGCCGGATTTGGTAAACCGGGGAACTATTTCGAACGCCAGATTGCTCGCTGGAGCAAGCAGTACGTGGCATCGATCACGCAGCCGATACCGGAGATGGACCAGCTGATGTCCTGGCTGCCGGCAAACATGCCAGCCAGCGCCCTGGATGCCAGCAAGACCGGCATCGTGCATGGAGACTTCCGCCTCGACAACCTGATGTTTCATCCGACCGAGCCACGGGTCCTGGCCGTGCTCGATTGGGAGTTGTCGACACTGGGCCATCCCTTGGCCGACTTCAGCTACCACTGCATGGCCTGGCATATCGAACCCGGGTCGTTTCGCGGCATTGGCGGCCTCGACCTGGAACAACTCGGCATTCCGTCGGAGCAGGACTACATACAACGGTACTGCCTGCGCACCGGGCTGGCGACGCCGCAGAACCTGCGTACCGACTGGAATTTCTACATCGCCTACAACATGTTCCGCCTGGCGGCCATCTTGCAAGGGATCGCCAAACGGGTCGAGATGGGCACGGCGTCGAGCGCACAGGCTGCCAACTCCGCTGCCGGCGTGCGCCCACTGGCACAAAAGGCCTGGAGCTTCGCACGGCGCGCCTGAGGCTTTTCTCGCGCCAAGCTATTTTCTGCACATCCCACCCAACAACCCCGGAGCACCCTATGGATTTCGACTACTCACCCAAGACCAAAGAGCTTCAAGCCAAGGTACAGCGCTTCATGCACGACCATGTCTACCCGGCAGAGGGAACCCTGCGTGATGAACTCGAGGCCAATACCCGCGCTGGCAAACGCTGGAGCGCGCTGCAAACCATCGAACAACTCAAACCCAAGGCCAAAGCCGCAGGCTTGTGGAACCTGTTTCTGCCAGTCGACAGCGCGTCCGCCTCCGGTTACGCCGGCGCCGGCCTGACCAATCAGGAATATGCGCCACTGGCCGAAATCATGGGTCGCGTGCCGTGGGCCAGCGAGGTATTCAATTGCTCCGCGCCCGACACCGGGAATATGGAAACCATCGCCCGTTATGGCTCGGAGGAAAACAAGGCGCGCTGGCTCAAGCCCCTGCTGGAGGGTGAAATACGCTCGGCGTTTGCCATGACCGAGCCGGACGTGGCGTCCAGCGACGCCACCAACATCGCCACCCGCATCGAGCGCCAGGGCGATGAGTATGTGATCAATGGCCGCAAGTGGTGGATCTCCGGCGCTGCAGACCCGCGCTGCGCCGTTTTCATCACCATGGGCAAGACCGACCCCGAGGCGCCGCGCCACTCCCAGCAGAGCATGGTGCTGGTACCGGCGGCGACGCCGGGCATCCGCATCATCCGGCCGCTCAATGTGCTGGGTTACGACGATGCGCCACACGGCCATGTGGAGATGGTTTTCGAGAACGTGCGGGTGCCGGTCTCCAACATCCTGCTGGGTGAGGGACGTGGCTTCGAGATAGCGCAGGGCCGACTCGGCCCGGGGCGCATCCACCATTGCATGCGTCTGGTGGGCGTGGCCGAACGTGCACTGGAGCTGATGTGCCGGCGCGCCTCTGCCCGGGTGGCGTTTGGCAAGACCGTGGCGTCACAGACGGTGACGCAGGAACGTATTGCCGAGGCACGCTGCAAGATCGACATGGCGCGCCTGCTCACACTCAAGGCCGCCTGGCTGATGGACATTGCGGGCAACAAGGTGGCCAAGAACGAGATCGCCATGATCAAGGTGGTGGCCCCCAGCATGGCCTGTCAGGTGATCGACTGGGCGATGCAGGTGCATGGCGGTGGTGGCATGTGTGACGATTTTCCGCTTGCCATGGCCTATGCCCAGTCCCGCACGCTGCGTTTTGCCGATGGGCCGGACGAAGTGCACCGCAACGCGATCGCGAAGCTTGAGTTGGGCAAATACGCGCTGCATCCGCGCGAAGTCGAAATGCCTATCACGCGCGGCTGCTAGCAGCGGGCGCCGATGGTGTTATGTCTGTAGCCACAGGTCGTCAAGATCGGAGAAATGCCACTTCGCCGGGTCTTCACGCAGGACAATCTTGTCGTCGCCACCCGGCGCGGCGAGGTCGACGTCATGCGGCGTCACACGCTCGCCAGTGTCGGTGGCGTAGAACACCCGGACCAGCGGCTGGGTCAACGACTTGGTGCCCTGCGCTGTCACCACGCCGATCATGCCCGAACTGAGCCGCACCAGCGAGCCAACCGGGTAGATGCCGAGGCTCTTGGCAAACGCCTGGAAAACCGCAATATCGAAGTGACCGCCCTCTGCCCACTGCCCCATCTTGCGCATCGACTCGGCAGGGTCCCAGCCCTCCTTGTACGGCCGGTTCGACGTGATTGCATCGTAGACATCGCAGACCGCGCCCATTTTTGCAAACAGGCTGATGGCGCCAGCGTCAAGGCGCTTCGGGTAGCCCGAGCCGTCCATCTTTTCGTGGTGGTGCAGACAGACATCCAGCGTCATTGCGCTGACACCTGACGCCTTGCTGAGAAGTGCATGGCCCTGCACCGGATGGCGGCGCACGATGGCGAACTCTTCGTCGGTCAGTTTCCCGGGCTTGTTGAGCACATGCAGCGGAATCAAGGCCTTGCCCATGTCATGCAACAGACCGGCCTCGCCGGCATCACGCACCGCGTCGTCGTCCAATCCGAGCTGGCGGGCCAGCGCGATCATCATGGCGCAGACTGCAACCGAGTGCATGTAGGTATAACCATCCGCTGTCTTCAGACGCGCCAGGCTGATCAGGGCACTCGCGTTGCGGGCCACGGAATCCGAAATATCCTGCACCAGTTGGCTGGCCTTGGTAGTGTCCACCGTATTGCCCATTCGGGCCTCCAGGAACATCGATGTCACGGCCTGCCTGGCCTCTGCGCATATCGCACTGGCCCTTACCAGCTCATCGGCCATGCTGGCTGGCGCGCGGTTGGAAACCTGCGGCGGCTGCAGCTCAGAAACGGCGGCTGACAAGGGCAATGGCCGGGTCTCGTCGGGCAGCGCTGCCGCAGCCGCAACCCCCAGCCCCTTGTCGGTATCGATCCAGACTTCAGCGATGCCACTGGCCTTGAGCGCGTCGATTTCCTTGCTGGTCGTGATCAGAAAGCTGGTGCGCCAGAACGGATTCTTGATCCACGACGCACCAAGGTCGTGCAAGTACATCCCCACCACCAAATCCCCGACAACAAGCTTGTGTTTCATCTGCGCTACAGCAACTTTTCGGGCGATTATCGCTCCCGGATCGTTACGCCCAACTGGCGCAGGTAGGCCAATACATCCGGGTTGGCGCCGCCGAGTGCGCGCGCCTGTTCGGCAAGTTCACTGGCCGAAGCCGTCTGACCCAATAGTGCAAAGGAAACAGCGGCAGCCAGCATCCAGCGCGGCTCCGACGGTCGCAGCCGCAGCGCCGCCTGATAGGACCGGCTCGCCTCGGCGTGTTGACCCAAACGCTGCGCCGCATTGGCACGCACTGCCCACAGATCGGCCTGACGCGCAGTCGGTCCTTCGTGACGCCGCAACGTGGACAACACGGCCGCATACTGTTCCTGCAACAGCTCGATGCGCACCAGTTCGCGCACCAGAGCCAACACCACGGCGGATCCTGCCGCCGAATCGTCACCGGCATGGTTGCGCTCGATACCTGCCAGAACTTCCCGCAGCAGCTCGGCGGCCGCATCCCGCGCGCCGCCAGCATGGAGTCTTTGCGCCTGGGCCAACGACTCGCGGGCGCCATCCTGCCATGCCATCGCTGCCGACCGGACTTCCGGCAGTGCAGCGGCCAGCGGCAATTCCGGCTTGGGTGCAGTCACGGCGGCTGCAGGCGTGGCACCAGGTGCTGACGCGGGGACCGGTCGCAGCGACGTAACCGCACCCACCGGGTTGCTTGCAGGCGATGCTGCAACACTGCGACTGCCCTGCGGTACAGCCTCGGGTGTGTCACGGCGCGGGCCTGCAGCAGGGGCAATCGGCGGGACCGACGTGGCGACCACACTGGCGGCCTTGGTGACACTGTCAGTTGCCGACGCAGCCTGGGCGCCCGATGCCGCCTGAGGCAAAACGTCTGCGCCAGGTATTACCACCGCCGCCGGTACGGGCGTATCTGCAAGCGGCACCGGCGCCACGCCGGCGGCCGGACTGGCCATCGTTGGAACTACCGGCACCGCGGCGGTGTGTGCCGCGTTGTCGCGGCCCCGCAATGCCAGAGCAAACCAGACGAGTGCCAGCAGCAACAACACGAAGCCACCGGCGGGGGCCAGCACCCAGAGGCGTCGCCCTGATTCCCGGTGCGGCTGCAGGTGCGCCTCTGTGGCGTCCACGCTCGCCACACCACCATCAAGCAGCGCCGGGCGCCCCTGCGGCTCCAGCTGCGCGGCGCGACGGTCAAGGTCACGCAGCATCTTGTTGATGACACTCATGGGCCAGGCCTGTGCAGAATGTTCGCGATACCGCCGCGCGCCGCCTTTTCCGCACCACCCACCGGTCTGCTGCGGACCCGCCGCAACCGGTCCCACCAGGACGGCAGCAGCTCAGGGCCGCTGGTTTCGCCAGCAGCCATGTGCACATCGGACAGCGAAATCCGGTGCCGGTCTTCGCCAAAGGCCAGCATCAGGCATTTGTGCGCAATCACGTTCACCACCCGCGGCACACCTGCGCTGGCTTGTGCAATGGCGGCGGCCGATGCGGCGTCAAAAATCCCGGCATCAGCAAGCGGGTCCAACGCGGCGACCTGGAGCCGGTGGCGCAGATAGGACGGCACGCGCTCGGGTGCCATCGGACCCAGGTGCTCACTGAAGGTGATGCGCTGCAGCAGCTGCCGGATCTCGGGCCGTGCGAGCTTGTTGTCGAGCTCGGGCTGCCCGAGCAAGACCAGCTGCAGCAATTTGCGCTTTTCGGTCTCCAGGTTCGACAACAGGCGCACACTCTCCATGGTGCGCAGCGGAATGGCTTGCGCCTCGTCGATCAGTACCACGACCGAGCGACCTTGGGCGCCATGGTCCAGCAGGCAGCGGTACAGGGCATCGAGCAGGCCGTGGCGCGTCGCCGACCTGGTGACCCTCAGGCCGAGCTCGCCGGCCAAGGCCAGCAGCAGATCCCTCGGACCCAGATCGGGGTTGGGGATATAGGCCGTGACACATTCGGCCTGCAGGGTGCGCAGCAAGCGGCGGCACAACACCGTCTTGCCGCAGCCAACCTCCCCGACCACCTTGAGAAAACCCTCGCCGCTGCGCAGCGCCACCAGCAGTGTGTTGAGCACCGCCTGGACACCCTCGTGCGGGAAAAAGAAATCCGCGTCCGGCGTGATGGAAAACGGCGCCTCGCGCAGCGAGAAATGCCGCAGATACATGGTGTTTCAGGGCGACTTGGGCCGGTTGTCTTCGACCCGGCCGTCGAGCCGGATGACCCGGCTGCGCACGCCTTCCATCTCTTCCAGCGCCGAGCGGACCTGCCGGTTCTGCTGTTCCCAGTCGAGTGCCGAGCGGATGATGGTGGGCTTGATCAGCACCACCAGCTCCTTCTTGCGCCCGGTCTTGGCGTTGTTACCCAGCAACGAGGAGAAAAAGCCGAATCCGGTGCTGCCGGGAACACCGGATGCCGCGCGACTCGACTCGAGCTGCATCAAGCCGCCAATGGCAACGATGCTGCCGTCCTGCACCCGCACCATGGTGTCGGATTCGTTGACCGTGCTCGAGGCCAACGGCAGCCGGTAGTTGCCAATGCTGCCCAGGTCGATCTGCCGCGTTCTCTCGGTGACGTTGGTGATGGACGGATGAATATGCAGCATGATGCTCGTGCCGTCGTCGATCTGGGGCGTCACGTCGAGCGCGATGCCAGAGAAGAACGGCGTCAGCGTCAGCGTCGGCAAGGTGGTGCTGGCGGTGCCGCCGGCCGTGGCAGCCGTCGTTGATCCACCGGTCACATTGGTCAGGAAATACTCGTCACTGCCCACCTTGAGCACAGCCTTCTGGTTGTTGACGGTCGCGATGCGCGGGCTCGACAGGGTCTGCACATCACCCTGGGTTTCCAGAAAACCCAGCACGGCGGCAAACCGGCTGGTTGACAGGGCCAGCCCAAACAGGCCGCCGCCGTTTTGCACCGCCGGTATGGCGACTGCGCCGGGCGCGACGGTGACCCCGGACTGCAGCAAGACGTTGTTGCTTGCCACCCCGCTGCCCAGGACGCCGGCAGCGATGGCCGTGGAACTGCCGGCGGTTGCCAGGGCCGCCCAATTGACGCCGCTTTGGTAACCGTCCTTGAGCTCCACCTCGACTATTTTTGCTTCGAGCATGACCTGGCGCTCGACGGCAATCTGCGCGGCCTTCAGGAAGCGGTCAACCTGTCGCAACTCGTCCGGCATTGCCCGTACGGCCATGATTCCGGCCTGCGGGCTGACCACTACATTGCGTCCAGCCCCGGTGCCAACCAGTCCCCGCACCGCGTCAGCCAACTCGGTCCACAGATTGGTCGCGGAGCTGGTGGTGACGCGGGAGTTCTCCAGCTGCTGGCCACTGGAAGCGGGTGACGTTGACGTCGGGCTGGCAGAGCCACCCCCCGAGCTGGTGCTGCTGCCGTTGGTGCCGTTGGTCCCGCCACCCGTTGCGCCACCAGAGGCGACCCGCAAGTCGCTGCTGCCGCGCCGCTGCGAATTGGGGTAATTGATGGTGAAGATGCGGGTTTGCAGGCTGGGCGCAAACACCGTGATGCGGCGCCCGTCGATGCGGAAGTCATAACCATACACATCGCGCAATGACTCCAACGCTTCCAGCACGGTGACACCACGCAGCGTGACCGACAGGGTCCCCGCCACCTCCGGATGCAGCAACATGCTGTAACGGGTGTCGGCCACGATGGCCAGAAACACTTCACGCGCCTGGGCGTTGTTCACCAGCAGATCGATGCGTGGCTCGGGTGCGGCCGGCGCAGGGGCCGGAACAGGCTCGGCCAGGGCATCACTCACGCGCGCCGGCACCGCCGGGCGCGCGGCAGAAGCAGGTGCGGTAGTCGCGAGTTGTGCCGATACCGCAGCACCGACATCGGGCGTGCGCAACGGTCGGTCGGTGGCACAGCCAAACAACAACAGGCTGGCGGCGCCGGCGAGAACCATCGCGCCGGACCGGTAGCGCTGGGTTGCAAAAGCTACGGCGCGGGGTTCAGGCAAGTGCTTCAATTTCATGGGTTCGGACTCTCGTTGCGTGGCGAATCGTTGGCGTGGCCACAATGGGCTCACGGCAACACCTTGCGTTGTATGCCGGAAAAACGCGGAATCTTGCGCAGCAGCTTGCCCTCGCGCAGCCAGATCTCGGTCTCAGTGATGCGCTCGATACGGGCATCGCCGAGCATCTGGCCCTGCGCCAGCAGACGGCCGCCGACCACGACATAGGAGCGCCCTTCGCGCACGATGACCGCCAGCGGTGTCTCGACAAGGTCTTTGCCGCGTTCGGCGGCACTGGCGGCAGCAGCGAGCGCCGACAACGGCGGCACGGTCGGATCACGCTGCACTTGGGCCAAGGCCGGTGTTATCGACAACAGCACACCAAGCACCGCACCGCAAGACACGGTGTTCATCGTGGCGGCGTTCCAGGCCCGGTGTGGCGTCATGGCACAGGCCTGATCAGATGCACCTGCAGCGTGAGTTGCACAGGTTGTTGCTCGGCGCTGAGGCGCATCGGGCCCCAACGCAATTGCGGCATGGCCTTTTCAAGCGACGCCACATAACTCACCAGTTCCGGGTAACGACCAGCGACCGTCAGCTCAAGGTTCTGGCGCGCCAGACCCAGGTCGCCTGGCCCGCCGTTGCTAGCCGCCCCCACCCCCGACGACGGGTCCGGGGGCAGGTTTCCGGTGCGCACCAGGCTCAGGGCACTGTGGCTGCGCAGGAAATGCACCATCAGCTCCCGTAACCCCGGACCGGACCCGGACTGCCCGGCTGCCGCGGCAATCTGCCCGTCCAAGCTCGCGGTTTCAGCCTGTACCTGTTTGATTTCCTGCCGCAGGATTCTGGACGGGTCAGGCTGCTCCACCTTGGCCTTCAGTGCGTCGCGCAACCGCCGCAACTCCTGGCTCTCGGCGTTGAGTTGTTGTGTCAACTGCTTGTGGATCGTTCGCGCCGGCGTGATCCACAAGGTGTCGGCCAGCGCTGCGCAAATTGCCAGCGCGGAAAAAAACAGGAAGGCACGTTCCCGCAAGCTCAGCGCGTCCACGCGCGCCGCGATGGACTTCCAGTGGCTGCTCAAGGTTTGCTCCCGGTAGCTGGGGTGGCCAGCACGCTGGCCAAAACGAAGCTCCACACGGGTCGCGCAGAGGGCGGCGTCCCCGGTGTCACACCGGCAGTCGCCCGCTCCACCCTGACGCGGGCCAACTGCTGCCCGGCCAGCACCGGGCTCTGCGACAGCCGGTTGACCCAGTCATTCAGGACCGCTGGATCCTGTGTGAAGCCGCGCACCTCGAGTTGCCCACTGTCGGACGCCAATTCACTCACCCAGACCTGGGTCGGGATGCTCTGCGCCACCAGTTGCAAAACAGCCGCATGGCCCTGCCCCGGATTGATCAGACCGCGGCGCGATTGCAGCAACAGCTTGCTGCGCTCCGCCAGCCTGGTGCGGACAAGCTGCAACTCCTGCAGCAGTTCCTTCTCACTCGCCCCCTGGCCCGGCCGCTCAAGCGCGATTGCCGCCCGCAGGCTGACCAGTTCCGGCGCCTGCTTGTCCAATGTAGCCTTGAGTGACTGTGTCGCTGTCCGCAGACTCCATACCCCGTAGGCCGTCAATGCCCCACCCAGCACCACAAACAGCAGCAGCGCACGGGCCATGGTCAGTGCCGAGAAATAACGCTTCTGCGTCAGCAGGACCGGCGTGCTCAGATTGATCTGTTGTGGCATGGACTAAAGGCTCAGAGCTTGCGGACTTCAACCCGCATGAAATGCCCCAGCAAGGGCCAGCATTCAACCATATCGCTTGCTGCGCCATTGGCAAAACCTGGAAAGAACTCTGCCACATCCATGGCGCCGACCTGCTGCCCTAGTTCTTGTGACAACCAGCGTGCCAGCTCCGCCGACCGCGCGCCGGCAAACACCTGTACCGCCGCCAAAGGCAGGCTGGACCAGGACCGGTCCCACAAGTCCAGCGAGCGCTGCACCTCCACCAGGAAACGCTGCGCGCGTTCGCCCTGGGCAGTGGAGCCGCCCGCCGACGCCGCTGCGGCAGCAGGCGTGGGCGCAGAGTAGTCGCTGCCATACGACACACCTGCCACGCCGTAGTCCGGCACATATTCGCCAACGGGTGTGTACTCTTGCGCGGCGTGTGCCGCAAGCTCCCACGGCCCCTCCAGAAAGCCTTGGGGAATCTCCAGGCGCCGGGTGTAGAACAACTCGTCGTTGGCACATATGGTCAACACCGCATGCTGTGTGTCAACCAGAACCAGCGCCGCATTGGCACGTTCCGTGGTGCCGCCTGACTTGGCCAGCAGGTTCTGCAGGTTGCGCTGGGCAGTCTCCTGTACATCGATCACCGGCATGGTCCAGCGCATGGTGCTGGCCAACTCGGTTGCCGCCTGCAGGTCGGTATTGCGCGCAGCGATCACAAAAAGCTGCGCCGCACCGCGGTTCTGGCCGTCACCGACCCGCATCACGTCCAAAGTGATGTCGTCGATATGGGCATCCACCATGTCGCGAATCTGGTAACGCGCGGCCGAGCGCAACTCGTCGGGTGCCACACCCGGCGCCTCGATCTGCAGGCACTGGTATTGCGGTGGTCGCAACATCAGGCGCACCGTGCAGGCCTTGAGGCCAAGGGCATCCAGGCGACGCGCAAACTCGGCCTGGTTATCTGCACCTTGCTTCTCGACTCCGAAACGCGTCACCTGAAACCTGCTGTCCGCCGTGGCGCGGCCCCGCACATAGGCGAGCGTCTGGTCATGCCACGAGGCAACCACAAGTTCGTTGTCAACGGAACGGTCCCACGGCCATCGCATGGTCAGTTCACCACCTTGAAGTTCTGTGCGCGCATCACCCGGCATTGTGCGGGTTTTTCGTCCGCCACGTCCGTAAAAAGCGCTTGAAAATTGGTGCGATCGACTCGCCGGCCGAAAAAGCATGGCAACGGCACAACACGCCTGTGCAAGCGGTGGTCACCGAGCCCATGGTTCAGAACTCCACCGAAGCCGAAACGCTGCGCTCCACAAAGCCGATGCTGCCCACACCGGTACCCAGCGATGCACGCGAGGTGAGCGAATAGATCACCCGCGTCACCCCGGCCTCATTGAATGACGCCGAAGCACAGGTCAGCACCAGCGTAAATCCTTGCAGTACGAACGGTGAAGGTGGCGTCGGACAACTGGCGGGCGCAGCGCTGATGCTGCCGATGGCCCATTCCAGACCGGCGCGGGCAACCCAATAGGCGCGGCTTCCCTGCAGGTCCTGCGCGGAGGTGAGCTGTTGTGACGATGAAATCGACACCATGAAGGCCCCCAGTGCCGCCAGCACGACCAGCAGGAAGATGGCGGCCACTGCCGCAAACCCGCGCTGCACGCGACGCAACTGCCTCATGGTGTATTCCCCACATGTACTTCGTGGTACAGGCTGACCGACTCGCCGCTGCTGTCGGTCACCGTCATCGTCATCTGCACCAGACCGTTGCGCTGCAGGTCGGATGTGTTGTAGACAAAACTGCACGAAGCCACGTTGTCGGCCAGCACGGCGACCGTGGCACCGCTGGTCGGACAGGAGTTGTTGTAGGCGTGGTTGCTGCTGCGCAACAGGCGTCCGGCGTTGCAGACGAATGCGACAATTTTTCCGTCACCCGGCACCACATGGAAGCGGCTGACAGGCGACGCAAGAGGAAACTGCTTTGCCGCGATGGTGATGGTGCTCTCGGCAGCGGCCGACACTGCCGAGACCACCGCCGTGTTGTCGCCCGCATAGGCGTCGGCACCGGCGATGCCCAGGTTATAAACCACCACGACATCGTTTGCGCGAATTTGCTCATCCCCCGCCAGCAGGCTGTTGTTGGCCAGCATGTTGAAACTGGTGTCGGCCGCGGCAAAGTCGAGAACCGCATTGGCCTGGTTGCCGACAACCAGTGCATCCGGCTCGGCCCGATAACGTCCGCCGGTACGCGTCGGGATGAACTCGATGCAGCTGCTGCTCGGGTTGCGTATGCTGTTGGGTAACGCCCCACCGATATCGCGCGAGATGCGCCGCACGGCGGTATCGGCAACATCGGTCAACGCAGCGCGGCGCGCGGTGTCGAAATAGGCATCGACCGGCTTGCGCATGAAAGTCGCCAGCGTGGCGCCGATCACCCCCATGACGACAATGACCATCACAAGCTCGATCAGGGTAAAGCCATGCGGCCGTCGTTTTTGCCGCATTCTCAATAACTCGTGCGGTAGCCGATCAGCGATACCACCTCGGCACCGCGGGTCACGGTCACCGTGACCCGTTTTGCCGCCAGGCTACCCAGAGTCGAGGGCACGACCGCAATTCCGATCTGGTAACCGGACAGGCTGGCGGGCAGATCGGCAAACGTGCTGTTGCTGCGGCCGTTGTAGTCGTCCACATCGTCAAACGTCGCACGTGTGCTCTCGCCGCTGGTCACCCCTGGATCCGGGTCGGTGTAGGCCTTCTGCAACACCTCCTGCAATACCGACTCGGCCAGTGCCTGCGCCTGCTTGCGGACCATCGGATCGGCACTGGAGGCCACCCCGACGTCCATGACCTTGAGCACCCCGACCAGACCGATCGACACCACGACGATGAAAAAGACCAGTTCGATCAGCGAGAAGCCGGCAAGGCGCTGATTAGTCATGGACAAACCCGGTTGTCGACTCCAGGGTGACCTGTTTTCCCACCCCGACGACCTGAATCATCTGGCCGACGGCAGGTTGACCCAGCCCGTCAATCACGATGACCGCCGGCAGTGCCGCATATTGCGCCGTGCTACGCGCCGTGATGGTGCCGGGGCTGTCGCCCCGGGGCCCGGCCAGGTTGGCCTCACAGCCAGACGCTCCCGTGGCCAGGTTTCTGTCTGCGTCGATTGCCAGCCGCGCGGAGGTGACAGTAAAAGTCACACAGACCGGCCGTCTTTGGGCGATGGCAGATTTGTGCGCAAAACGCAGCAGTGCCAGCGTCTCGTCATGGAAACCGCGAGCGTCAAAGGTGTTGCTTGAAAAAACCTTGGGCCCGACAACGGCGGCAAGAATGCCCAACAATGCCAGGGTCATCACCAGCTCGACCAGGGTGAAGCCTCTGTGCCTCATGCTCGCAGCCCTTGTGCAGGGGCATGGCAAACCACTCTGCCATCGGGCCGTGGCGTGGTACTCGGCTGGCATGCAGTCTCCACTGCAGCCTGCGTCAGGCGGATCAGTTGCCGGCAGCGATGGCTGTATAGGTGCCGACCTTGGTGTCCTTGGTAACCGTACAACTGCTGGTGGCACCATTCGTCGCACCGGGATCGGTCCCGGCGGAGGCTGCACCGGCAAATCCACCCTGCAGCACGCTGGCCACATCGGCACAGGTCGAAATCTTGACGCACTTGTTTGCGGTCACCACGTTGTTCAGGGCAGAACAACTCGCATAGTTGATTGCCGATGCCGAGCCGGCAGCGCCGGCGATGCCCTGGATCGCTGCGGTCTTGGCCTCGTCGCCCAGATCGACAAATTTCGGAATCGCCACCGCAGCCAACACGCCCAGAATGACAATCACCATCACCAACTCAATCAACGTGAATCCGCGTTGCAATTGCTTCATGTATCGCCTCACAAATGTTTGTTAATGATTGCCGCAGGGCAGTCGAGGCAAATTTTAAGCCGGGCCAACCTCGTGTAGTCGAATTATGTGCGCCAACTACCCGCCGCAATTGAGCGCTTAATCTTCGGCGCTGCCGCGACTTCGTATTGCTGATCGATCATTCGACAGCCTGGCCTTGCCACGAATAACGGTCCAGCGCCTGCAGCCGGGTCGGCCCGGCGGAGCGATCCACGCGAAACAGCAGCAGGTCGCTGACCCCGGTTTCAGAAGCAAATCGCGCGTTTGCAGTGAGATAGGCAACACAGTCGCAGGCCGGGTCGAAATACCATCCAGGCCCGGTGCCAGCGATCCGCGCCACTGCGTTCTCGCCGCGGTAGTTGCCGGGCAATTGCTGCAATCGAAGAAAAGGGTTCCGTTGCAAATTTACAACCATCCCCTGCGATGTCGTCTTTTGGCCGATATGCTCCAGCACCATCGCCGTGCGCAGCACCGCCAGATTGGTTCGTACCGCGGCCACTTCCGCCTGCGCCTGCACATCAAGCGACTTGTGCAGAAACAGCACGACGAACATCGCCAAACCTGCTGCAACAACTGCCCACTCGATGAGACGCCGGCCACTTTCTACCGGGCCACGGTGCAGCGCAAGGGCCTGTGCCAACTAGCCGCCTCCCTTGCCCATCGCCGCCTGCCCCATGCTCCACAACGGCAGGAAGACCCCCAGCGCCAGGATCAGCACCAAAACGGCGATGGCCGCCAGCAAGACCGGTTCGATCGCCGCCGACAGACCCTTGATGTTGTAGTCGGTCTCGCGCTCGTACATGCCGGCAATCTCGAACAGCAGCGAGTCCAACTCACCGGTTTCCTCACCCACCGCAATCATCTGCAGCACGACCGGCGTGAAGACGCCGCTGGCCGCAGCGCAGCGTGAGATGCTTTCGCCGCGCTCGATACCATCGCGCATCTGCTCGATGCGCGCTCCGATGTAGGCGTTGTCCACCGTCTGCGCCACCACGGTGAGGGCCTGTACCAACGGCACCCCGCTCTGGCTGGACAAGGCAAAACTGCGGGCAAAACGCGCCAGCGTGGCTTTGAACACGATCTCTCCCACGATCGGCAACTTGAGCTTGCGGCTGTCCCACCAGTAGCGCCCTGCCGGCGTGCGCAAATAGGCACGCACACCCACCACCCCCAGCACCAGCAGCGCCAGCAACAGCGGCCACCAGGCGATCATGAAGGCGGAAAAGCCCAGCAGGCCACGCGTGATGATCGGCAACTCGGCGTTGAATCCGGCAAACACCTTGGCGAACACCGGAATCACAAACACATTGATGATCACCAGCGCGATCGCCATGGCGATGATGACGAAGGTCGGATAACGCATGGCCTGCTTGATGCGTTCGCGCACATCCCGCTCGAACTCCAGGTGTTCGTTGAGCCGCAGAAACACCTCGGTCAAGCGACCGGTCATCTCACCAACACGGATCATCGATATG
>JANOTG010000104.1:0-2253 GCA_031416215.1 Betaproteobacteria bacterium
GTCTGACAACACGGTAACGCCATGCGGCTGCACTTCGAGAATGCCGCCAGCGACGAATACAAACTCTTCCGAGCCATCCGCCATTTCAATACGCACCGAGCCCGCCTTGATGCGTGTGATCAATGGTGTGTGGCGCGGGTAGATCCCGAGCTCGCCCATCTCACCCGGCAACGCAACAAACCTGGCTTGACCTGAAAAGATGGACTCTTCGGCACTGACTACGTCAATCTGCATGGTCGCCATGTGATTTCCTTTGGATGCTGTAAAGCCTGGCCTCAAGCCATCTTCTTGGCTTTCTCGAAGGCTTCGTCGATCGTGCCGACCATGTAGAACGCCTGCTCCGGCATGTGGTCACACTCGCCGTTGACGATCATCTTGAAGCCGCGGATCGTCTCTGCCAGAGACACGTATTTGCCCGACGTGCCGGTAAACACCTCCGCCACAAAGAATGGCTGGCTCAGGAAGCGCTGGATCTTGCGGGCGCGGGCTACAGCCAGCTTGTCGTCGGGTGCCAGTTCATCCATGCCCAGAATGGCGATGATGTCGCGCAATTCCTTGTAACGCTGCAGAGTGCCCTGTACGGCACGCGCAGTGTTGTAATGATCTTCGCCAACGACGTTGGGCGACAACTGGCGGCTGGTGGAATCCAGCGGGTCCACTGCGGGGTAAATGCCCAGAGCTGCAATGTCGCGCGACAACACCACGGTGGAATCGAGGTGGGCGAAGGTGGTCGCAGGAGACGGGTCTGTCAGGTCATCCGCAGGCACGTACACCGCCTGGATGGAGGTGATCGACCCCACCTTCGTCGACGTGATGCGCTCCTGCAGGCGGCCCATCTCTTCGGCCAAGGTCGGCTGGTAACCCACCGCCGACGGCATGCGGCCCAGCAACGCCGACACTTCGGTACCGGCCAACGTGTAGCGATAAATGTTGTCGACAAAGAACAATACGTCTTTGCCTTCATCGCGGAACGACTCCGCAATCGTCAAGCCAGTCAACGCCACGCGCAGCCGGTTGCCCGGGGGCTCGTTCATCTGGCCATACACCATGGCGACCTTGGAGTCTTCGAGCTTCTCCAGGTTCACCACGCCGGAGTCGGCCATCTCGTGGTAGAAATCGTTGCCTTCGCGCGTACGCTCGCCGACACCGGCAAACACCGACAGGCCGGAGTGGGCTTTGGCGATGTTGTTGATCAGCTCCATCATGTTCACTGTCTTGCCCACACCGGCGCCACCAAACAGGCCCACCTTGCCGCCCTTGGCAAACGGGCATACCAGGTCGATCACCTTGATGCCGGTCTCCAGCAATTCCTGAGACGGGTTGAGCTCGTCATAGGCCGGGGCCTTCCGGTGGATTGACGCGGTGTGTGTGGCAGCAACCGGGCCACGCTCATCGATCGGCGCGCCCAGCACGTCCATGATGCGGCCCAGGGTCGCCTTGCCCACCGGCACCATGATCGGGCTGGCCGTGTTCTGCACCACCATGCCGCGACGCAGGCCGTCAGACGAACCCAGCGCAATGGTGCGCACAATGCCGTCCCCGAGTTGTTGTTGCACTTCCAGTGTCAGCGCCGAGCCGTCCATCTTGAGTGCGTCATAGATCCTGGGCATCTGGTCGCGCGGGAACTCCACGTCGACCACTGCGCCGATACACTGAACGATCTTGCCTTGAACGCCTGCGTTCGCCATGTTGCCTGATTGAGCCATCTTGCTTTGCTCCGATAATTGAAAACGAGAATTTCAGTGGGGGCTAACGTGAAGCCAAGTTATGCCGTAGCCAATAACGTTCAAACCGCAGCCGCACCGGCCACGATCTCCGAGAGTTCTTTGGTAATTGCGGCCTGGCGGGTCTTGTTGTATATCAACTTGAGTTCCGCGATCACGTTGCCAGCGTTGTCGGTTGCCGATTTCATCGCCACCATGCGTGCCGACTGTTCGGACGCCATGTTTTCCGCGACCGCCTGATAAACAAGCGCCTCCACGTACCGCACCAGCAACTCGTCGATGACGGTCTGCGGGTCAGGTTCGTAGATATAGTCCCAGCCAGCTTGAGAGCTGCTGGCCTTTGCCTCGGCCTGCATCTTGTCAGCTGACAAGGGCAGCAACTGCTCCAGCACCGGTTCCTGCTTCATGGTGTTGATAAAGCGGGTATAACTCAGGTACACCACACTCACCTTGCCAGCGGCATAGGCGTCCAGCAGGACCTTGACCGGACCGATCAGTTTCTCCAGGTGCGGCGTGTCGCCCAGCTGCG
>JANOTG010000105.1:0-10614 GCA_031416215.1 Betaproteobacteria bacterium
GCCAGCAGCCCGTCGAGCCAGTCCAGCTCAAGCTCCAGCACCTTGCGCGATTGCAGACCTTGCTCCAATCCCAGATCCAGACCCTTGATCATGAGCGGGACGATGCGCGACCAGCCGAGGGTCAGCGCGGCCCGCTGCCACAGGGGCAGGCCATTGGAAAAAATCGGGCGCACAGAGGCCGGGTCGTTGATCAGCGCGTCGGAGTAGTAAAAGCGCCTGACGTGAACACCCACGATGTCGTCGAGCCGCTTCTCGATCGTACGCACCTGGTCGGTGTCCTCCCCCGCGAGGCTCGGGCGCTTGCCGGAGTTGTGTGCTTCGCACCAGTCGACGTTGGCCGAAGACCCGGCGATCACGCCGCGGTGGGTGTGCAGGAATGGCACCGAGCCGCGTTTTGCGCCCAGCTTTTTGGCGATGCGACGGTGGGTCCCCACCATCACATGGCGCACCTCGTGGGCGATGCCGAAATGGTCCAACGCCCAGCGCGCCTTCTCGCAGAAGTGCGAGATGTTGAACACATACAGAACGGGTTGATTCATGGGGCGGTTTTCGTGGATAAAGTGCGCCGCACTTCGGCGTAAAGCTTGGACATCATGACAGACGTCAGAAGCAAAGCCACTGTCTGCTTCCGTCCGGGCTGCGGCGGGTTGATGCCATGGATGCCCGCAGTGCACCCGATGGATTCAACGGGCGCAGTTGCAGGCGGTTGCTGCGTTTCACCACTGCTACGATGCTGTCATGAACAAATTGCCCTCGACCATCGGCAAGTACCGCGTCGAGCGCGAGCTCGGGCGCGGCGCCAGTGGCACGGTGTACCTGGCGCGCGACGGGTTTCGCGACGCGCGGGTGGCCGTCAAACAGATGCACGAACATCTGCTGACCGATCCGACGCAAGCCGGCTTGCACCGGCGCATGTTGCGCAACGAGGCGGCGCTGGCCGGGCAACTGAGCCATCCGCACATCGTGTCGACGATCGACGCCGACGAACAGGCGCACCCGCCGTACCTGGTGCTGGAATACATCGATGGACAGTCGTTGGAGGCATTCACCTCACCGGACGCGCTGCTGCCGGTGGCGGAGGTGCTGGACATCGCGTTCAAATGCTGCAACGCCCTGGAATATGCGCTGACCAAGGGCCTGGTGCACCGCGATATCAAGCCGGCCAATCTGCTGCTGCAAAAAGATGGTGAGCTCAAGCTGACCGACTTCGGCACGGCCTTGTCCTTGCACAGCAAAGAGACGCAGATGGGAGGTTTCCTTGGCTCGCCGGCCTACATGTCGCCATAGTAGATCAAGGAGCAGAAGGTGACCCATCACACCGACATGTTCTCGCTCGGTGTTGTGCTGTACGAGCTGTTGACGGGGCGAAAACCGTTTCTGGGTGAGACCGACTACGCCACGATCTACCAGATCAGCACCCAGAAGCCCGTTGCGCTGCGCACCATGCGCCCCGATTTGCCGGCCCAGCTCGACGCCGTGGTCAACCGTGCCCTGGCCAAAAGCGCCAGTGACCGTTATGCCACCTGGAGCGACTTTGCCAATGCGCTGGTGGCGGTGAATCGCAGCCTGCCAAAACAGGCGTCACAGGGCACCGAGGCCGAGCGTTTCCAGCAGTTGCGTGGCATGGATTTTTTCGCCGCCTTCGATGACGTGGTGCTGTGGCAGACGCTGCGCCTGGGCAAGCGCTACGTTTTGCCGCGTGGCACGGTGCTGATGCGCGAGGGTACGCCGGGCGAGTCGTTCTCCATGCTGCTGGAAGGGCGCGTGTTCGTCAGCCACAGGGGCCTGACCTTGTCCACCTTGGCACCTGGCGTGAGCATTGGCGAGATGGTCTACCTGCAGGCTGGCTAACACGTGCGCACTGCAACCGTCGTCGCCGAGACCGACATCGTGGTGATGAAGATTTTGGGAGCCTCGCTGCGCCAGGCCAGCAGCGAGGTGCAGGGTAGCTTCGACAAGGCTTTCATCAAGATGCTGGTGGCCCGGCTGATCGCCACCAACGGACGGCTGGCCGAGTGGGATGTTTCGGGGCCGAGTGTGATGAATCTGTAACAGCTGCGTCGCGCGCTCGTTGGCTGGCGGGGTTTTGCTACGCTGGTGGCTCAACTTCATGGGATCAACTTTTGACGCCCGTGATCGAACAACAACAACAGTTGGTCGTCAACAATGCAGCGTCAAGTAGTCGCCCACCAATGCCCGCTTGTGGGAAGCTCATTTGTAGTATGGTTGCGCGATGAACAAGCCGTTGAAGGCCCTCGGACTCACGCGATACATGTTGGGTGCCGTCGCGGCCTTCGGACTGTTGACGTTTTCTGCAGTTGCCCAGGCCCCGCTCGACATCCGCGTGGCCCTGGTGATCGGCAACTCGGCCTATGCCAATGCCAACCCGCTGGCCAACCCGGCCAACGATGCCCGCGCCATGGGCGACACGCTGCGCGGCCTGGGCTTCACCGTGATCGAGCTGCGCGACGGCCAGAAGGCGCAGATGGCCGAGGCCATCGCCAAAGTCGGCGCCGCGCTCAAGGGCAAGCAGGGCGTGGGCATGCTGTATTACGCCGGCCATGGGTTGCAACTCGACTGGCGCAACTACATGGTGCCGGTGGACGCCAGGCTGGACAAGGCGGCCGACGTTCCGGCGCAGGCCATCGATGTCAACTCGGTCATCGACGCCTTCAAGGCAGCCGGCAACCGCATGAACATCCTGGTGCTCGATGCTTGCCGTGACAACCCGTTTGCGGGCACGTCATCGGGCAAGGGGCTGGCGCCGCTCGACGCACCGACTGGTACGTTTTTGGCATACGCAACTGCGCCTGGCAACGTAGCCGATGACGGAGACGTGGTAAACGGCAACGGCCTGTACACAAGGTTCTTGCTCGAAGAGCTGAAGAAACCGACCACGCGCATCGAGGATGTTTTCAAGCGCGTACGGCTGCAGGTGCGCCAAAGCAGCAAAGGCCGCCAGATTCCGTGGGAGTCCACCAGCCTGGAGGACGATTTCTTCTTCAACACCGGCAAGGTGATGGCGATGGCCAGGCCCAATGACAGGGAGCGCGTGGTGGCTTTCAACCAGGAGAAGGCCGACTGGGACAAGATCAAAGACAGCAAACAGGCCGAGGACTTCTACAGCTTCCTGCAGAAGTATCCCAGCGGCTATATAAGCGAGCAGGCGCAGTTCAAAGTGGAGCAGTTGCAGAAGGCACAAATTGTGGCGGTGCCGAATCGGGACGGCGTCGTCCCGCTATCTCCCACGGCTCGCCGCGGCAAGCTTGGTGACGAGTTAGTGATCGATGTCATCGACGAGTTCACCAAGAAGCGACGACGGACCACCTTCAAGGTGACGTATGCCGACGACTCGCGCTACGAGTTAAACGACGGCGTCGAAATCTACGACCAGAGCGGCTCGGTCCTGAAAAGTCGCACCGGCACCAAGTCGCCGGGTGTTCTGATTGCGCCGACCGACATGGCTATCGGCAAGCAATGGAGATCGGCCTTTACCAACCTGCGCCCCGACGGCGTGTTGGCAACGACTTTTTGGGAATACCGGGCAACAGGCTATGACACGATCACGGTGCCGGCCGGAACCTTCAAGGCCTTCGTGATAGTTGGTCGGGGCGCGGCGACTTTCCCGGGTGGCTACACCACACTCGAGTCGCGCAGCTGGTTCGACCCCGCGACGCTTCAGCGCCTACGCCATGACAACATCGACCGCGATCGCTACGGAACCATCGGCAGGTACCAAAGCTTGGAGCTGGTGTCGTTCAAGCGCCAGCCAGGATGAAGACGGGCATCCACCAAACGAATGAACAACTTGGTACCCGACGCCTGCCGCGCCAACCTGCTGCAGGCGGTGCGCAACGCCCTACCAAGGCCACCGTGCAACCCCTGGCTTCACGCCGCCTGCCTCAATTCGTAGTCCGCAATCAACAAGTCAGCCGGCAGGTCAAGCCCGGCAGCCAGGCGGCGGATCATCTCCAATGACAAGGGGCGCACGCGATTGATGACTTCGGCCACACGGGCACGCGAGCCAATATAGGGTTCCAGGTCCTTGCGCGTCAGCTGGCGGGCCTCCATGACATGCAGAAGCAGGCCGACTGGGTCCACCTTGGGCACCGGAACATGCTTCTTTTCGTATTCTTCCACCAGCAAACTCAGCACTTCCAGTTCATCGGCTTCGGGCGACCTGGCACTGGCGCTCCAAATTGCATCCAGGCGTTGCATGGCATCACGGTAATCGGTCTTGGTACGAATGGGTCGAATATTCATGTTGGCCTCACACGGTTGTTGCATCAATCCTGTCGTATTGGTTATGGGTTCCGACAAAGCGGATGTATCCGATTTGTCGGTCGTAACGCATCGCCACCACCAACCGGTAGTCGTTGCCCTTGATATTGAACACCACCCGGTTGCCAGCCACCACACTCGCGCTACGGTACGCCGCTTTCACGTCAGCGGGCGACGACCAGCGCACCCGACTGGCGACCGAGTACCAGGCACTCAAGGGCTCCAGAGCGTCAGGGTGTCTGACCCAAAAGTCGCGCAGCGTGCCCAGGGCAATGATTCGCATCGGCAAACTCTACCATGCTCCCGCTTTGGGATCAATGGTGCGCCGACCATCGTGGTGCGCCGACCATCGCCGACTTTGACCAGCGATGGCCCGGCTTCGTGCCGGCAGCAGTGACTCGGCAAGTGCGTTGGCTTCGGCCGGCCGGGCTGCAAACGCGGTCACAATGCTGCCATGTCCAGCTGCTTGCAAATACTTCGGACCTGCGCCGCGAAAACGATGGCAATTGGGTGCCTGTGTTTCAGCGCGCAGGCCCAGGCCCCGCTCGACATCCGCGTGGCCCTGGTGATCGGCAACTCGGCCTATGCCAATGCCAACCCGCTGACCAACCCGGCCAACGATTCACGCGCCATGGGCGACACCCTGCGCGGTCTTGGCTTCACCGTGATCGAACTGCGCGACGGCCAGAAAGCGCAGATGGCCGAGGCGATCGCAAAGGTCGGCGACGCGCTCAAGGGCAAGCAGGGCGTGGGCATGTTGTATTACGCCGGCCACGGATTGCAGCTCGACTGGCGCAACTACATGGTGCCGGTGGACGCCAAGCTGGACAAGGCGGCGGACGTTGCGGCGCAGACCATCGATGTCAACTCGGTCATCGACGCCTTCAAGGCGGCTGGCAACCGGATGAACATCCTGGTGCTCGACGCCTGCCGTGACAACCCGTTTGCGGGCACGGCCTCGGGCAAGGGGTTGGCGCAGGTGGACGCACCACCGGGCACCATCCTGGCCTATGCCACGGCGCCGGGCAACGTGGCCGATGACGGGGACGACAAAAGCGGCAACGGGTTGTACACCCAGTTCCTGCTGCAGGAGCTGAAAAAGCCGACGGCGAAGATAGAAGACGTGTTCAAGCGGGTGCGATTTCAGGTGCGGCAGAAAAGCCAGGGCCGGCAGATTCCCTGGGAGTCGACCAGCCTGGAGGATGATTTCTTCTTCGAC
This sequence comes from Betaproteobacteria bacterium, assembly GCA_031416215.1. Lineage (GTDB taxonomy): Bacteria > Pseudomonadota > Gammaproteobacteria > Burkholderiales > Burkholderiaceae_C > CAISIP01. The sequence continues at coordinate 5,501 of JANOTG010000105.1, forward strand.
CGCGCGGTCAAGGTCGCAAGAAAACCCAGCCGCGAACAGGAAGACGCGCTGTATCAGTTGGAGAAGGCGGCATGGGATCGCATCCAGCAGTCGATGAACGCCAGCGACTGGTATGCATTTCTGCAGCTATTTCCCAATGGAAAGTTCAGCGAGCAGGCGCAGTTCAAGCTCAATGAACGCGACAAGGCGGTCGTGGTGGCCACTCCAACCAGGCAAGAGGCAAGCAGCCAGACGGCTTTAGCCGGGTCTGGAGGCGAAAGACTACGGGCGGGCGACCGTTTTGAGTTCGCGCTCATGGACCCCTACTCCAAAGTGTTTGCATCCCGATTCGGCCTGCAGATCGAACGCATCGAAGGCGACCGCATCGTGCCGTCACAGCCCGACAGCGGCTACCTGGCTGATCCGATGGGCAGCCTGGTACGGGACGCGAGTTTCAGTTATGACCCACCGCTGGTGCTGTTGCCAGCCGAATTTGTGATTGGCAAGACCTGGCAAGGCCGCACGGAGCGAACCAACCTCGATGGACAACTGGCTGGCCTCAAATCGACCGTGACCTACAAGAGCCGCATCACGGGCCGCGAAACCATCCAGACGCCGGCGGGGAGCTTTGACACATTTGTGATCGAGACAAATGCCGTCATGGCAGCCAGCACTGGCAGTTTCCCGGTCAGGTTCACGGTATGGGCCGTACCCCACATTGGAGTGCCGATCCGTTGGCGGCGTGTGACCATGTCGTCGAGAATGGGACCACAAGGCGAGCTGAATGAGCTGGTGTCGATCAACGCCAAGCGTTGATGCGCGCGCTGTCAGGGCGTGCGGTGGCACGCGGAATTGCGGCGGCCCATAGTCACCACTGGCCAATGACTGTGTGCGGTCAAGCAGTTGAGATAGTTGTACACCCGCTTTCAGTCGAGGCTGTGTGAAAACGCGCGTGTATCGAGGCGCTTCGAGAAATCGACCCCGCAGAATCGCGCAGGTTGGGTTTTTCGAGGCATGCCAAGGGGTGGACGACCCCCAAAAAGGGGATGGAAAAGGGTTTTCACACAGCCTCAGTCTATTGTGGCCACGCCAAAAGATCTGAGACCCGCGCCGGCATTGGATTTGCGGGTTTTCTTGGGGCAACAGCGTAGTAAAACCTACCGGGCACAAAAAAACCGCCTTGCGGCGGTTTTTCTGCTTTGCTGACAGCGCACCCGATACAAACGGCGGTTTGCGGGTTCGGTGAGAACTGGCAATCCGTGCGGTGGGCCTGACGGATCAGGCCGCTTTGGGGGCGGCGGAGGCGAGAGCCTTCACCTTGGTCGACAGGCGGCTCTTGTCGCGTGCTGCCTTGTTCTTGTGAAAGATGCCTTTGTCAGCCACCGTGTCGACAACGGCCTGCATCTTGCCGAACAGTTCGGTCGCTTTGGCCTTGTCGCCGGCGACAACGGCCTTTTCGACGTTTTTCACCGCGCTGCGGTACTGCGAGCGCAGCGAGGTGTTGGCGGCGTTGATCTTGACGTCCTGGCGGACGCGTTTTCGGCCCGACGCCAGGCGCGGGTTCTTTTTCTTCGGTTTGGTAGATGCCATGATGATGTGTCCTAGTGTCTGAGGATGATGCCAGCAAAGCCTTCCATTCTACCAGCGCGGGCGCAGGGCTGGGCGACGACCCATTACATTGGGTTGGCATGGCTGTCCGCCGGGCTACACTTCGCCCCGTGAGCCTGTTCAAAGCCGCCTCGACCGTCTCCCTGCTGACCCTGGCCTCACGCATCACCGGCATGGTGCGGGATCTGATCATGGCCTCGGTGTTTGGCGCCACCGCCATGACCGACGCCTTCAACGTGGCGTTTCGCCTGCCCAACATGTTCCGCCGCCTGTTCGGCGAAGGCGCGTTCAGCCAGGCCTTCGTGCCTGTGTTGGGTGCCAGCAAGGTGCAAAACGGTGACGCTGCCACCCGTGTTCTGGTGGACCGGGTGGCCACTGTGCTGACCTGGGTGCTGCTGCTGACCTGCCTGGCTGGCGTGCTGGCCGCGCCCGCCCTGGTGTGGGTGTTGGCCAGCGGCCTGCAGCAGGACCCGCGCGGCTTCGACGCCGCTGTGGTGATGGCGCGCTGGATGTTCCCCTACATCGGTTTCATGTCCCTGGTGGCGCTGGGCGCCGGTATTCTCAACACGTGGAAGAAGTTCGCCGTGCCGGCTTTCACGCCGGTGTTGCTGAACCTGGCGATGATCACCGCCGCATGGTTGGGGACGGACTGGTTCCGGGCAATGGGCATCGAGCCGATTTATGCCATGGTCATGGGCGTGCTCGGCGGCGGGGTGCTGCAGCTCGGCCTGCAGATGGCTGCGCTGCGTCGGCTGGGCATGTTGCCGCATGTGGCCTGGCGCTGGCAGCCGGTGCGGGAAGCCTGGGCCGACAGTGGGGTGCGCCGCATAGCCACACTCATGGGCCCGGCCTTGCTGGGCGTCGGGGTGGCGCACCTGTCGGCGATCATCAATTTGCAGATCGCCTCGCACCTGACTCCCGGCAGTGTGAGCTGGATGTCCTATGCCGAGCGCTTGATGGAGTTCCCGACCGCCTTGCTCGGGGTGGCCCTGGGCGTGGTGTTGACTCCGCAGCTGGTGGCGGCCAAAGCCGCCGACGACACCGCGCAATATTCGGCGATGCTGGATTGGGGCTTGCGCCTGGTGGTGTTGCTGGCAATACCGTGCACCGTGGCGCTGCTGGTGTTTGCCCAGCCGCTGGTCGCCACCCTGTACGGCCGGGGTGCCTTTGGTGCGCGCGACGTGCAGCAGACCACGCTGGCCCTGATGGGATATGGCGCTGGATTGTTGGGCCTGGTGGCCATCAAGGTGCTGGCACCCGGTTATTACGCCAGCCAGAACATCCGCACGCCGGTGCGTATTGCAATCCTGGTGCTGGTGCTGACGCAGCTGTTCAACGTTTTTCTGGTGCCATGGCTGGCCCATGCCGGTCTGACACTGGCCATCAGCCTGGGTGCGCTGATCAATGCCGGCTTGCTGCTGGCGGGCCTGATGCGTCGCGGGAGTTACCAGCCGCGCCCGGGCTGGTTGACATTTTTCATGCAGGTGTTGGCGGGCACTGCCTTGCTTGCGGTGTTCCTGCTTTGGGCGGCCGGTGCGGTGGCCTGGCAGGGCCCATCGCTCGGGGAGTTGCGTCGTATCGGCCTGCTGGCCTTGGTGGTTCTGGTCGCCATGGCGATATATGCCGCTGCGCTGTGGGCCTCGGGTGTCAAGTTGCGGCGCTTGTTGCGGCCCTGATACGCGAGTGCAGTAAATGTTGGCATGGGTCGGCATAAATGGCGAAAATGGCAGCATAGACGCCTGACCTGGGTTCTGCCCGAACACCATGCATCTGTCCTATTCTGTTCCGACACCGCTTGAGTATTTCGCTTCGCTGGTACAAAGCGACGCCGAGTTCCCGCTGCTCGAGGCGGCGGCGAGCATCGCGCAGGACGAGTATCCCGATCTCGATGTGCAGCAGGTGCTGGGAGATGTCGACCAGTTGCTGGCCCGCCTGAAACGGCGCTTGCCGGCAGACGCCATGCCGCTGCAGAAGCTGCGCGCCGTCAACCAGTTCTTTTTCCGCGACCTGAGTTTCCGCGGCAATGTCAACAACTACTACGACCCCGATAACAGCCATGTCAACGTGGTGTTGAAGACGCGTTGCGCGATTCCCATCACCCTGGCGGTGATCTGGCTCGAGCTGGCACAGGGTATGGGTTTGTCGGCGCGCGGTGTGGGGTTCCCGGGGCATTTCATGGTCAAGGTCAACCTGCCCAAGGGCCAGGTGGTGATAGACCCGATGGATGGCCAGTCGCTCAGCCGAGACCAGCTGGCGGAGCGGCTGGAGCCGTACCGGCGGCGCAGTGGCCTGCTCGACGAGTTCGAGGTGCCGCTCGGACTGTATTTGCAGGCCACGCCGCCGCGGGATATCCTGGCACGGATGTTGCGCAACCTGAAGGAGATCCACAGGTCGCAGGAAGATTGGCCGCGCATGATCGCCGTGCAGGACCGCCTGCTCATCCTGCTGCCGCAAGCCTGGGGTGAACACCGCGACCGCGGTTTGGCGCATGCCGAATTGGGCAACAGCGCGCGCGCGGTGATCGACCTCGAGACCTATCTGGCCCATGTGGAAGAAGGGCTGGATATAGACGCCATTGCAGCGCGCGTGGCCGACCTGCGCCGCGCCAGAAGCGGCTAGCAGCCCGGATTTCTGCCGCCTTGGCTGCGCCGGGCGTGCCGCGCCGGCCTTCAGCGAATTTCGACCGCCGCGCCGGCGCCCCGGGGAGCAATGGCACCGATGGGGTACACCGTCTCGCCCAGGCTGCGCAGGGTGTGGGCCGTGGCTTCGGCTTCCTTGGCAGCCACCACCAGCACCATGCCGATGCCGTTGTTGAAAGTGCGGTTCATCTCCTGATCATCGATACCGGCTGTTTTTTGCAGCCATGCAAAGAGCTCGGTTTGCGGCCAGCTGCCGTGGCGCAAATGTGCCGCCAGCCCATCGGGCAGGACGCGTGGAATATTCTCCAGCAATCCCCCGCCCGTGATGTGGGCCAGCGCCTTGATCGGGTGTGCAGCAAGAGCGGCGAGCACCGGTTTGACATACAGCCTGGTGGGCGCCATCATGGCCTGGCGAAACGGTGCGCCGTCCAGCGTCTGTGGCAGCTTGTCAGCCGCGCGCTCGATGCACTTGCGTACCAGGCTGAAGCCGTTGGAGTGTGCGCCGCTGCTCGCCAGCCCCAACACCACGTCACCAGCCAACACCGTGCTGCCGTCAAGGATTTTTGACTTTTCGACGGCGCCGACGGCAAACCCGGCAAGATCGTATTCCCCGGCGGGGTACATGCCGGGCATTTCGGCGGTTTCTCCGCCGATCAGGGCACAACCCGACAGTTCACAGCCACGGGCGATGCCGCTGATGACGGCGGTTGCCGTGTCCAGGTCCAGTTTGCCGCAGGCAAAATAGTCCAGGAAGAACAACGGCTCGGCGCCCTGCACCAACACGTCGTTGACACTCATGGCCACCAGGTCGATGCCCACCGTGTCGTGCATGTTCCAGGCGAAGGCCAGTTTGAGCTTGGTGCCGACACCGTCGGTGCCACTCACCAA
>JANOTG010000106.1:0-2382 GCA_031416215.1 Betaproteobacteria bacterium
AAGCCTCGTGCGTTTGCGTGGCGTTGGTCAAATCCAGCATTTCACTTTCTTCAATCAGCGGACAAACCCAGTACACCTGACGGCCCTGTTGCAGCTGGCTGCGGATGCGCCGCACCACCTCGTCGCGCCGGCTGGCGTTGATCAGCTTGGTGACCACCGGTGTGCGGCCGGGCGGCAACTCGTCGATGGTGGAGACGTCCAGATCAGCGTAATAACTCATCGCCAGGGTGCGCGGAATAGGCGTTGCCGTCATCATCAGCAAATGCGGCTCCAGGCCGGGCTCGGCCATCTTGTCGCGCAGCGCAAGTCGCTGGGCGACACCGAAGCGGTGTTGCTCATCGATCACCGTCAGCGCCAGCTTGTGGAATACCACCTTGTCCTGGATCATGGCGTGGGTGCCCACCACCAGACTGGCCTGCCCGGACGCGATCAACGCCAACATCGCGCGCCGCTCTTTCGCGCTCTGGCTGCCGGTCAGCCAGGCCGTGGTCACACCCAAAGGTGCAAGCCATCCCAGCAACTTGCGAAAATGCTGCTCGGCGAGTATTTCTGTGGGGGCCATCAGGGCACATTGCCAGCCGGCATCGATGCACAGCGCCGCCGCCAGCGCCGCCACCACCGTTTTTCCCGAGCCGACGTCGCCCTGCAGCAGGCGGTGCATCGGTTTGGACGCGGCAATGTCGCGCGCTATCTCCGCCCCGACCCGCAATTGCGCCCGCGTCAGGGTGAACGGCAGGACCTGCAGCAAGCGACCATGCAGGTCTGACGTTGGCGACCGCAGCGACGGCGCGCGCAGAGCAGCCCGGGCACGGCGTGACTGCAACTGGGAAATCTGCTGCGCCAGCAGCTCCTCGATCTTCAGGCGTTGCCAGGCCGCGTGGCTGTGGTCTTCCAGCGTGGCCAGCGCCACATCCGGGCTCGGCTGGTGCAAGAACAGCAAAGCATCGCGCAAGGTCCAGCGCAGGGCCTCATGGTGCGGCAAACCCAGGCCCACGGTTTCGGAGACATCGGCCCGCGCCAGACCTCCCAGCACGGCTTTGCGCAAATAGGCCTGCGGCAAACCGGCACCCGTCGGGTAGACCGGGGTCAGCGCCGTGGGCAAGGGCGTACCTGCGGCATGTACGACCGGGTGCACCATGGTCTTGCCCATGAAGCCGCCTTGCACCTCGCCGCGCACCCGCACCCGCGCGCCAACTGCCAACATCTTTTGCTGTGCCGGGTAGAAGTTGAAAAAACGCAGGGTACAGGTGTCGCTGCCGTCGTGGAGCGTGACCAGCAGCTGCCGACGTGGCCGAAACTTGACCTCGCTTGTTGTCACTTCGCCCTCTATCTGGACCGATTCGCCGTCGCGCGCATCACACAGGCGCACCAGGCGCGTTTCATCTTCGTAACGCAGCGGCAGATGCAATGCCAGGTCGATGTCGCGCAGCAAACCCAGCTTGTCCATCACCCTGCGCAGCGGCGACTTGGTGGGCTGGACGGCTGTCGTGGCGGGCATGGGACAATTCTGCCCTGTCTTCAACACCCCACTTGGTACGGGCCGGTCCAGCCCTCAAGACCATGCAGCAAACTGCCGCAGGCGCAACAGGCGCCTACACACTGTCTGATTTCGACTTCGCCCTGCCCCCGGAGCTGATCGCCCAGCAGCCAGCCAGCGTGCGCAGTGCAGCGCGTCTGCTCGATGGCCGTGCCCCAAACCCGCAGCATCGCACGTTTCACGAGCTGGCGAGCCTGCTGCAGGCCGGCGACCTGATGGTCTTCAATGACACCAAAGTCATCAAAGCACGCCTGTTTGGCGAAAAGCCGACCGGCGGCAAGGTCGAGCTGCTGATCGAGCGTGTGCTGGGCGGCAACCAGGTGGCGGCACACATGCGTGTCAGCAAGAAGCCGGAGATCGGCACCACGCTGGCGCTGCTGGCGGCGCCTGGCAGCGCAGAAAACCTGCGCGCCACCCTGCTCGGGCGTTGGCCGGACGCCGACGGCGGCATGTTCCGTTTTGTGCTCTCGAACGATGCCGGCGACGACCCTCATGCACTGCTGGAGCGCCATGGCCATGTGCCCTTGCCGCCGTACATCGACCATGCGGATACGCCACAGGACCAGGAGCGTTACCAGACCGTGTTTGCCAAGAACGCCGGTGCGGTCGCCGCGCCCACCGCCGCGCTGCATTTCGACCATGCGCTGTTGCAGGCCTTGGCAGATCGCGGTGTGGAGCACTGCTTTGTCACCCTGCACGTGGGCGCCGGGACCTTTCAGCCGGTAAAAACCGAGGACCTGCGCCAGCACCACATGCACAAGGAGTGGTACCAGGTGCCGCAGGCCGCCCAGCAGGCGATCGGCGATTGCCGCGCGCGCGGCGGCCGGATCATCGCGGTGGGCACC
>JANOTG010000107.1:0-17379 GCA_031416215.1 Betaproteobacteria bacterium
GTCAATGAACCAGTCTTGCCCTTGACCGCACCCTTGGTGAAATCCTCGACATATTTCTCGTTGACGCGTGCAGCGCGTTCCAGCAGGCGGCTGTGCAGGTAAAACACGTCGCCGGGATAGGCTTCGCGGCCGGGTGGCCGACGCAACAACAGCGACACCTGGCGATAGGCCACCGCTTGTTTAGACAGGTCGTCGTAGACGATCAAGGCGTCCTGGCCGCGATCACGGAAATATTCACCCATCGTGCAACCCGAATAGGCGCTGACGTACTGCATCGCTGCCGACTCGGATGCCGTCGCCGCCACCACGATGGTGTAGGCCATGGCACCCGACTCTTCCAGCGAGCGCACCACGTTCTTGACCGACGACGCCTTTTGGCCGATGGCGACGTAGACGCAGGTCATGTTCTGACCCTTCTGGTTGATGATCGCGTCGATCGCCACTGCCGTCTTGCCGGTCTGGCGGTCACCGATGATCAGCTCACGCTGGCCGCGGCCGATCGGCACCATCGAGTCGATGGACTTCAGGCCGGTCTGCATCGGCTGGCTCACCGACTGGCGGGCAATCACGCCCGGCGCAACCTTTTCGATCACGTCCGTCATCTTGGCGTTGATCGGCCCCTTGCCGTCGATCGGCTGACCGAGCGCGTTCACGACGCGGCCGAGCAGCTCGGGGCCGACCGGCACCTCCAGAATTCGCCCGGTGCACTTCACCGTGTCGCCTTCGGAGATGTGCTCATACTCGCCCAGAATCACGGAACCCACCGAGTCGCGCTCGAGGTTCAACGCCAGGCCGTAGGTTGGCAAACCATCACTGCCCGCCGGGAACTCCAGCATTTCGCCCTGCATCACGTCGGACAGGCCATGGATGCGGCAGATGCCGTCGGACACCGACACCACGGTTCCCTGGTTGCGAATATCCACACTCGCGGCAAGGCCCTCGATGCGGCTCTTGATCAATTCGGAAATTTCTGCGGGATTGAGTTGCATGACTCGTTCCTTCACTTTCTTTAAATTTTCCACGCCTGCGCAACATGCGCAGGCGGCCAATCTGTTGTCCCGAAAACACTAGGCCGTCAAGGCCGTTCTCATCTGCTGCAGACGCGCCCGCACCGACGCATCCAGTACCTCGTCGCCCACCACCACACGAATCCCACCGATCAGGGCCGGCTCCAGCACGAGCTCCAGGTTCAGTTTGCGGCCGAAGCGTCGCTCCAGTGTCGCGCCGAGTTCGGCAAGGGCGGGGCCGTCCATCGCAAACGCGCTGTACACCACCGCATCAGCGGAGCCGCCTGCCGCGTTGCGCAAGGCGCGGTACTGGCTGGCAATCTCCGGCAACACACCAAGGCGGCCGTTGTCGATCACAGTGCGCAAAAAGTTGTTGGCGGAATCCGGTAGCGCCCCTTTCACCAACCCGCCAACCAAATCAAACACCTGCTGCGAGGTGATCTTCGGGTTGTCGGCGAATTGCAGCAACTGCATATTGGCAGCAATCGTCGCAAACTGGTCCAGCCAAAGCGACGCATCGGTGCCATGCGTCTGGCTGGATTGGAACAACGCCTCGGCGTAAGGCCGTGCAAGTGTGGCAATTTCGGCCATGGTGCTGCCTTACAGCTCGGCCTTCAGGCGCGACAACAACTCGCTGTGCACACCCGGGTTGACTTCTTTGCGAAGAATCTGTTCGGCGCCCCTGACTGCCAACACGGCGACCTGCTCACGCAGTGCCTCGCGGGCCTTGTCCGTCTGCTGCTGGGCATCCACATGCGCAGCCGCCACGATCTTGTTGGCCTCCTCAACCGCCTTGGCCTTGGCCTCTTCGATGATGCCCTGTGCCCGGCGTTCGGCATCTGCCAGGCGCCCGGCCGTTTCAGTGCGCGACTTGGCCAGCTCCTGCTCGACGCGCTGATTGGCAGATGAAAGCTCCGACTTCGCCTTGTCGGCCGCAGCCAGACCCTCGGCAACCTTCTTGGCGCGCTCGTCCAACGCAGCCGTGATCGGCGGCCACACGTACTTCATCGTGAACCCGACCAGAATCAGGAACACGATCATCTGGACAATCAAGGTACTTGTGATGCTCACTTTTTCATCCTCGGTCAATTGGAGACAAAACCCGAAAAAAGGGTCGGTCTGTCACGTGCCCCATCAACAACGCGCTGGCCATTACCCGAATGGGGTGGCGGGACACATGAGACAGCGAATTACTTCGGCAGGTTGGCGATCTGGGCCAGGAATGGATTGGCTGTGGCAAACCACAGGGCAACACCGGTACCAATAATGAACGAGGCGTCGATCAATCCGACCAGCAAGAACATCTTGGTCTGCAATTCACCCATGAGCTCGGGCTGGCGAGCTGCTGATTCCAGGTACTTGCTACCCATGATGCCGATGCCTACACAAGCGCCAAACGCGCCCAGACCGATGATGAGGCCAGACGCCAGTGCAACAAAACCGATAACTTCCATGATGACTCCTTAGGGACTTGGGTTGAAAAACAGAACAAACGAAATGCGGTGCGGGCTCAATGGTGATCGTGCGCCTGACCCAGATACACCAGCGCAAGCATCATGAAAACGAAAGCCTGCAACGTGATGATCAGGATATGGAATATTGACCAGACCGTGCCAGCGATGATGTGTCCGATAGCCAAGCCAAACCCGGTGGCCGACAGGGACCAGGCGCCGCCCATCAGGGCGATTAACAAAAAGATCAGCTCACCGGCGTACATGTTGCCGAACAATCGCATCCCATGGGACACCGTCTTGGCGATGAACTCGACAATTTGCATCGCGAAGTTGAACGGATAAAGCGCCCAGTGGTTGCCAAACGGTGCCGTGAAAAGCTCGTGCACCCAGCCGCCCAGACCCTTGATCTTGACGTTGTAAAACAGGCAGATCAACAACACCGCGACCGACAAACCCATGGTGATCGACAGATCGGCAGTGGGCACCACCCGCAGATAGGCATGGTGCGGATCGTGGCCGGCGGCCGCATAGATCTGGGTCCAGATGAACGGCAACAGATCGACGGGCAGCAAATCCATGGCATTGAGCAGGAAAATCCAGACAAAGATGGTCAATGCCAAAGGCGCCACAAACTTGCGGCTCTGGGCGTTGTGGATGATGCCCTTGGCCTGCGAGTCAACCATCTCCACCAGCAATTCGACCGCCGCCTGGAATCGTCCGGGTACGCCCGATGACGCCTTGCGTGCGGCGAGCCATAAAACCCAGCACGTCACCACGCCGAGCAGTGTCGAAAAAACCAGGGAGTCGAAATTGAACACCGAGAAATCCACAACCGCCTTTGGTTTGGCGTTTTGCAGATGCGTCAGGTGGTGAATGATGTATTCGCCGGCGGTAGGTCCGTGTTCAGCAGCCATTGATAAATCCGTTCAATCTCAAAATTTCACCTTTTGGGGGCAATCAACAACGCGACCCAATACACCTTCATCGTCACGACCAGCCCGCCCAACATCGCCAGCCAGTTCAGTCCCGGGACCATCCGGGTCGCCAGCGCCAGCAGGGCAAGAGACAGGCCAAGCTTGACCATCTCCCACAAAAAAAAACCAGCCACTGCGGAAGCGGGATTCAGGGAGGACAGTCGCCCCATCAGGCCGCGTGCGAACAACGCCGCAGGAGCCACGACCACCAGGGATCCATAAGCAACCGACCACCCCACACTGCTCTGGCCCGTCCAGCCCCAAACCAGCAAGGCCACCAGTAGCCCGACCACCACCTGCCCCGCCACAACCCACCAGGGTGACAGCGGCGGATTCTTCAAGCGCAAGCGCCTCGCCTCGTCGGCCGTCAGGACCACAAATTCCGGCTCGGCGTCATCTTCCGGGTAAGCAGGACCAGTCATCGAGTTCCAAAATTCCGCTCACCCAACACAGGCAAATCCAACAAAGCCATTGATTATATGAAAGAAATTGCGCGGGTCGGGCTCCTGCTTTTTGCCAACCATGTTCCTGCGCGACCAACATCAGGGCATTGGCTGGTGGAGCCCACCGATAATCAGGCACATGAACGACACACTGCCAGCCAGCCCCTGTTATCTCAATGGCACATTCATCCCCCTCAACGAGGCCAAAGTCAGCGTCATGGACCGGGGTTTCATTTTCGGCGACGGCATCTACGAAGTGGTGCCGGCCTATGGTGGCCGCCTGTTTCGTTTTTCCCAGCACATGCAACGCCTCGAGCGCAGCCTGCTTGAATTGCGCATCAGCAATCCCTACCAGCGTGAACAATGGCAAACCATTGCACAGCAATTGGTGGGCCACGGCGCCGTGGCGGCGGGCAAGCCAGCGGCAGACTTCGATCAAATCGTCTACCTGCAGGTGACGCGTGGTGTGGCCTTGCGCGACCATGTGATGCCACGTGATGTCACTCCTACCGTGTTTGCAATGGCCAGTGTCCTGCAGGCGCCCTCTGCAGCGCAGCGCGCCCAGGGCGTCGCATGCGTCACTGCAGACGATTTTCGTTGGGAAAAAGCGCATATCAAGAGCACCAGCCTGCTGGGCGCCGTATTCGCACGCCAGATCAGCCATGACGCCGGTGCCACGGAAACCGTGATGTTCAGACAGGGTTATCTCAGCGAGGCAGCCGCCAGCAACGTCTGGGTTGTCAAAAACGGCACCGTCATTGGGGTACCGAAGAATAATCTCGTGCTTGAAGGCATCCGTTTCGGGCTGATCGAGGAAATCTGCCAGGCAATGGGGCTGGCATTTGAGTTGCGCCGCCTCAGCCGCGCTGAAGTCCTGGCCGCTGACGAGCTGCTGCTGTCCAGTGCCACCAAGGAGGTGCTGGCCATCACCACGCTCGACGGCGCGCCGGTGGGCCATCCATCACACCGTGGCCGGCCAGGTCCGGTGCTGACACAACTGTACGCCGCTTATCAGGATGCCAAGCGTGCCGCCTGAACCGAGTGGCGCGCGCATGACAATGGCAATCCGGAGCACCTGAGTCCCGACCAATGGCCACCTCCACGGATTCCCTGATCGTCTACCCGTCCCCATTCCCGATCAAGGTAATGGGGCAGCGGGTCGACGGCTTTGTGCATGCAATCACTTCCATTGCACATGCGTTCGATCCGACATTCGATGCGCAAACGGTCGAATTGCGCGAGAGCAGCGGTGGCAAGTATCTCGGTGTGACCATCACCGTGACCGCCACCAGCCGCGAGCAGCTCGATGAGTTGTACCGCACCTTGTCCACGCACCCGATGGTCAAGGTGGTGCTGTAGCTGTTGTGGAAACACTTGTCCGCGAGCTCGGGCTGGTACCTTATGTATCGACCTTTCATGCAATGCAGCAATTCACGGCTGGCCGCACGCCTGGCACGGAAGACGTGTTGTGGTTATGTGAGCACCCGCCGGTCTTCACCCAAGGTCTGGCCGGCAAACCGGACCACCTGATTGCGCCCGCCGATATCCCGGTGGTTGCGACCGACCGCGGCGGTCAGGTCACCTACCATGGGCCGGGGCAGGTAGTCGCCTATCCCTTGCTCGACCTGCGACGGCGCGGCTACTTCGTGAAGGAATATGTATACCGTGTCGAGGAGGCGGTGATCCGGACCCTGGCCTACTTTGCCATCACCGGCCACCGGGTGGCAGGTGCCCCGGGCATTTACGTGCGCCTGGACGACCCGCAGTCCCATGCGTTGCTGCCGCAACGGCCAGGCCGCAGGCCAGCAGCCGTAGTCGACGCACCAGACTTCAGCAAGCTTGGAAAAGTCGCAGCCCTGGGCATCAAGGTCAGCCGCAACTGCACCTACCACGGTGTGGCACTGAACGTGGCGATGGATCTGGAGCCATTCAGCCGCATCAACCCCTGCGGTTACAGCGGCCTGAAAACCGTGGACCTTTCTACAATCGGCGTATCGGCCGATTGTCTCGACGTTTCTCGTCTGTTGGCAAACAAGCTGACGGCTTACCTGGCGCCTTGAACAAGAGCCCACGCACCATGCAAAACACCAACCCAACCGCGACGGCACTTCCCGCAGTTGCCCCTGCGCCGCATGACGCGACGGTCAAGCAGAAGGCCAGCGCCAAGCTGGCCCGCATTCCGGTCAAAGTGGTGCCGGGTGAAGTGCTCAAGAAGCCGCCATGGATTCGCGTCAAGGCCGGCTCGCCGAGCACGCGTTTTTATGAGATCAAGGACATCCTGCGCAAGAACAATCTGGTGACGGTGTGTGAAGAGGCGTCCTGCCCCAACATCGGCGAATGTTTTGGCAAGGGCACCGCGACCTTCATGATCATGGGTGACAAATGCACCCGACGCTGCCCGTTCTGCGATGTCGGTCATGGGCGGCCCGACCCGCTGGACCCGAGTGAGCCACTCAATCTGGCTCAAACGATCGCCACACTTGCGCTCAAATATGTGGTGATCACCAGCGTCGATCGCGACGACTTGCGTGATGGTGGTAGCCAACACTTCGTCGATTGCATCCGCAAGACGCGCGAGTTGTCACCACAAACCCGCATCGAAATCCTGGTGCCCGACTTCCGTGGCCGCGACGACCGCGCACTCGACATACTCAAGGCCGCGCCTCCGGACGTGATGAACCATAACCTCGAGACCGTGCCGCGGCTCTACCGCGAGGCCCGGCCGGGATCGGACTACGCCTTCAGCCTGAACCTGCTCAAGAAATTCAAGGCCCTGTTCCCGCATATTCCAACCAAGAGCGGATTAATGGTCGGCCTGGGCGAGACCGACGATGAAATCCTGGCCGTGATGCAGGACATGCGCGAGCACGGCATCGACATGCTGACCATAGGGCAATACCTGTCACCGAGCTCCAGCCACCTGACGGTGAAACGTTATGTACATCCGGACACATTCCGGATGTTCGAATCAAAAGCGCAAGAAATGGGATTCAGCCACGCTGCGGTGGGCGCCATGGTCCGCTCGAGTTACCACGCAGACCAGCAGGCCGACGCCGCAGCGCTGTCGGCAAATGGCGCCGCAACGGACTTGACTGTCGCCTAGCCCAGACCATCAGGTCAGCGGCAATCTTGCCGCTCAGGCACTTTGCATCCGGCGTGCGGGCTCTTCATCACACAGCACTTGGTGCGCCCAACCGGCGAGCTTGGTCGTGTCGGCTCGCAGCACCTCCTGTTTGACCGCCAATATCTGCGCCGGGTGCATCGAGAAGCTGCGCAGTCCCAGCCCCAACAGCAAACGCGTCAAGCCCACATCCCCGGCCATTTCGCCGCATACGCTGACACCTTTGCCCTGGAAATTGCACTCGGCAATCGTATCGGCTACCAGGCGCAGCACCGCCGGATGTAACGGGTCATACAGATGGGCCACCGATTCGTCGGCACGGTCGATGGCCAGTGTGTACTGGATCAGGTCATTGGTACCGATCGACAGAAAGTCGAAGTATTTCAGAAACAGCTTCAGTGTCAACGCTGCTGCCGGAATTTCGATCATCGCTCCAACGCGCAGCGGGCCGTAAGGCACGCCACGGTTGTCCAGTTGGGCCCGGGCGTGGTCCAGCAGCGACAGGGTCTGGCGTATCTCGGTGCCATGCGCCAGCATCGGGATGAGCAGATTGACCTGGCCGCCGGAGGCAGCACGCAGTATGGCCCGCAACTGTGTCAGGAACATGTCCGGATCGGCCAGGCTCCAGCGGATGGCGCGCAGGCCGAGTGCCGGATTCAGGTGCGAATCCTCACGCTGCGACTTGTCCAGTGGCTTGTCGGCCCCCACGTCCACCGTGCGGATCGTCACGGGCAGCCCCCGCATTCCCTGTACAGCGAGCCGATACGCCAGGTACTGCTCTTCTTCATCCGGCAAGTGGCCCTGGCGTCCCATGAACAGAAATTCGCTGCGAAACAAACCGACGCCGACGGCACCCGCCTGGACCGCCGCCAGTGCGTCCTCGGGCATCTCGATATTGGCCAACAATTCCACCCGCTGCCCGTCCATGGTGATGGCCGGGGTATGCAACAAACGCGACAGCCGACCGCGCTCTATTTCTCCCTGCCGCTGCTTGAAGCCGTACTCGGCCAGGATGATCGCCGACGGATCAACGATCACGACACCGGTATCACCGTCCACCACGATCCAGTCGTCCTGGCGCACCATATGGCTGGACAGTCGTGCGCCAACAACTGCAGGAATGTCCAAACTGCGCGCCACGATCGCCGTGTGGGAGGTCCTGCCACCCACATCGGTCACAAAACCCGCAAACACACTTTGCTTGAACTGCAGCATATCGGCCGGGGACAGGTCGTGCGCCACCAGGATCAACGGCACGTCCACCGTGTCGTCGAGCAGCAAGTCCTGGCCGGTGCCCTTGCGCGTTTGGCGCTGCGCAGGCCGCACGACCGGCGAAGCCATGCCCTTCATCGCCGCCAGCACCTTCTCGGCAATTTGTTCAAGATCGGCCTTGCGCTCGCGCAAGTACTCATCCTCCATCTCGTCGAACTGCCGGGCGATCACTTCGAGCTGTGTAGTCAGCGCCCACTCGGCGTTGTACAGACGGTCTTCGATCCAGTGCTTGACACCCTGAATCAACTCGTCGTCCTGCAACAACATCAAGTGCACATCCAGCAATGCGGTCAGTTCATGTGGCGCCTCCTTGGGCCCCATCGATGCCACGGTGTGCTGCAGGCGCTGAATCTCCTCGACCACCGCGTTGCGTCCGGACCGCACCCGGGCGATTTCCGACGCCACCTGGGCCGTGGTGATGAAGTAATGGGCGACATCCACGCGGCTCGATGCCACCAGCACCGCACGCCCGATGGCGATGCCACGTGCCACCGCCAGACCGTGGATGGAAAAGGTCACTCACCCTCCCCGAACTTGTCGGCAATCAGGGCCTGCAGCGCGTCATTGGCCTCCTGTTCCCGCTCGCCATTGGTCTCGATGACAACCACGGTGCCAATTCCAGCCGCCAGCATCATGACGCCCATGATGCTCTTGGCGTTGATGCGTCGCTCTCCGCGCGACATCCAGACCTCGCAGGGGAAACTGCCCGCAAGCTTGGTCAACTTGGCCGAGGCCCGGGCGTGCAGGCCCAGCTTATTGCTGATGGTCGTTGTCGTCTTGATCATTTCTTTTCCTGCCCTGGTTCTGCGGCGCGACCGAGGCAACCTGCATCACGCCCTGGGTGCCGCCAGCCATGGCGCGCGCCACCAATACCTCCAAAGGTTCATTGCGGTAGGTCACGGCGCGCAACAGCATGGGCAGATTCACACCAGCGATCAGGCGCGACGCCACTCCGTCGACCAGCTTTTGCGCCACGTTGCACGGCGTAGCACCGAAGGCGTCGGTCAACACCAGCGTGGCAGGTGCCGGCAAAGCAGCCATCACCGAGCGCGCTGCCTCCATCGTGGCATCAAATGGCAAGTCGGCGGATACATCGAATGCTGCCACCGGTCCGCACGACCCTGCGAACACATGCGCCACGCAGTCCCGCAGGGCAGTTGCGAGCGGCGCATGCGCTACGATGAAAATGTTGTTGGTCATTACTCAACCGGCAGGTCTGGCAGAACGGTACTTGGCGGATGCGCAACCCGCGGATGCGCATCGCGTCAACGCCGCCGATTATGTCTGTTGGCCCGCAGGAAGTACAAGTAGGACGCGACGCAGCAGGCCAGATACAGGGAAAAGGCGCCCTGAAAGGCGTGTGTCCGGGCCAGACCCAGCGCAGTCAAGCCATCAATGGTCAAACCGATTCCCCACTGGATCACAAACACGCCAGCAAAGATGACCAGGTTATAGGCGGACAACGCGCGCCCGGCAAGCTGCGGTGCAAACGCCATGCCGACGGCTGGTTGTGACGGCGTGACCACCGCGCAGGCAACACAGTACAGTGCCAACAGAGCGCCGCTGGCCTGCGGCCAGCGCGCCGGCGTCGCAATGACCAGGACCAACACCAGGAAACTCACCGGCAGGCAATGGACCACCAGCCACGACGCGTCGTACCCGTTGCGTGCCAGCCACTGGCTCGCCAGACCCAATGACCAGAAGGTGCCCAACATGCACACGTTGATCCAGAACAGTGCCGTCGCAGACTCCAGCGTGTTGTAGTTCGCCATTGTCGCAACCCAGGGCAGGGCCCACAGGGTCTGAATGGCCACCAGACCACCGTAGCAAAAAAACCCGACGGGCGCCATAGCCCGGAAATAGGAATTGCGCCAAACCTCGTGGTAACCGGCTTCTCGTCCCGGTGCGACAACATCCGGTTGGCGGGCATGCCACTGCGGCGCGCGCCAGCCGATCAGGAGCATAACCAGCACCAGCAACATCGCCAGCACCAGAAACAGCGCGCGCCAGCCAAACATTGGAACCAGCCACTGCACAGGCAAGGTTGCCGCGATCATTCCGAGCGAGCCGGACATCAGCATCCATGAGTTGGCGCGCATCTGCGCCGCGGGCGCAAACCAGCTTCGATAACCCGTCAAGGGTGCCATCAGGCAGGCGCTGACACCCACACCACACAGGACACGCGCCGCCAGCAGGCCAGAAAAGCTGCCTGCGGCGGCAAATGCCAAACAGCCAACCACGGCGACGGAGAGAAAGCCCAGGATGATGCGCTTGGGGCCAAAACGATCGAGCCAGCTGCCCAAGGGCAACTGTGTCAGCGCGAAGCCTAGGAAATAACCGCCACTGAGCAGACCGAGATCACGCGCCTGCAATAAAAACTCGTCCGTCAGCACTGGCGACAGGGTGGCCGTAATTGCCCTTAGCAGAGCCGACAGGAAATAGGCCGCCGCAAAGGCCAGAAACACCTGGACAGCGGCACGTTTCGACAGCAGGCTCATGGCAGTCGCAATGCCGCAAAGAATGTCTCCGCAACCTCGCTTTGGATGGTCGGCCCGTACAACATCGCAACAAACGCACTCTTGCCGCTGGCAAACCAGACTGCCTGCAGAGCCAGGGATTGCGCGTCCGGGCCCGTGCCGTTGGCACGAACTGATACGGAGTCCGCAAGATCGATCGCCTGTGGCATCCGGTAGGGCGATTGCCTGACTTCGGTCGCCCGCATCGTGGCCAGCGTCGCCTGACGCCATTGCAGCAACACCGCGCCAGCGCTGGATGGGTCGGCAAGCACCGCGTGGCCGACAGCCACCGACACACCAGACACGGCGCAGCTGGCCATTTCCAGGTCGACCCATTGGCCACCCAACTGCATCTTGCGCTGCGCGCGTTCGGGTTTGCAGGGAAACAGGGTTTGCAATGGCGTCCCGGCAAGCGCCGTCTGGCGCCAGTTGTACTGTGGCGCGCAAGACCACAAGAGCAGCACCGAAAGCAACAGGGTGGTGATAATGATTGCGCGCATAGCTCGATTATCCAAGCTGCGCGGGCGCGGTGCTGGCGTTCTGTCCACAATCTGCTATCTACAGCAGGCACCGCACAGGGAAGCAAGAATGACAACGGACCACCGTTTTTCAAGTACTGTGCCGGCAACGCTGCAGGACGTGTTGCAGGATTCAACGCCGCCGACTGCAACTGGCTCGCCGCGTCTCGAATTTGGTGCAGCCGGGGACGCGGCGACCGAACTGGCTGAGGTACTGGTCAGGATGCGCCAAGCCCTTACGGCGTTGCTGCGCTCGCCCGGCGTCGATCAGGCGACTGCCCGCCCGCTGATGCTCGCATTGGCCAATGCAGACCACATCGCAATGCAGGGCCGGCTGCTGGCCAAGGTAGCAAGCGGCGCAATCCGCCAGAACAATACGCAGACCCGTATGGATCGGCTACTGCAGGAGATACTGGCGCACCAACTCAAGGGTCGCCACCAAGGCAGGTCGGTGCAAAGCAGCCTTCGTCCCGTCAACGTGTTGATCGACCCAGACCTCGCGGCAGCGCTGCTTGGCGCGGCACTCGACTGGGGCATGGGTGAAGGCGCAACGCTGGAAGTGTCGCTTGACATCAAGGAGTGGCCGGTGCATGGCCAGCTGCGCATGCGCGCGTCTGGCGCGGGAGCTGGCGCACCACGCGAACACGAGCGTCTGTGCTGGCATCTGGTCACGGAGATCTGCCGGACTGTTGGCGCCTCCGTTGACCGCGTTCAATCTTCCGATCAGTGCTTGTTGTCGATCGAATTTGCGCGCACCGTTCACGAGTTGGAAGGGCTGAGCGCAATGGAAGTCGACGTTGGTGCGCATTCTGCTGTGGCTGGCAACACGCCCGCGCTTGCCGGCCACCGGGCCTTGATTGTGACCAGCGACGTCCGTTTGCGTGAGCAGATCAAGCGAGTCTGCCAGGGTGCGGGCTTGTCGGTCGACAATGTGCCGTCATCACAACTGGCGGCGCAACGCTGTGAGCAGGGGATGCCCGACATCATCGTGGTCGACGAGCGCTTCAACGACGAGCGTTTCGAGCAGCTTCGCTTGCGACTGATCCAGCGTCAGCCGAACTTCCCCATGGTCGAAATTACCTACTCCAGCGATCTGCCCCTGTCACTGGAGGGCTGGGGGACCGGCGGCATGACACGGGTAAGCCGCGCACATCTTGCCGTCGAGCTGGACCAGGCCCTGGCGCTGGAGATGTCGAAAATACTCTAGCCGCCTGAACTGCAAGGCTACTTGAGCGCGCCAAACACCTTCTTTAGCACCGCGCTGCCGGTGCCCACCGGGTCCTGGCGGATTTTCTTTTCTTCTTCACCAATCATGTAATAAAGGCCGTCCAATGATTTCCCGGTGACGTACTGCTGGATATTGGCGTCCTCCTTCTTGACCAGCCCCATGCTCTGGGCCTTGGAGGCGACCTGGTTGTACTTCGCGGCCAGCCCCACTTTTTCCGTCGCCTTGGTGACAACCGGCAGAAACTTCACCGCCAACGGCTCGCGTGTCTTTTCGGCAAAAAATCCGGTGACCGAAGTGTCCCCACCCGACAGAATTTTCTTCGCGTCGCTAACATTCATCGACTTGACGGCGCCAACCAGCAGATCCTTGGCCAAAGGTACTGCGGCCTCGGCAGCGCGATTCATGGAGGTCAACAACTCGTCGATCCGCTTCTGCTGGCCGAGAGTCTTCAACAACTTGGCCGCGTCATCGAGAAATCCCGGCAAGGGAATACGCACTTTGGCATTGCCCAGGAACCCGTCGGGCCGGCCCAGCAGATTGATCGCCGCCAACGCACCCTTCTCCAACGCCGTCTTGAGCCCTGCCGAGGCATCGGCATTGCTGAGGTCTGCGAGCGTCAAAGCACGCGCCTGCCTGTGCGCCAACGCCACCAGTGCCACCAAACCATTACCCGCCAAAGCGCTGAAGTGCCGTCGATCCATAAATCCTCCGTGCTGTTTCAGTCCGTATTGAACCACGACCGGAGCAAATGATGGCGAGTAACCGAATGCGGGCCGCTGCACAGCCGTCAATGTGGCTGCCTCTTGGTGGAGAATGTTGGCAAGGTTCCGCCGCTTCACCCGCCCATGACCAACGATTCTCCCTTGCGCCCACCACTTCCAGGGGGATCGGACCTGCCCAGAAATCCAGCCACGATCGCCTCCTGCGAGCCGCACACCACATGAGCGCACTGGAGCTCAGGACCCTTGCCCGTGAGACAGACATCCCGGCGGCGCGCGGCATCCTGCGGGAATATGCAGCGTCCCTGTCCTTTGACCTGTGTTTCCAGGATTTCGACGCCGAACTCGCCAACCTGCCGGGTCAATACGCCGAGCCGCGCGGAGCGCTGCTGTTGGCGTTTATGGCTGGGCAATTGGTGGGTTGTTGCGCATTTCGCCCGCTCGATCACGTCGACACACCAAACGCCTGCGAGATGAAGCGACTGTACGTACGCCCCGCATACAGGCGCTCCGGCGCCGGGCGCGTGCTGGCCGAAGCCGTGATGGCGCGAGCCCAACAGGCCGGTTACTCGTACCTGCTGCTCGACACGTTAAGCGGCATGGAAGCAGCAAGAGCCTTGTACACAGACCTCGGATTCGAGGAAATTGCACCGTATTACCACAACCCCATACAGGGGTCGCACTACCTCAGAGTCAAACTCTGACTGCCTCGTGCTCAGGCCTTGGCCTGGGCCAGCATGGTCGTCGCATCACTGACTTCGAATTTCCCCGGGGCTTCCACGTTCAGGCTGGCGACCTTGCCATCCCGCACCAGCATGGAATACCGGGTACTGCGCAGGCCCATGCCGCGCCCGGTGAGGTCAAGGGTAAGGCCGGTTGCCTTGGTAAACGCGGCATCACCGTCTCCCAGCATCCGCACTTTGCCAGCGGCCTTCAGGTCCCTGGCCCATGCACCCATGACAAACGCATCGTTGACGCTGACACACCAGATTTCGTCAACACCGGCGGCTTTGAGTTCGCTGAACTTCTCGAGGTAACCGGGCACATGTTTTGCCGAACATGTCGGCGTGAAAGCGCCTGGCAATGCGAACAGGGCCACCGTCTTCCCCGCTGTGGCCTTTGAAACTGGTACCGGATTGGGGCCGACGCTGCAGCCATTGCCCTCCACCTCGGAATACTCCATCAGCGTCGCTTCGGGAAGGTTGTCGCCTACTTTGATCATTGCTTGCTCCTGTAAATCGATTCACACATTGTCAGATCGCTGCCGTCGCCGAGAACGACTGCAAAACAAAACGGCCCACATTGTGAGCCGTTTTCATCGAAGTTGCACGGGGACGGGGCCTAGCCCTATACGGCTGCGGCCTTTTCCACCAGGCGGGTCGCGACCCAGTTCTTGGTCTTGGAAATAGGCCGGCTCTCGGTGATCTCGATCATGTCACCCATCTTGTACTCGCCCTTTTCATCATGCGCATGGTACTTGCTGGACTTGCCGACAATCTTGCCATACAGCTCATGCTTGACCCGGCGCTCGATCAATACCGTGACGGTCTTGGCGCGCTTGTCGCTCACTACCTTGCCGATCAGTGTGCGTTTGAGGGATACCTTCGCTTCCGTCATTTCGACGCTCCTTGGGCAGCTTTTTTCTTCTCGACCAGGATGGTCTTGGCACGCGCAATGTCACGCCGCGTTGAACGCAGGGTCGACGTATTGTTCAGTTGCTGCGTGGCTTTTTGCATACGAAGGCCGAAGTGGGCCTTTTGCAGCGACTTGACCTCGGCTTCAAGGCCGCTAACGTCTTTCTGACGCAATTCAGTGGTGTTCACAGATGTTCTCCGAAATGCTTGGCGCTTACTGGCCAATCATGCGTGCCACGAACGTGGTGCGCAATGGCAGCTTGGCCGCGGCGAGGCGAAATGCCTCACGCGCCAGTTCTTCCGGCACACCGACGATCTCATACAAGACCTTGCCTGGCTGAATCTCGGCGACGTAATACTCCGGGTTGCCTTTGCCGTTGCCCATACGGACTTCGGCTGGTTTCTGGGAAATCGGCTTGTCCGGAAATATCCGGATCCAGATCCGGCCGCCGCGTTTGACGTGGCGCGATATGGCGCGCCGAGCGGACTCGATCTGGCGCGCCGTGAGGCGGCCACGATCAGTGGACTTGAGACCGAAATCACCAAACGCCACGGTGCTGCCACGGGTTGCGACACCCGTGTTGCGGCCTTTTTGCTCTTTTCGGTATTTTCTGCGGGCAGGTTGCAGCATGTTGTTACTCCGTAATGCTCGGCCGCTCAGGCGGCCTTGTTTCCGTCAGCTGCTGCAGCTGGCACGCTTACCTTGCGGACGCGCTTAACGGCGGTTTTTGGCGTGTCGGCCACTGCAGCTGAAGTGGCTTCAGCGGGCTTGTCGCTGCCATCCGCTGGCGCGACATTGGTTGGCGCGGCGCGGCGGGCCGGACGCGCTGCGGGTGGGCGGTCGGCACCGGGACGGGCGTCTCCAGGACGGGTATCCCGACGCGGTCCGCGCGGCCGGCGCTCATCATCGGAGCGCGGCTCAACCACAGCAGGCAAGTCATTGCGCCCCAATGTATCGCCTTTGTAGACCCACACCTTGACACCAATGACACCATAGGTCGTCTTGGCCTCGGAGGTGCCGTAATCGATGTCGGCGCGCAGCGTATGCAGAGGCACGCGACCTTCGCGGTACCACTCACAACGCGCAATCTCGATCCCGTTCAGGCGGCCGGACGACATGATCTTGATGCCCAGGGCGCCCAGGCGCATGGCGTTTTGCATCGCGCGCTTCATGGCACGGCGGAACATGATGCGCTTCTCGAGTTGCTGGGTGATGCTGTCGGCGATCAACTTGGCATCGATCTCGGGCTTGCGGACTTCTTCGATGTTGACGGCGACCGGCACACCGAGCTGACGTCCCAGTTCGCGCTTGAGGTTTTCGATATCCTCGCCTTTTTTGCCAATCACAACGCCGGGGCGCGCCGAAAAGATCGTGATGCGCGCGTTCTTGGCCGGCCGCTCGATCAGCACACGCGAGACCGAGGCGTTCTTGAGCTTCTTCTTCAGATACTCGCGCACCTTGATGTCTTCGGCCAGCATACCGGCGAAATCGCGGTCGTTCGCATACCAGCGCGACGCCCAGTTACGGCTGACAGAAAGGCGAAAGCCGGTCGGGTGGATTTTTTGTCCCATATGTTCCAGGCCTCGTTCAGTTGCCAACCGTCACGTACACATGGCACGTGGGTTTTCTGATTTGGTTTCCGCGACCTTTGGCGCGGGCTGTGAATCGTTTCAGGGATGCGCCCTGTTCGACATAGATGGTCTTCACCTTCAACTCATCGATATCCGCACCATCGTTGTGCTCGGCGTTGGCAATTGCCGACTCGAGCACCTTCTTGATGATGACCGCCGCTTTTTTCTGGGTGAACTGCAAGACGTTCAGGGCCTGGTCGACCTTCTTGCCGCGAATCAGGTCAGCGACCAGGCGACCCTTGTCCACAGACAGGCGAACGCCACGCAAAGTTGCTTTGGTTTCCATGGTATTGCCTTACTTGCGCACGACTTTTTTGTCGGCAGGATGGCCCTTGAAGGTTCGGGTGAGCGCGAACTCCCCGAGCTTGTGGCCCACCATCTGATCGGTGATGTAGACCGGCACGTGCTGCTTGCCGTTGTGCACCGCAATGGTCAGGCCGATGAATTCGGGCAGGATCATTGAGCGGCGCGACCAGGTCTTGATCGGCTTCTTGTCCTTGGTCGTCACGGCCTTGTCGGCCTTGGCTGCCAGGTGGTGGTCCACAAACGGACCCTTCTTGAGTGAGCGTGTCATTTTCCTGCCCCTTACTTCTTGCGACGCGACACGATCATGACCTGTGTACGCTTGTTGTTGCGGGTCCGGTATCCCTTGGTCAGGTTGCCCCATGGGTCGACAGGGTGGCGACCTTCACCGGTCTTGCCTTCGCCGCCGCCGTGCGGGTGGTCCACCGGGTTCATCACGACTCCACGGACCGTCGGACGGATACCCATCCAGCGCTTGACACCGGCCTTGCCCAAACGGCGCAGGCTGTGCTCTTCGTTCGCGACCTGACCGATGGTTGCGCGGCAATCGATATGGAT
>JANOTG010000108.1:0-5781 GCA_031416215.1 Betaproteobacteria bacterium
TCGGCAATGGGGCGCATCGCATCCACGCAGGCAAAGGCGCGTGGTTTGTCGACCACCGGAAAGTCGAAATTGGCACGCCGCGCACCATCGGGACCCTTGCCGTCGGCGCTGAATTTGCCGCTCAGCAGGCCACCGGCCAAGGGGCTCCAGACCATCAGGCCGACCTGCTGGTCGGCCAGCAGTGGCACCATCTCGCGCTCGAGGTCGCGACCGGCGATGGTGTAGTAGGCCTGCACACTCTCGAACCGCGCCCAGCCGCGGTGGTCGGAGATGGCCAGCGCCTTCATCACCTGCCAGGCCGCCATGTTGCACAGGCCGATGCTGCGCACCTTGCCGGATCGCACCATGTCGTTCAATGTCGACAACACCTCCTCCAGTGGCGTGAGCGGGTCGTAACCGTGCATCTGGTACAGGTCGATGTGGTCCACCTGCAGGCGCTGCAGGCTGGCGTCCAGTGCATGCATCAGGTGGTAACGCGACTGCCCGCGGCGGTTGATGGCGTTGTCGTCCATGGAGCCGAAGGCTTTGGTCGCCAGTACGATTTCGTCCCGCGCCAGCCCGAGGGTCTTGATGGCGTGGCCGGTCATGGTCTCCGACTCGCCGGTGGCGTACACATTGGCGGTATCGATGAAATTGATGCCGGCATCGAAGGCCTGTTTCACCATGGCGGTCGCCGCCGTCTGGTCCATGCCACCGATGGTTTTCCACATGCCGGTCGAGCCGCCGAAGGTCATCGTGCCCAGACAAAGTTCAGAAACGTACAGGCCGGTGCGGCCCAGCAATCGGTAACGCATGGTGCTTCTCCAACACAAACAATCAGGGCAACAGCGTACACCCAGTGGCAGATGCCCTTCAAACGGCGGTCAGCGCGATGCGCTGTCTAGAATGTTTGGCCTCATCCAGAAAGCAGCCCACAATGCCCCAGGGAACCATCCGCATTCGCGGAGCGCGTCAACACAATCTCAAGAACCTCGACCTCGATATCCGCACCGGTGAGCTGACAGTGGTGACCGGGCCCAGCGGCTCCGGCAAGTCCAGCCTGGTGTTCGACACCCTGTTCGCCGAAGGCCAGCGGCGTTATGTGGAGACGTTCTCGGCCTACGCCCGGCAATTTCTGGACCGCATGGACAAGCCAGCGGTGGACCGGGTGGATGGTGTGCCGCCGGCCATTGCCATCGACCAGACGAATCCGGTGCGTTCATCGCGCTCGACCGTGGGCACCATGACCGAGCTGAACGACCACCTGAAGCTGTTGTTCTCACGCGCCGGACAGCTGTTCGACCGCCAGACGGCGCAGCCGGTGCGCCACGACTCCCCGGAGTCGATCTACCTGCAGTTGCAGGACCTGGCCGGTCAGCAGGCCGATCCGCGTCTGGTGGTGACTTTCCCGGTCGAGTTGCCGGCCGGCACCAGCCCCGAGGAAGTGGCGCAGTGGTTGTCGTTGAGTGGTTTTACGCGGGTGCAGGCCGAGCGCGAAGTCGACATCGCAGCCGGGAGTACACCGGAACCGGCCAAGCCTGGAAAGAAGAAGGGCAAGGCGCCTGCTGCCGGCCCGGCGCGCCGGGTCAAGTTGCTCGACGTGGTGGCCGACCGGTTTCGCATCGTTGGCGCCGAGAAGGCGCGCGCCATGGAGGCCATCGAGACCGCGCTGCGGCGTGGTTCCGGCCGCATCAACGTCTACGCCTTGCCCGAGGAGACCACTCATGAACCGCAGGTCTGGAAGTTCTCCACCGGATTACATTGCCCCGACAGCGACCTGCGCTATAGCGAACCGATCGCCTCGGCGTTTTCCTTCAACTCGGCCGTGGGCGCCTGTGACACCTGCCGTGGTTTTGGTCGTGTGATCGGCGTGGACTACGGCCTGGTCATTCCGAATGACAAGCTGACGCTGCGCGCCGGCGCCATCAAACCGATGCAAACCCCGGCCTGGCAGGAATGTCAGGACGACCTGATGCGCCATGCCGAGGACGCCGGCATTCCGCGCGACACGCCCTGGAACAAGCTCAAACCCGAGCACCAGCACTGGGTCATCAACGGATCGCCAAACTGGAACGGCAAGTGGAACCAGCACTGGTTCGGCGTCAGGCGCTTCTTCGAATATCTGGAAACCAAGGCCTACAAGATGCATATCCGCGTCTTGTTGTCCAAATACCGCAGCTACACACGGTGCCCGAGTTGCGACGGCGCGCGCCTGAAAACCGAAAGCCTGTTGTGGCGCATCGGCAGCAAGGCCGACGCCGATGCGGCAATGGCGCCATCCAGGCGTTTCCTCCTAGCCGGAGTGGCCTGGACACGCGACCAGCTGGAGGCTCTGCCGGGGCTGTGTCTGCATGACCTGATGTTGTTGCCGATCGATGGTTTGCGCCGGTTTTTCGACAACAGCAGCACCGTGTTGCCGGGCGAGGTTGCCTCAGGCGCGGCGCGCCACGACAACGCCGAACACAAGGCGTTGAAGCTGCTCTTCGATGAAATCACGACGCGTTTGCGCTACCTGTGCGACGTGGGTATCGGTTATCTCAGCCTGGACCGCCAGAGCCGTACCCTGTCGGGCGGCGAGGTGCAGCGCATCAACCTGACCACGGCATTGGGCACCTCGCTGGTGAACACCCTGTTTGTGCTCGATGAGCCCAGCATCGGCCTGCACCCGCGCGATATCCACCGCATCATCGAAGCCATGCTGCGGCTGCGCAATGCCGGCAATACGCTGGTGGTGGTGGAGCATGATCCGGCAGTGATGCTGGCGGCCGACCGCATGCTGGACATGGGGCCAGGACCAGGGGAGCGCGGTGGCCAGATCGTTTTTGATGGCACGACGCAGGACCTGCGCAACGCCGACACCCTGACCGGTGCCTACCTCGGTGGACGCAAGCAGGTGGGCATGGGTTTTCGGCGTCTGGTCGAGGCCGGCACGCCACGACTGGTGCTGGAAGGTGCGCGCGAACACAACCTCAAGAACGTGTCGGTCGAGATACCGTTGCAGCGCCTGGTTTGCGTCACCGGCGTCAGCGGCTCTGGCAAATCGACCCTGGTGCAGGATGTGCTGGCGCCTGCGCTGATGCGGATTTTCGGCCGTGCCACAGAATCTCCTGGCCAGTTCGACCGCCTGCTGGGTTCCGAGCAGCTGGCCGATGTGGTGTTTGTGGACCAGTCGCCGATTGGCAAGACGGCGCGCTCGAACCCGGTCAGTTATGTCGGGGCGTGGGATGCCATTCGCGAGATCTTCGCCAACGCCATGGTGGCACGCCAGCGCGGCTACACGGCGGCCAAGTTCAGCTTCAACAGCGGCGACGGGCGCTGCGCCACCTGTGGTGGTTCCGGTTTCGAGCATGTCGAGATGCAGATCCTCAGCGACGTCTACCTGCGTTGCCCGGACTGTGATGGCAAGCGTTACCGGCCGGAAATCCTGGAGATCCGCATCGAGCGGCATATGCCGGTTGCGTTGTCGGCGGGCGCGCAGTCGGACCCGGTGCTGCTGGGTGCCGCCGGCGTGGCAGAAGCCGTTGGCCGCGATGTAATTTCCAATCCGGTGTTGGTCCGGCGCAGCCCCGCAGTGGCGGCCAGGCTGGTCAGCCTGAACGTGGCCGAGTTGCTGAACCTGACGGTGAGTGAGGCGGCGCAGTTCTTTGCCTCGGATCGCGATGTCATTCGTGCCCTGCAGCCGATTGTCGATGTGGGGCTGGAGTACGTGAAACTGGGCCAGCCGGTGCCGACCTTGTCCGGCGGCGAAGCGCAGCGTCTCAAGCTGGCCGGTTTCCTGGCCGAAGCGGCGCGCAGCGGCAGCAGCAGCCGGCAAAACCTGGCGCGTCGTGGCAGCCTGTTCATGTTCGACGAGCCGACCACCGGTCTGCACTTCGACGACATCGCCAAGCTGATGCGTGCACTGCGCAAGCTGCAGGACGCCGGGCATTCGCTGCTGGTGATCGAACACAACCTCGATGTGATCCGCGCCAGTGACTGGTTGATCGATCTCGGGCCCGAAGGCGGCGACGCCGGCGGTCATGTGGTGGCAATCGGCACGCCCGAGCAGCTGCGCGAACACCCGACATCACACACCGGGCGCGCGCTGCGCGAATACGACTCAGCGGTCGGCCCAGGTGCCCATGCGGTGCAGGAGGCTCGAACCCGCCTGGTCGCGGCACCTTTGCTGGAGGCGATACAGATCGTCAACGCCCGGGAGCACAACCTGAAGTCACTCTCGGTCGACATCCCGCGCGGTCGTTTCAACGTTGTGACCGGGGTCAGCGGCTCGGGCAAGTCGACCCTGGCGTTCGACATCCTGTTCAACGAGGGCCAGAGGCGTTATCTGGAGTCGCTCAACGCCTACGCCCGCAGCATCGTGCAGCCGGCGGGGCGGCCCGAGGTGGACGCTGTGTACGGCATTCCGCCCACGGTGGCGATCGAGCAGCGGCTGTCGCGCGGTGGGCGCAAGTCCACTGTGGGCACGGCGACCGAGGTCTGGCATTTCCTGCGCCTGCTGTATGTCAAGCTGGGCGTGCAGCACTGCGTGCACGACGGCGCAGCCGTGGCGCCGCAGACGCCCGACAGCATCGCCGCGCAACTGCTGCGCAGCTACCGCGGGCAACACATCGGCCTGCTGGCGCCGTTGGTGACGAACCGCAAGGGTGTCTACACCGAGCTGGCGGACTGGGCCCGGCCACGCGGCTTTACCCATCTGCGGGTGGATGGCAACTTCCTGCCGACACGCGGTTTCCCGCGTATCGATCGCTTCAAGGAGCATTCCATCGAGCTGCCAGTGGCCAGCCTGGACGTGCGCCCCGATAACGAGGAGGCATTGCGCGAGGCGCTATCGAATGCACTCAACCATGGCAAGGGTGTGGTGCATGTGCTGGCGCAACTCGACGGATTGCGCTCTGCGATGCTGGCTGGCGCGCCAACCGCGGGTATCGGCGTGGAGCAGGTTTTTTCGACCAAACGCGCCTGCCCGGTGTGCAGCACCAGCTACCCGGAGCTCGACCCGCGCCTGTTTTCCTACAACAGCAAACACGGCTGGTGCCCGGACTGTGTGGGCACGGGCGTGCGACTGACCCGCGAGCAGCGCAAGGCGCTGGACGATTCGGTACGCGAGGATGACCACGGCGGCCGCGAACAGACCTTTGCCGAGGTGGTTGTCGACGATGTGGCGCTCGATGCCTGCCCGACCTGCCAGGGAACCCGGCTCAACGCGACCGCCCGGGCGGTGCGTTTCGGCGCGCAGGCCAGCGCTGCTGGCGTGGCTGACGGCGGCGCTGCCGCCCATCTGTCCATCGGCATCACCGAGCTGGCGCGCTTGTGCGTCACGGACGTGCGCAAATGGATCGACACCCTGCAGGTCAGCGGCCGCTTGAGCCAGCGCGAGAACGATATCGCGCGTGACCTGGTGCCGGAGATCCGCAGCCGCTTGTTGTTTCTGGAAGAGGTCGGCCTGGGTTACCTGACGCTGGACCGGGGGGCACCGACCCTCAGCGGTGGCGAGGCGCAGCGCATCCGGCTCGCGGCGCAGCTGGGCAGCAACCTGCAGGGTGTGTGTTACGTGCTGGACGAACCCACCATCGGCCTGCACGCGAGGGACAACAAGATACTCCTGGCGGCGCTGAAAAACCTCAGCGACAAGGGCAACACCCTGGTGGTGGTGGAGCATGACGAAGACACCATCCGGCATGCCGACCACATCATCGACATCGGCCCCGGCGCCGGCAAACGCGGCGGCAGCCTGGTGGCCCAGGGTTCGCTCGACGGCATCATGGCCAGTGCCACGTCGCAGACCGGGCGTTACCTGCGGCA
>JANOTG010000109.1:0-4259 GCA_031416215.1 Betaproteobacteria bacterium
TTCGAGGGGCCGGTGCTGGAACTCAAGGTGGAGTCGTTCGAGGGCTTTTTCCTGAACCCGCGTTACCTGCTGTTGAAAAATGGGGGCCATGGTGAGGCGCAGCGGGTGGATTTCATTGACGAGGAGCGCACGCTGGTGCGAAATGCCAGTTACACCACCTGCCGGCGTTTGCCCGGGCCGAACTGGCTGCCGGACTGGGTGCTGCGTGCTGCCAGCATCAGCATCGACACGGCAGAAGACGTGGGTCAGGCGGAGGGTGCGTTGCTGACCTTCAAGGGCATGCCACTGCTGCCGATTCCGGCGTTCACTTTCCCGCTCAGCAACAAGCGCAAATCCGGGTTCCTGCCACCGACCTTTGGCGTGGACAACGTCAACGGTCTGGAAACCTCGATTCCGTATTACTGGAATATCGCGCCCAACCGTGATGCCACGTTTTATCCGGCCGTGATGAGCAAACGCGGAATCGACCTGGCAGGCGAGTTTCGGTATCTGGAGCCGACCTACTCCGGGCAATTGCGTGGCAACTTCCTGCCCGGCGACAAGTTGCGCAGCAGCAACCGCTGGGGGCTGGCGATTTCGCACAACGGTGGCCTGGAGACTGGCCTGGCTGGCGTAGGCCGGGTGGGACTCGGTTTGTCGATCAACCGCGTGAGTGACGACAACTACTGGCGTGACTTCACCCGTGTCAATCCCTGGCTGACCCAGCGACTGTTGTCAAACGACCTGTCGTTGTCATGGTCCAGTGGTTATCTTTCAACCGGCCTGCGTCTGTTGAAGTGGCAGACGCTGCAAGACCCGGCGGCGCCAATTGTCCCGCCGTATGACCGCATGCCGCAGATCACGGCGGCCTATACACGCACCAACCTGGCTGGTTTTGACATGTCTGTTTCTGGCGACATGACACAGTTTCGTTCGACCAGCCTATTGACCGGGCAGCCCAACGGGCGGCGTGTCGTGTCACTGGCGCAGATCAGTCGCCCCTGGGTTTCCCCGGCCGGTTTCATAACGCCCAAGTTGCAGTTGCATGCGACCAACTACCAGTTCGACAGTCCGCTGGCCAATGGAGCCACATCCGCCAGTCGTGTGTTACCCACATTCAGCCTGGACAGCGGTGTGGTGTTCGAGCGTGACGCCAGTTATTTTGGTCACGCCTACCGCCAGACGCTGGAGCCGCGCGCATTTTATGTATTGACGCCATTCAGGAACCAGGCGCTGTTGCCGAACTATGACTCGGGATCAAACGACTTCAACTTCGCCACGATCTATGCCGACAACGCATTTGTCGGCAGCGACCGTGTTTCCGACAGCAACTTGCTGACTGTGGGCCTGTCTACCCGTTTGCTCGACCCGTCCAGTGGTGCCGAGGCGGCGCGTTTTGGCATCGCCCAGCGCATTCGGTTCAAGGACCAGCGCGTCACGCTGCCCGGCGGCGCCACGGTGTCCAAGGGCTTGAGCGACGTCCTGGTTGGAGCGACCGTCAACATAGACCCGCGCTGGTCGGTCGATTCCACGGTGCAGTTTGATCCCGATCTGGGTCGGTCGATCCGTTCCACAGTCGGCGGTCGATACAGTCCCGGCAACTACCGCGTGGTGAGCGCCGCCTACCGGTTGCAGCGAGGGTCAAGCGAACAGTTGGACGTGGGCTGGCAATGGCCGCTGAATGACCTCTGGGGCGATCGCGGAGAGGACCTTGGTGCGGGCCGCGGGCAAGGCGAAGGCCGGTGGTACAGCGTAGGGCGCATGAATTTCAGCATGCGGGAGGGCAAATTGGTAGACTCGATTTTCGGGCTCGAATATGACGGCGGTTGCTGGCTCGGGCGAGTGGTGCTGGAGCGCTTGCAGACCGGCGGCTCATCGGCGAACCGCCGGATCATGTTCCAGCTCGAATTTGTGGGTTTTTCCCGGCTTGGCGTCAACCCGCTGGAGACACTTCGGAAAAACATTCCGCGTTACCAGTATCTGCGTGAGACCGTCAGCACCCCGAGTCGTTTTTCGAATTACGAGTAACTGCATGAAGCTTTTTGGATCTCCCGGCCTGTTCCTTGCCGCATGCCTGTGCGTTTGTACTGCCGTGGTTGCGCAAAGCCCGGTTGGCGCTTCTTCGGCCCAACGCCCGGCGGACTTCATCGTGGCCCTGGTCAATTCCGAACCCATTACCAACCAGCAGGTGCGGCTGGAAATACAGCGCGTGACGCGGCAGCTGACGCAGGCGCAACAACCGATTCCCGAGGCACGGTTGCTTGCCGAGCAGGTGCTGGAGCGGCTGATCAACGACCGCGCCCAGTTGCAGTTCGGGCGCGAGCTCGGCATCAAGATCGACGAGGCGGCGATAGACCAGGCAGAACAGTCGGTGGCGCGGCAGAACCAGACGACGATGGAGGGGCTTCTGCGGCGCCTGGCGGCTGATGGCATGGAGCGGTCCGTGTTTCGCAACATGCTGCGCGACCAGTTGCTGATGACGCGGGTGCGTGAGCGCGAGATTGCCCAGAAGGTGCGTGTCTCGGAACTGGAGGTGGATCAGTATCTGCGTGACAGGCAAAAAACGACGACCCTGTCCGAAATCGAATTGGAGCTGGCCCATGTGCTGATTGCCGTGCCTGATGAGCCCACCGCCGCCCAATTGGCCGCAGCCCAGGGCAAAGCGCAGCAGGTGCTGGAGCGTGCGCGGGCGCAAGAGGACTTTGCCAAGCTGGCGCGCGATGAGTCCACGGCTCCCAATGCGGGCTCAGGCGGATTGTTGGGTCTGCGCACGGCAGACCGTTACCCGCCCCTCTTTTCCGAAGCGGTGCGCGACCTGCCTGTCGGAGGCCTCACCCTGGTGCGTTCGGGCGCCGGGTTCCATGTGCTCAAGGTGATCGAGAAACGTGTCGTCGGCATGCCGGCCGCGGCATTGCAGCAGACCCGTGTCAGCCATATCCTGCTGCGACCGTCGGCCCAATTGAGCGAGGCGGCCGCCCGCGAACGACTCTCGCAATGGCGGCGGAGCCTGCAATCCGGTGCGGCGAACTTCGCTACCCTGGCCCGGGAGCATTCACAGGACGGATCAGCAGCGCAAGGCGGTGATCTGGGCTGGGCGTCTACTGGCATGTTTGTTCCGGAGTTCGAGGAGGCGATGAATGCGCTCGAACCAGGTCAGGTCAGCGAACCCCTGGGCACACGTTTCGGTCAACACCTGATCCTGGTCACCGAGCGACGCGTGGTGCCGCTGACCCAGCGCGAGGTTCGCGAGGCAGTGCGCGGCATCCTGCGGGAAAAGAAGCTCGATGAGGCATTTCTGGTCTGGGCCGAGGAGTTGCGTGCCCGCGCCTATGTTGAAATGCGCCAGCCTCCGGGCTGATTTCCGTATTGGCCAGACCTTGCATGCCCACGTGCCGCGCAAGCGGTTTGGCCAGCATTTTTTGACCGATGCCGGTGTCATTGACGCCATCGTTGCAGCGGTCATGCCCAGGCCTGGTGATGCCATGGTGGAGATCGGGCCGGGCCTGGGGGCACTGACGCAGCCACTGGTGGAACGTCTGGGCCGACTGACGGTGATAGAGCTGGACCGCGACTTGGCGCAGCGATTGCGCCAGCGGCCCAATCTGCAGGTGGTCGAGTCGGATGTGCTGAAGGTGGACTTCACGCAATTGTCCGTAACTGCCGGCACCAGGCTGCGCGTGGTGGGCAACCTGCCCTACAACATATCGACACCGGTCCTGTTTCATCTGCTGGGTCATGCGCCACAGATCATCGATCAGCACTTCATGCTGCAAAAGGAGGTGGTGCAGCGCATGGTGGCGAAACCCGCCAATGCCGAGTATGGACGGCTGAGTGTGATGCTGCAATGGCGTTATGCCATGGAGCATGTGTTGAGCGTGGCCCCGGACTGTTTCGACCCGCCGCCGCGGGTGGACAGCGCGGTGGTGCGGATGCTGCCGCGCGACGATGCTGTGCCACTGAATACGCGCTTGTTCGAAGAGATGGTGCGGATCGCCTTCAGTCAACGCCGCAAGTTGCTGCGCCACTCACTCGGTCGTTGGCTTGAGGCACGCCAGTTCGCCGGTCAGTTTGACCTGCAGCGGCGCGCCGAGGAAGTGCCGGTAGACCAGTACATCGCGCTGCTGCTTGCGTTGTGAGTCCCGGCTGCAGCAGCGCGCGCACAGGCCGAGAAGATTTAGCTGCAACGTAACTTGAGTACAAGTTAGTTTTCTCTGAAACTTCGTTTTCGTCGCGAGCGGGTCAAGGTGGCGCCGAGGAGCGGAGCCGTACAAGTGTACGGT
>JANOTG010000110.1:0-2220 GCA_031416215.1 Betaproteobacteria bacterium
GCGTTCGTTCGGCACCCCATTGATGTTGACGTTGCCGGCGCGGATGCGGCGCGCCACGGCGGCGGCCTGTTCGACCGAACCGCCTGACACGTAACCGGCCAGGCCGTACGGCGTGTCGTTGGCGATACGCACCGCCTCGTCTTCGGTCTCGTAGCCCAGGATGGTCAGCACCGGGCCGAACACCTCTTCGCGGGCGATGGCCATGTTGTTGTTGCAGTTGCCAAAGATGGTCGGGCGCACGTAGAAGCCCTGGCTCACGCCTTCCGGACGCCCGGGGCCGCCGGCCACCAGGGTGGCGCCTTCTCCAACGCCGGTGTTTATCAGCGCCTGGATCTTGCCCCACTGCGTTGCGTTGACCACCGGCCCGATGGTCGTGTCGGCTGCGCGCGGGTCGCCGGCGCGGGTCTTGTCGGCGACCGCCTTGGCGATCGCCATCACCTCGGCCATGCGGGCTTGCGGCACCAGCATGCGGGTTGGCGCGTTGCACGACTGGCCCGAGTTCATGAATACGCTGCCGACACCGGCCGCCACCGCTTTCGGAAAGTCGGCACCCTCCAGAATGATGTTGGGCGATTTGCCGCCGAGCTCCTGGCTCACGCGCTTGACCGTGGTGGCAGCTTTTTGCGCCACGTCGATACCGGCGCGGGTGGAGCCGGTGAAAGAGATCATGTCGATGCCGGGGTGGGCACTCATGGCGGCGCCGACGTCCGGCCCCAGACCGTTGACAAGGTTGAACACGCCTTTGGGCACACCGGCCTCGTGCAGGATCTCGGCAAATATCAGGGCCGAGCTGGGCGTGAACTCCGACGGTTTGAGGACCATGGTGCAGCCGGCCGCCAAAGCCGGGGCCACCTTGCAGGTCATCTGGTTCATGGGCCAGTTCCAGGGCGTGATCATGCCCACCACGCCAATCGCCTCGCGCACCACCATGGCCGAGCCAAGCTGCTCCTCAAACGCATAGTTCTTGAGAACGTCCAGCGTCGACAGGATATGACCCAGACCGGCGCCCACCTGGAACTTCTCGGCAAAAGCCAGCGGCGCGCCCATTTCGTCCGAAATGGCGGCACCCAGGTCCTTGGCGCGGCTCTGGTTCACCTCGACGATGCGCGTCAGCAACGCCACGCGTTCGTCGCGCGAGGTTTGCGAAAATGTTTCGAACGCCGCACGTGCGGCGGCCACGGCCCGGTCCACATCTGCAGCCGAGCCCAGTGCAATGTCGTACAGCACCTGCTCGTTGGCCGGGTTGACGACCGCACGCGTCTTGGGAACCACCGGGTCGACCCAGTTGCCGTCGATGTAAAACTTCAAACGCTGAACCATGGCAGTACCTCGTGGGGTGATCGGGAAAATGGATGAACGGTGTGACGCGCCCAGCGGGGTAGCGGGCGCGCTGAAGTATAGGGTTTGCCCCGAGCTTGTCTGGCTCGCGCCTGTCGCCGACGCGCCGCATGGCAGCCGGCGCGAGGAGCCACAATGCACAACATGAATACTCTGGCACTGCGTCAGATCAGGGAGCTGCCCGGGCCACCCCAGTGGCCGTTGCTGGGAAACTCGTTCCAGATCCGGCGCGCAACGGTCCATCAGAACGTGGAGCAATGGGCCAAGCAATACGGCCCGCTGTTTCGCATGCGGCTGGGCCGTGCGCAGCAGCTGGTGATCGCCGACCACGAGCTGCTGGCGGCTGTCATGCGGGACCGGCCGGACGGCTTCGAGCGCAGCCCCCTGAGTCGCGCGGTGGGCGCCGAGATGGGCCTGCCGCAGGGCGTGTTCAGCGCCGAGGGTGAAGACTGGATGCGCCAGCGCCGCATGGTGATGGCCAGTTTTGCGCCGGGCCATGTGCGGGCCTATTTTCCGGCCCTGATCACCGTGGCATTGCGGCTGCGCTCGCGCTGGCAGAAGGCGGCGCGGGCGGGCTCGGAGATCAACCTGCAGGCCGACTTGATGCGTTTTACGGTGGATGTGATCGCCGGCCTGGCGTTCGGAAAAGAGATCAACACCCTGGAATCTGGCGAGGATGTGATCCAGCGCCACCTGGACAAGGTATTGCCGTCCATATTCCGGCGTGCGTTCTCCTTCTTCCCGTACTGGCGCTATGTCAAGCTGCAGGCGGACCGCGAGCTCGACCGCAGTGTCGAAGTGATTCAGACCACGATCCACGAGTTTGTCGCGCAGGCGCGCCGGCGCCTGCGCGACAACCCCGAGCTGCGCGCCCAGCCGCGC
>JANOTG010000111.1:0-8542 GCA_031416215.1 Betaproteobacteria bacterium
CCATCCTGCCGGCCGCAACCGAGCCTGGCCTGCAGGTGCTTGGCAAAGACCAGGCCTGGCACGACGTGCCGTGTGACTTCGGCTTGCTCATCGTCAACATCGGCGACATGCTGCAGGAAGCCTCTGGCCACTATTACCCATCCACCGTGCACCGGGTGCTCAACCCGAGCGGCGACGCGGCGCGCAAATCCAGGGTGTCACTCCCCTTGTTCTTGCACCCGCGGCGCGAGATTGTGTTGTCCGAACGTTACACCGTCGGCAGCTATTTCGAGGAACGCATGCGGGAATTGAGCCGCAACGGCTGATATCGCCTCTCAGATCGTTCTATATACCGATATATATCTAACAAAATCACGACAAAGTATTTTGCCATCTAATGGCTGGCGCCTAGAGTCGCAGCCATGTACCAATATACCGATTTCGACCGCCGGTTCGTGCGCAACCGCGCCGCCCAGTACCGCGACCAGTTGCAACGCAACCTGGCTGGAAACCTGGGCGACGACGAATTTCGCCCGCTACGCCTGCAAAACGGCTGGTATGTGCAGCGTTTTGCGCCCATGTTGCGGGTGGCCGTGCCCTATGGGGAGTTATCGAGTGCGCAGCTGCGGGTGCTGGCCAGGATCGCGCGCGAGTACGACCGCAAGGACAACAACCGGCTGGACACCTCGAAGCCGGGTTTGAGTGACATCCACTCCCTGCCCTCGGGTTGCGCGCACTTCACGACGCGCCAAAACGTGCAATACAACTGGATCCCACTGCACCACAGCGCCGATGTGATGGATTTGTTGGCCAGTGTCGACATGCACGGCATCCAGACCAGCGGCAACTGCATCCGCAACATCACCAGCGACGAACGCGCCGGCATCGCGGTGGACGAGATTGCCGACCCGCGCCCGTTTTGCGAGATCCTGCGCCAGTGGAGTACCCTGCATCCTGAGTTCGCATTTCTGCCGCGCAAGTTCAAGATCGCCGTCACTGGCGCTGTGGAAGACCGCGCGGCAAGTTATTGGCACGACGTCGGCCTGCATCTGCTGCGCAACGATGCAGGCGACCTCGGTTTTCGCGTGCTGGTCGGTGGCGGCATGGGCCGCACACCTGTGATCGCCAGCACCATCCGCGACTTTCTGCCCTGGAACCAGGTATTGAATTACGTGGAGGCGGTGGTACGCGTCTACAACCGCTGGGGACGGCGCGACAACCTGTACAAGGCGCGCATCAAGATCCTGGTCAAGGCCGAGGGCGCGCGCTTTACCTCAGAGGTCGAAGCCGAGTACCAGCAGATCGTCGACGCCGATGGTGCGCCCCACACCATTTCACAGGCTGAGCTGGACCGTGTCAGCGCATCTTTCGTGCCACCGGCACTCGCCGATGTACCGTCCAGCCCAGCGCCCTGCCTGACGGCAAAGGAGCAACTCGAATACAGCCGCTGGCTGCAGCAGAACGTGGCAGCGCACAAAAATCCGCCGCTGCGCGCTGTCACCCTGTCGTTCAAGCGCATGGGTTACGCGCCGGGCGATGCGACTGCGGAGCAGCTCGAGGTGGCGGCGGATCTGGCCGCTCGTTTCAGCGCCGCTGAGGTGCGGGTGACACATGACCAGAATCTGGTGTTGCCTTGGGTCAGCGCCGAATCCCTGCCAGATCTTTGGCAGGCGGCACGGGCGGCTGGATGGGCACGCTCGAACATTCGCCTGCTGACCGACATGATCGCCTGCCCCGGAGGTGACTTCTGCGCGCTGGCCAACGCCCGCTCGCTGCCCATCGCCCAGGCCATCACCGAGCGCTACCAGGACATGGACGAGCTGCATGATCTGGGCGAGATCGACCTGCACATCAGCGGCTGCATCAACTCCTGCGGCCACCACCACAGCGGCCATATCGGCATACTGGGCGTGGACAAGGACGGCCAGGAGTGGTACCAGGTTACGCTGGGTGGCTCCGACGGTTCGGCCCTCAGCGGCCCGGCACTCGCCGGCAAGGTGGTTGGCCCATCGTTTGCCGCAGCCGAGGTACCCGACGTGATCGAAGCCCTGCTGGACACCTACCGGGTATACCGCAACAGCCTCCCTGGCAACCAGGCCGAGACCTTCATCGACACCTTGCGCCGTGTCGGACTCGACCCTTTCAGAAGCGCCGCCAATGGCGCACGTGTCAGCACGTTGCGCCCCCACGATTCCCGCCAACCGGAACCTGAACCCGTATGACCAGCTCCCTGCAACTCGTTTCCGTGGCCGAGCACCAGTCAGGCAGTGGCACCGACCGGGTGTTGACGATCACCAACGACGCCGACCCACGCGACCTGTCGCTGACCGGCGTCACACGCATCGACCTGCATTTTCCAAAATTTACCGATGGTCGCGCCTACAGCCAGGCCTTTCTGCTGCGGCGTCGGCTCGGGTTTGCTGGCGAGCTGCGCGCCACCGGCGACGTGCTGGTGGACCAGCTGCTGCAGCTGCAGCGTTGTGGCTTCAATTCGGCCGTCCTGCGCCCCGACCAGGACACCACGCTCGCGGCACCGCTGTTCGCGCGCTTCGACAGTTTTTACCAGGGTGATGCAAACACGGCGGCGCCCCGGTTTGCCCGCGCCGCATGATGCGCGCGACCGAACGATTCGCCCGGCCCAGCGCAGACTTCGACCACAAGCTCGAACATACCCGGTCGCTGCTGCGCAGTCTGGTGGCAGCACATCCCCGACGCGCAGGTGCCACAGCCCCGGCGGTGACCCAGGCGTCCAGCCTGGGAGCCGAAGACATGCTGATCACGCACCTGATTGAATCGCTCGCACTGGATGTGGACGTGTTTGTGCTGCAAACCGGTCTGTTGCACCGCGAAACCCTGCAACTGCTTGACCAGCTCAAGGCCACGTCGCGGCTGCCAGTACACATCTTTCGACCACGCAACGAGGCCGTCGTGCAGTTTGTGGCGCGCGAAGGTGCCGACGCCATGCGCAACAGCGTGGCCTTGCGCAAACAATGCTGCAGCCTGCGAAAAATGGAGCCGCTGGAGCGCGCCCTGGCCGGCAAGGCGGCGTGGATCACCGGTCTGCGGCGAGAACAGTCGGGAACACGCGCCGACGTGCCAAGCCTTGACACCAGCGACCCGCTGCGCACCAAGCTCAATCCGCTGGCCGACTGGAGCTGGGGCGATGTCTGGCACTACCTGGCGCGGCACGGCGTTGCCACCAACCCCTTGCACGACCAGTTCTACCCCAGTATCGGCTGCGCGCCCTGCACCCGCGCGGTCAGCCTGGGTGAAGACTTTCGCGCCGGCCGCTGGTGGTGGGAAAACGATGCCACCAAGGAGTGTGGCCTGCATGTCTCCACCCCCACTGCACTGAAGGAACCCGCGCCATGAATGCACGCACCGAGCCGGTACTGCTGGCAAAACTGAGCAACCTGCACCTGGACGCGCTGGAAGAGGAAACCATCTTCCTCCTGCGCGAAGTGGCTGCCGTGTCCGAACGCCCCGCTCTGATGTTCTCCGGTGGCAAGGATTCCCTGGTGCTGCTGCATTGCGCTGAAAAGGCCTTTGGCACAGGGCGCATCCCCTATCCCTTGTTGATGATCGATACCGGGCACAACTACCCCGAGGTCACGGCCTTTCGTGACCTGCGCGCCACCGAGCTTGGCGCCCGGCTGATCGTGCGCCGGGTCGAAGACTCGATCAGCCGTGGCACGGTACGCCTGGCGCACGCCGGCGAATCGCGCAATGTGCACCAATCGGTGACGCTGATGGAGGCGATCGCGGAGTTCCGATTCGACGCCCTCATTGGCGGCGCCCGACGCGACGAAGAAAAGGCCCGCGCCAAAGAGCGCATCTTCTCGCACCGCGACAGCTTCGGTCAATGGCAACCAAAGGAACAGCGCCCCGAGTTGTGGAGCCTGTTCAACACCCGGCTGCGCAGTGGTGAGCATATGCGCGTGTTTCCGATATCCAACTGGACCGAGCTCGACGTGTGGCAATACATCGAGCGCGAGAAAATCGCCTTGCCCAGCCTGTATTACTCGCACTGCCGCGACGTGGTAGACCGCCGCGGCCTGCTGGTGCCGGTAACGCCGCTGACACCCAAGCTGCCGGGCGAGCGGGTGCAACACCGCGCCGTGCGTTTTCGCACGGTCGGCGACATCACCTGCACCTGCCCGGTGGCCAGCCTGGCATCGAGCGCGGCCGAGGTAGTGATCGAAACCCTGGCTGCCGATGTCAGTGAACGCGGCGCCACACGGTTGGACGACCAGACATCCGACGGGTCGATGGAAAAACGAAAGAAGGAAGGCTACTTTTGATGGACAACACCGCCACCGCCCTGCGTTTCATCACCTGCGGCTCGGTTGACGACGGCAAGAGCACGCTGATCGGCCGCCTTCTGGTAGATAGCCGCACCGTGCTGCAAGATCAGCTGGCCAGCGTATCGCGCAGCGGCAGCATCGACCTGGCCCAGTTCACCGATGGCCTGCTGGCCGAACGCGAGCAGGGCATCACGATCGACGTCGCCTGGCGCTATTTCTCCACAGCACAGCGCAAATTCATCATCGGCGACACGCCGGGTCATGAGCAATACACCCGCAACATGGTCACTGCGGCCAGCAACGCCGACGCCGCCGTGGTGCTGGTGGACGCCACCAAGCTGCCATGGCATGGCGCAGGTGCCCCAATAGCAGAGCACCAGTTGCTGCCACAAACACGACGCCATAGCCTGTTGCTCAAGCTGTTGCGCGTGCCGGCAATTGTGTTCGTCGTCAACAAGCTCGATGCCGTGGACGATCCGCAGCGCGCGTTTGTGAACATTGGCGCCGCGATCTCGGCGTTCGCGCAGCAGGCCAGCCTGGTGGTTACCGCCATCGTGCCGATTTCTGCACTGCAGGGCCACAACGTGGTCGACTCTGCGCAGGGCTGGTGCAACTACCAGGGCCCCAGTCTGCTGGAACTGCTCGAACACTTGCCAGCCACGCCGGCAGAATCCGACGGTGCCCTCGCGTTCCCGGTGCAATGGATCGAAAAATCACCAACGAGCAGCGACGCATCAAGCGGCCGCCGCATTTTTTGGGGCCGCGTTGCAGCCGGTGTGGTGCGGGTCGGCACCCAGGTGAAAGTGTTCCCTGGTGGCCAGACGGCCGAAGTGATCGAGGTCTTGGACCATGTGCGCCAGGGCGAGGTGGTCGTGGCCGGCCACAGCGCAGGCATCGTGCTGAACCGTGAGGTGGACGTGTCACGCGGCGACTGGCTACTGGCGCAGGCAACGGCTGCCGATGCGCCC
Source organism: Betaproteobacteria bacterium (assembly GCA_031416215.1). Lineage (GTDB taxonomy): Bacteria > Pseudomonadota > Gammaproteobacteria > Burkholderiales > Burkholderiaceae_C > CAISIP01. The sequence continues at coordinate 5,252 of JANOTG010000111.1, forward strand.
ACGCCCACACGCGATCTCGACACCCTGATCGCCTGGCTGGACGACGAACCACTGGTCCCCGGCCGCATCTACTGGGCGCTGCATGGCCACCGTTGGGTCAAGGCGCGGGTGGAGCGCATCACCCACCAGCTCAACGTTTTCACGCTCGCAGAAGAACCGAGCTCGAGCCTGGCGACCAACGCCATCGGGCGGGTGCAGCTCAGCCTGCAGGAGCCCCTCGCCACACGGCCTTTTGCCCAATCCCGCACGTTGGGCGCTCTGGTGTTGGTGGACACGGCACGCCACACGACGGCGGGTGCCGTGCTGGTGCTGTGAATTTCGCCACAGCGCGACCTCGCAGACATGGCCACCCGACGAGGCAGGGAATGGAAAGCCCATAAAATCAGGGTTTGTCCTTAGCCACCCAGAAGCCAGACCAATGACCCACACCGTCACCGAAGCCTGTATCCGCTGCAAATACACCGACTGTGTAGACGTGTGCCCAGTCGACTGCTTTCGCGAGGGGCCGAACATGCTGACCATCGACCCGGACGAATGCATCGATTGCGCGGTGTGTATCCCGGAATGCCCGGTGAATGCCATCTATGCCGAAGAAGATGTGCCAGCCGACCAGCAACACATGACCAAGCTCAATGCAGAGCTGGCCAAACTTCCGAACTGGAAAAGCATCACCAAACGCAAAGCAGCCCCGCCGGACGCCGACGACTGGAAAGACGTCACCGACAAACTCAAGGAGCTGGTGCGCTAAGTTGCCAGCCATGCCGATGGAACCCCAACTCAACCAAGAAGTGATCAATACCGCGCTTGCGCACGACGAGCCGCCAACCACGGGCGAGACCGGCGCCATCGAGACCGACGCTGTCATCATCGGCGCTGGCCCGGTGGGCTTGTTCCAGGTGTTCGAGCTCGGCCTGCTCGAGATCAAGGCCCATGTCATCGACTCGCTGGCCTACCCGGGCGGCCAGTGTGTCGAGCTGTACCCCGACAAACCAATCTACGACATCCCCGCCGTACCGGTGTGCACCGGGCAGGAACTGACCGACTCGTTGCTCAGGCAGATCGAGCCCTTTGGCGCCGTTTTCCACTTCGGGCAGGAGGTGACAGCCGTGCAAAAGCGTGATGACGGCCGCTTCTTTGTGCAAACATCCAAAGGCACCCAGTTTTTCACCAAGACCATTTTCATCGCGGCAGGCGTGGGTGCCTTCCAGCCGCGGCTGCTGAAGGTCGAAGGGCTGGAGCAGCACCACGGCAGTCAACTGCATTACCGCGTCAAGAACCCGAACGATTTTGCCGGCAAGAACATCGTCGTGGTCGGCGGTGGCGACTCTGCCCTCGACTGGGCGCTCGACTTTGCCAAAGAGAGCCCGCACAAGGCGGAGAGTGTCATCCTGATCCACCGGCGCGACGGCTTCAAGGCGGCACCCGCGAGCGTGGCCAAGATGCGGCAGCTGTGTGACGACATGGAGATGCAGTTTGTCATCGGCCAGGTAACCGGCATAGAAGAACAGAACGGCAAACTGACCGGCGCCAAGGTCACCGGGTCGGACGGCATCACCCGCGTGGTGCCGCTGGACGTGATGCTGGTGTTTTTTGGTTTGAGCCCCAAGCTCGGCCCGATCGCCGAATGGGGCCTGGACATCGAACGCAAGCAGCTCAAGGTAGACACCGAAAAGTTCTCCACCAGCGTGCCCGGCATCTTTGCCGTGGGCGACATCAACATCTACCCGGGCAAGAAGAAGCTCATCCTGAGCGGCTTTCACGAATGCGCCCTCGCCGCCTTTGGCGCCGCGCCGTTCATCTTCCCGGACAAAAAAATCCACCTGCAATACACCACCACCAGCCCGAAACTGCACAAGGTGCTGGGCGTGGAGACGCCGGTGTTTGACTGAGCCTTGTTATCGCCGGAGCGGTCGCCAAGCCGGGATATAATCTGAGGCTTTACCGTATTCCTCGATAGCTCAGTTGGTAGAGCGCCGGACTGTTAATCCGTAGGTCCCTGGTTCGAGCCCAGGTCGAGGAGCCAAGAAAAAAACTAAATGAATCAAGCACTTAGCGCGTCAGCGTCAAATGCTTTTTTCTTTATCGCTGCACGGCTTATTAGACACTGTCTAATATTCAGTGGTTTGACAGCTGTTGCCATCGGCGTGCCACTCTGACGCTCAGGCCAACACTTTGAGCCCGTGCTGCTGTTCGGCAACTGCCAGCAGCTTCAGTGCCATGCCTGTTGACACCAACGCGAATTTGACCCAGGTGCCGACGTTTGACTGACCCACCATCACGGGCCGCCATCCCGCACCCAGCAACGATTCCAAGGGCATTGCGCCGGGTCGCCGGAAATCGGCAGGCTGGGTCAATCCGGTCAATCGGACGTCGGCGTCAATACGCTGTCTGGTGACGGCTGTTGGTGCGAGCTGTCCGCGATCGGCAACAGGCTGTCGCCTTTGCCGGCGACTGCTCCAGTGCATTTGCGCGTTGGCATCTAGTGCGAGATCAGTGCGCTAAGACTGGTGGAGAACGCTACCGGCCTCAACCATAAAGTCGAAGTCACTCCAGATGGCCCGACCCACGGGTTGCCACCCTGGGGTGATGCCGAGAAACTGATGGAACGGGTGCGTGTGATGGGAAGTGATCAGGACCTCGAACCGCTCCCGCGTGAACCCGCCGCGCCTGAAAGCCAGCAGGCGGCTCTGGGCTTCGACGATCGATTGGTGGCAAGCCTCGTCGGGCGCGTCGATCGCCATGAACTGCTTCAGGAAGGCAAACGGGAACAGGCCGGGCCGGAAACCGGCCCTCATCGCAGCAGCAGGAATCAACCCGGAGATCCAACCAAAATCCATCTGCGCCAGGAGTTCGTCCACGACCGCCTGGGTAGCCTCGTCGACCGTGGCCCAGACTGACCCGACCGGGCCCGCGGGACCGACGCTGCGAATGTTGATCACGTCCTTCCAAGCCATCCGCTGGTACGCGGCCGGGGTCACGAACCCCTGGACGTCGAAAGGTCCGGCGGAAGGGGCCGTCGAAGGGATATTCATGCGCCCCATTTCCTTGGGAAACCCGAACACCTCGCGGCCGACGACGACCGCATCGGCGGAGTCCACCAGGAGGCGCACCGGAATCCAGCGCGGCACCGGTGAGAAGGGCCAGGTGCGCAGGGCAAGGAGCCAGAGTCCGACATCGATCTCCGATGTGATGCCGAGATCGGCGTGAGCGGGATCGCCGGGCTGCACCTCGGCGATGTTGGCCACCATCACGAACAGTTTCGGGAGCAGGACGGTGTACCTGACCGCACTG
>JANOTG010000112.1:0-2398 GCA_031416215.1 Betaproteobacteria bacterium
CGCCATGTTGGGCACGCCGCTGGACATCAGCCCCTTGTAGCTCATGGTCTTGGCCATGTCCACGCGTGCGCCGTCCACCGTGATCTGCAGACCACCCAGAACCTGCAGGTTCAAGCCGGTGGCGGTGATCACCAGATCGGCGTCAAGATGCTCACCTGATGCCAGCTGGATACCGGTGGCCGTGAAGTGTGTTATCTGGTCGGTCACGACCGACGCCCGCTTCGCCCTGATGGCTTCGAACAAGTCGCCGTCGGGCACCAGGCACAGGCGCTGATCCCACGGGTTGTAACGCGGCGTGAAGTGTTTGCGGATGTCGTAGTCCGGCCCCAGCGCTTGCCGCACGCCGCCGAGCAGGAACTGCTTCATCTTTTCGGGCTTGGTGCGGCACAGCCTGAACACATACATGCCCAGCAACACGCGTTTCCAGCGCGTGATGGCGTAGGCGAGTCTGGACGGCAGATGGCGCCGCAGCCAGTTGGCCATGGCGTCTTCGGCCGGCCGCGCCACCACATACGTGGGTGAGCGCTGCAGCATGGTGACATGGGCGGTCTTTTTGGCCAGTTCCGGCAACAGCGTCACCGCCGTGGCGCCGCTGCCGATCACGACCACACGTTTGTTGCTGTAGTCAATGTCGTCAGTCCATTTTTGCGGATGCACGACACGGCCCTGGTATTGGTCCAGACCGGGAAACTCGGGCACATAGCCCGCGTCGTAGCGGTAATAACCCGAGCACATGAATAGGAAGTTGCAGCTGATCTGCACCGGTTCCTGCTCCGGGCCACGCTCGGCCTGAAGCGTCCAACGCGCATCGGGGGTGGACCACGACGCGGTCTTCACCTGATGATGAAACCGGATGTGGCGCGTGATGCCACCCTCGGTGGCTGTGTCCAGCACATATTTCAGGATCGACGGCCCGTCGGCGATCGCCTTGGGTTGCTCCCAGGGCCGGAACGAGTAACCCAGCGTGTACATGTCCGAATCCGACCGGATGCCGGGATACCGAAACAGGTCCCAGGTGCCGCCGATGCGGGCGCGCCCTTCCAGGATGGCATAACTTTTTCCGGGGCAATGGGTTTGCAGGTGGTGTGCGGCGCCAATGCCCGAGAGGCCGGCGCCGATGATCAGGACGTCGAAGTGTTCAGTGGTCATGCTGGGGTGACTTTCAGGCTCTGCTGGAACCATACCATCGTCAGCGCCAATTCCTGTCGCTTACGTGCCGGGCTGGTGCAGAATCGGTGTGTTGAGACTCACACGCCGAGGTACTGCTCCAGCAACTCCGGCTTGGCCAGCAGTTCGTCCGAGCTGCCGGCAAAAACCACCTGCCCCTTGACCAGAATCACGTTGCGATCGGTGATCTGGGTCACGTGTTTCCAGTTCTTGTCGACGATCACGCTGCTGATGCCGCTGTCACGTATCAGCGCACAGATACGCCAGATCTCGCGTGCGATCAGCGGCGCCAGGCCTTCTGTCGCTTCATCGAGGATCAGCACGTCCGGGTTCGTCATCAGCGCACGGCCGATGGTCAACATCTGCTGTTCGCCGCCGCTGAGTTGCTGGCCGCCATGGCCCAGGCGCTCCTTGAGGCGCGGGAAGGTGTCGAGCACACGGTCGTAATTCCAGTCTTGCCCGGCCGCGGCCCGCACACGCGCAGCATCGGTGTTGCCAGCACGGGCTGCCATCTGCAGGTTTTCCACCACGCTCAGATTGCCGAATATGCCGCGCCCCTCCGGCACATAGGCCAGGCCCAGATTGGCTATTTCGTAGGGCGCCCGACCGGTCATGTCACGCCCCATCACCCGCACCGACCCGGAGCGCGGCTGGACCAGTCCCATGATGCTCTTGAGCAGCGTGCTCTTGCCCATGCCGTTGCGCCCCATCAGGCCAATGGTTTCACCCCGACCGACCGAAAAGTCGATGCCGCGCAGGATATGGCTGGCACCGTAGTAGGTGTTTAGCGCTTTCGCGTCGATCAACAGGGGGTCGGTCATGGTCGATCTCGGCGCATGGCAGTCGTTGATATTTCGGCTGGCGCGATGCCCAGTCCCGGGCCAGCGCGGCGGGTGTCCGCGCCGTTCTGCTTGCAGTCTCGCGCAGATGGTGTTGCAGCACACCATGAAGTTGGCGCGACCCCGGATGCGGGCGCGCGTGACTCTGTGGCATGCGCGAATACTTCCAGCAGACCGGCGCAGCCACCCGCCACGCCCGCATGGGTGCTTGGTTGTGGGGAGGTCCGGGCTCCGACATCCAGAGGACCAAGAGCCCAGCGGCGCGGCAGGCGCACAGCGGCGCGGGCGATCTGTGGGGCGCCGAGGAGCACAGCCCGGGGGTCGGTGCGCGCAGCGCACTTCGTCAACATGCTCATCGCGGCTGTCTGAGCGTAGAGAGCGCAGCGAACGCA
>JANOTG010000113.1:0-5931 GCA_031416215.1 Betaproteobacteria bacterium
TGGAAGTTGGCCCAGAACGACGCCACCAGCAGGAACGGGATGATCTGCAGGCCGAGCCAGAGCGTCAAGGCCGTCCACAGCAGTAGCGTGATCAGCGCCGGGCCGATCACTACCGTGCAGGGAACAAGCACCGACAACAACCACGCGTAGCGCTTGTGATCGCGGTACGGTGCCAGATTCGCCAGGGGACTGTCGATGCTGGCCATGCTGTCTGTGCCTCCCGATCAGACTCCAACTGTTTCGATGCGTGCCGACAATTCCAGCCACTGGTCTTCCAGTTGGCGCAGCTCATCATTCACCAGTTTGAGCTTTTTGCCAAGTTCGGCGATTTCGGATGGCCGCACCGCCGTGCCAAGGTGCGCTTCCAGCGACGAGCCTTCGGTGTTGAGCAGGGCCATTCTGGCCTCCATGCGCTCCAGCTCGGATTTGCGCGGCGACGCCGTGCCAGTGCCCTTGGCCGGGCGTTTTCCGTCGGTGCGTGCGCCGGATCGGCTGCCGGCCGCGCTGGCCTGCCGGATCTCCTCGCTGGCGTTTCGCCTCGTCCAGCAGGTAACGCTGGTAGTCGTCCAGGTCACCGTCAAAAGGCGCAACACCGCCGCGCGACACCATCCAGAATTCATCACATACCGAGCGCAGCAGGGCCCGGTCGTGGCTCACCAGCATCACCGTGCCTTCGAATTCGTTCAGCGCCATGCCCAGTGCCTCGCGTGTCGCCAGATCCAGGTGGTTGGTGGGCTCGTCGAGCAGCAGCAGATTGGGCCGTTGCCAGACAATCATGCACAACACCAGCCGCGCCTTCTCGCCGCCACTCATGCTGCCCACAGCCTGCTTGACCATGTCGCCGCTGAAGTTGAAGGTGCCCAGGAAACTGCGCAGATCCTGCTCGCGCGTGGCCTGGCCAGCGATCTTGCCCGCCGCCGTCATGTCGCGCACCAGGGTGATCATGTGGTCCAGCGGCGTGTCGGCCGGGCGCAACACGTCGAGCTCCTGCTGCGCGAAATAACCGATGTTCAGGCCGCGCCCCTCGGTGACCTCACCGCCCAGGGGTGCCAGCTCGCGCGCCACCGTCTTCACCAGGGTCGACTTGCCCTGGCCATTGGCGCCCAGGATGCCGATGCGCTGCCCGGCCAGCACCGAGCGGCTGACGTTGCGCACGATCACGGTGGGCGGCGTACCCGCGGCCGCATCAACCGGCGGTGGGTAACCAAAAGCCACGCCCTGCATCGACAACATCGGATTGGGCAGATTGGCCGGTTCCTTGAACTCGAAACTGAAATCGGCTTCGGCCAGCAGAGGCGCAATTTTCTCCATGCGGTCCAGCGCCTTGACGCGGCTTTGAGCCTGTTTCGCCTTGCTGGCCTTGGCTTTGAAGCGGGCGATGAATTTCTGCAGGTGCGCGATCTTGTCCTGCTGCTTGGAAAACGCGTTCTGCTGCAGTTCCATCTGCTCGGCGCGCATGTCCTCGAACTTGCTGTAGTTGCCGCTGTAGCGCACCAGTTTTGCGGCGTCGATGTGCAGCGTGACGTTGGTCACCGCGTCCAGAAAGTCGCGGTCGTGGCTGATCACCACCATGGTGCCTTCGAAACGCTTGAGCCATGTCTCCAGCCAGACCAAGGCGTCCAGATCCAGGTGGTTGGTCGGTTCGTCCAGCAGCAGCAGGTCGGCCGGGCACATCAGGGCGCGCGCCAGTTGCAGCCGCATGCGCCAGCCGCCGGAAAAGCTGCTCACCGGGTTGTTCAGCTCGGTGGTCTTGAAGCCCAGCCCGAGGATCAGCGCCTGGGCCCGTGCTGGCGCGTCGTGGGCGCCGGCGTCCTGCAATTCCATATAGGCATGGGCCATGCGGTCGCCGTCGTCCGACTCCTCGGCTGCCTGCACCTCGGCCTGCGCCGCCAGCAGCCGGGTATCGCCATCCACCACGAAGTCGGTTGCCGGCTGTTCAGTCTCGGGCATGTCCTGCGCTACCTGACCCATGCGCCACTGCGCCGGCAGGCTGAATTCACCGGCGTCTTCATGCAGCGAACCGTCGAGCAGGGCGAACAGTGAGGACTTGCCGGCGCCATTGCGCCCGACCAGACCGACCTTTTCGCCCGGGTTCAGGGTGACGGAGGCGCTGTCGAGCAGCACTTTGACGCCGCGGCGCAAGGTGACGTTTTTGAGATTGATCATGGATGGTTGTTTGCCCGCTCGGCTCAGAGCCTGAGAGTTTTTCGGGCGTGCCCGAGCAGTGCGTCAAAACGCACCTGATCTAGGCGCAAAGCACAGCCATAGCTCGGGCTATGGCGAGCATTTGCAACAACGAGCAGGGGTGTTTTGGAGTGATGAGCGGGCATGACTGAAAGACTCTCAGGCTCTCAGGCGCCGTGCGCGGGTATCGCGGCGACGAGTGCGTTGCGCGTGAGCACGCAGACCTGATCGCAACCGGCGCTGGTATCCAGCCACACGGCATCCAGGCGGGGAAAGGCGGCTTCAAAATGGCTGCGCTCATTGCCGATCTCCAGCACCAGCGCCGCGCCCGGCTGCATGCGGGCCGGCGCGTCACGCAGCAGTGATCGTATGAAATCCATGCCGTCGCTGCCGCCGGCCAAGGCCAGCGCCGGCTCGGCGCGGTACTCGGCTGGCAGGCCGGCCATGCTGTCGCTGTTGACATAAGGTGGGTTGCACAACACCAGGTCGTAGCGGCCGGTTGCCGCACGCATGCCGTCGCCCTGCAGCAGACGTACCCGCGGCTGCAGACCGTGGCGCGCCACGTTGATCGCCGCAACTTCGAGTGCGCTGGCCGACACGTCACAGGCGTCGAGCATGATGCCGGGCCAGGCCATGGCCGCCAGAATCGCCAGGCTGGCACCACCGGTACACATGTCGAGCACGGTGCCGCTGTCGCTGGCAAGCCAGCAGTCGAGCGCGCCTGAGACCAGCGGCTCGGCAATCAGGCTGCGCGGCACAATGCAGCGCTGGTCGACAAAAAACGGCACACCCTGCAGCCAGGCTTCGCCGGTGAGGTAGGCGCTCGGCAGACGGCTGGTGATGCGCCGTGTGATGAGCCGCTCCACTGCGGCCTGATTTTCCCGCGTGACTTTGGCCAGCGTTGGGTCGTCCAGATCGGTGGTCAGTGGCAAACCAAGCTGCCACAGAACCAGCCATGCCGCCTCGTCGAAGGCGTTCTCCGTGCCGTGCCCGAACGATACGGCGGCCAGTTCCAGAGTGCGTGCCGATCGCTTCACCAATTGGGACACGCTCGCCGGTGCAGTTTCAGACTGCATCGTGATCATGCAGACACTCCGGCCGCCACGTTCTCCAGCACGCGGCGGTAGATGTTTTTCAGCACCTCGACTTCACCGCGCACGATATGTTCGTTGACCTGGTGGATGCTGGCATTCGGCGGGCCGAGCTCGACGACCTGGGGGCAGATGCGCGCAATGAACCGCGCGTCGCTGGTGCCACCGGTGGTGGAGAGTTCGGTTGTCAGGCCAGTCTCCTGGTGAATCGCCCGTTGCACTGCGTCGACCAAGGTGCCGCGGCCCGTGACAAAGGGCTCGGCGCCCAGTGTCCACTGGATATCGTGCGGCACACCATGTTTGTCCAGCACAGCTACCAGGCGCTCTTTCAGGCTTTCGGGTGTGGAAGCGGTGGAGAAGCGGAAGTTGAAATCCAGCAGCGCCGTGCCGGGCACCACATTGCCGACACCGGTGCCGGCGTGCAGGTTGCTCACCTGCCAGGTGGTTGGCGGGAAGGCGTCGGTGCCGAGATCCCATTGCGTCGTGGCCAGTTCGGCGAGCGCCGGCGCCAGCAGATGCACGGCGTTGCGCGCCAGGTGCGGATAGGCGACATGGCCCTGCACACCGTGTACCGTGAGTTTGCCGCTGAGGCTGCCGCGGCGGCCGTTCTTGATCATGTCGCCGGTGCGCTGCACCGAGGTCGGTTCGCCGACCACGCAATAGTCGATGCGCTCGCCACGGCGCACCAGCTCCGCGCAGACTTTGGCCGTGCCATCAATGGCCGGCCCTTCTTCGTCACTGGTCAACAGGAACGCCACCGACAGGCGGCTGTTCGGCTGCTCGGCGAAGAACTCCTCGGTGGCCACGACAAATGCCGCGATCGACGACTTCATGTCGCTGGCGCCGCGGCCGTACAGCTTGCCGTCGCGGTGTGTCGGAACAAAAGGGTCGCTGGCCCATTGCTCCAGCGGGCCGGTGGGCACCACGTCGGTATGGCCGGCAAAGACGAGTGTGCCGGCCTGCGCCGAGGCCGACGCGCTGCCGCCGCGTTTGGCCCAGAGATTGGTCACCGCGCCCCAGACCATGGTCTCACACTGAAAGCCGATGGCTTCGAGGCGGCGGCGCACCAGATCCTGGCACCCGGCGTCTGCGGGTGTCACCGAGGCGTGGGAGATGAGTTGTTCAGCGAGATGCAGTGCGACCGACATGAGAACGTGACGATCAGTGCTTGACGTCCAGTGTGATCTCGGTGAACGAAGGCTCGTCGTCCGGGTCGTCCTGCGGTGCCGGTGCCATGGCCTTGGCGAAGTCGTTCTGCATGCGCCACATCAGGTTGGTCGGCGAGTCGGAGTTGGCCAGGCCTTCCTTGCGGTCCACCGTGCCGTCCATGATCAGGCGGGCAATATCGGCCTCGAAACTCTGCGAGCCTTCGGCCATGGATTTTTCCATCGCCTCTTTGACGCCGGAGAAATCACCTTTCTCGATCAGCTCGGAGATCAGCTTGGTATTGAGCAGCACCTCCACCGTCGGTGCGCGGCCCCCGGCCACAGTACGCAGCAGGCGCTGGGATACCACTGCCTTGAGTGCGGCGGCGAGGTCACCCAACATGGTCTGGCGCACCTCCACCGGGTAAAAGCTGAGGATACGGTTCAGCGCCTGGTAGCTGTTGTTGGCGTGCATGGTGGCCAGGCACAGGTGGCCGGACTGGGCGTAGGCGAGTGCTGCCGACATGGTCTCGCGGTCGCGGATTTCGCCCACCAGGATCACGTCCGGCGCCTGGCGCAGTGCGTTGCGCAATGCCACCTGCAGCGACTCGGTGTCGGTGCCGATCTCGCGCTGGTTGATCACCGAACGCTTGTTCTTGAACAGGAACTCCACCGGGTCTTCGATCGTCAGGATATGGCCCGACACGTTTTCATTGCGCAGGTCGATCATCGAGGCCAGCGTGGTGCTCTTGCCGGCACCGGTGGCGCCGACCATCAGCAACAGGCCGCGCTTTTCCATGATGAGCTCGCCCAGCACCGGCGGCAGACCGAGCGAGGCCAGTGGGGGAATGTCGTTCGTGATGAACCGGATGACGCCGGCGATGGAGCCACGCTGGCGCATTGCGCTCAGGCGGAAGCGGCCGACGCCGGCCAGCGGGAACCCCATGTTCAGCTCACCCGTGGTCTCCAGTTCGACCATGCGGTCCGCCGGCACCACCTCGGCCAGCAGGTTGCGCGGTGCGTCCGGCGGCAAAATCTGGTTGTTGATCGGAATACACAGGCCGTTGATCTTGATCAGCGCAGGCGAGTGCGCCGAAAGATAGACGTCGGACGCCTTCTTGTCACTCATCAGGCGCAGGATGCGCTCCATCGTGCCTTGGGTTGCCGTTGCCATACTGCGGTCCTTGTGGTCTGTGGGTAAGCCAGGCTCGCGCTCAGTCGCGTAGCAAATCGTTCAGACTGGTCTTGGCGCGCGTCTGGGCGTCAACCCGTTTGACGATCACAGCGCAATACAGGCTGTACTTGCCGTCGCTGCTGGGCAGGTTGCCAGACACCACGACCGAGCCGGAGGGAATGCGGCCATAGGTGACGCTGCCGGTCGCGCGGTCGTAAATCTTGGTGCTCTGGCCGATGTAGACGCCCATGGAGATGACCGAGTTCTCCTCCACGATCACGCCCTCCACGACCTCGGAGCGGGCGCCGACAAAGCAGTTGTCCTCGATGATGGTCGG
>JANOTG010000114.1:0-3103 GCA_031416215.1 Betaproteobacteria bacterium
ACTGATCGGCGCGGCCGCCATCGCCTTTTTGATGTCGTTCGAAAACTTCAACACCACGCTGATGCTGGTGGGCTCGGACGCGCCGCTCACCGTGATGATGTACGGCCGCATGCGCGAGGGCGCGACACCGGTGCTCAACGCCGTCAGCCTGTTCCTGATGGTGGCGTCTGCGCTGCTGGCGCTGACGCTGCTGCGAAGCTCCAGAAACCGGTGACAGGCAGCCAGTACGGCCAAGTTCTAAATCCGTGACGGGCCAGGCGATCGTTGCTGCGTGGGTTGGAGAAGAGGTTCGCGAAGCGCATGCCCCGCGTCTGTGTGCGCCAGCGCACCGACACACCATGCCAGCATCGGTAACCTGCAAATCAGCGATATCCGTTGACGTGGATCAAGGTGGTCGCTGCCGCACCCCAACAAAATCCAGCACAAGTCATTCGTAGCCACCATGAAGTTTTTCGCTGACACCCGCATCAGGCGCAACACCGCATCAGTGGTGCTGCTGGTGTGGCTGTTCGCGCTGGCTTCTTCGGTCGCGAATGCCTGCTTTCTCCAGACCTATGAACCGCAGACAAGGGCGACGCAGATGTCGCCGGCAGCAGCAAGCCTGGCATCTGCCGAGGTGCCGGCCCGGCTGGGTACCGATGCAGGCCACCAGGACGACCCGGACAGCAGCAAGGAATCGTGCCTGAAGGTCTGCAAGGACGGGACGCACACCTTGCCCAAGGTGTACGCGGGCGTCGATCACATCGATCCTGGACCGGCATTGCTGATCGCGACGCTGTGGACCGGAGCGGGGCATGTGGTCCCGGTGCCCGGCCGAATGGACGACTTGGCAATTCCCATCGTCGGCCCGCCTCCAAGGGTTCGCTACGCGCGACTGGCGCTATAAATCGGCCTCCAGTGACGATCAGGCATGACCGGGTAGAGCCCCCGGTCACGGTGAGCGTGATAGACCCGGACCCATGGCCCACGGCCCATGGGGCGGCGTAGTTGGCGCAATCCAACGCAGATTTTTCATCCCCTTTTCTCTGGAGAATTTCATGAAAGCATTGCTTGTTTTCGCTATTGCCACGGTTTCCCTGTTGGCCACCGGCGTCTCATGGGCGCAGAACACCACCATGATGAATGGTGGCATGTGGAGCAGCGGCTGGATGGGAGGCTGGATGGGGGGATACGGCGGGATGTGGATGCCGATTCTGCTCGCCATCGCGGTGATTGCACTCGTTGTATGGATCGTCAGGCGCAGCGACAAATGATCCACTCGTCCACGTAATTTCAGTCCGGATTTTTGAATGTTCCCGTGTATTTTTTTTAACCCACCCAGGAGATTGACATGAGCTTTTTTCGAACCACTGCACTTGCCCTTGCCATCAGCAGCGCCGCCCTTCTCACCGCCTGCAACACCGCCCCGGCGATGCCGATGGGCAGTACTTCCGCCGTCGGCATGGGCACCGCCGCACATATGGCAAAGATGGATATGCAGATGAAGACCATGCACGAGATGCACGTCAAGATGATGAACGCCAAGGCCCCTGCCGAGCGGCAGGCGCTGATGGCCGATCACATGAAGGCCATGGAGGGCGGCATGGGCACGATGAAGGACATGCCCGGCATGGGGGGCATGTCTGGCATGGGCGGCGCCAAGGGCATGTCACCCGAGATGGCCGAGCATCACAAGATGATGATGCAACACATGGAGATGATGAAGATGATGATGGGCATGATGGCGCAGCGCATGCCCGCATAGCTGGATCAGGTACTGAGCACGATGCCATGACCCAGTCCCATCCAATGGAATCTCCCGGCGCTGCTTCGCGCTACGGCTTTCACTGCGTCCTGCCGACGCAGAACTTCACCGAGGCGATTGCCGCAGTCACCGGGGCACTGAAAACCGAAGGCTTCGGTGTACTGACTGACATCGATGTGCAGGCCACGATGAAGGCCAAGCTCGGTATCGACGGGCGCCCTTACCGGATTCTCGGTGCCTGCAACCCACCGCTCGCGCACCGTGCGCTGGAGGCCGAGCCCGATATCGGCATGCTGCTGCCGTGCAACGTGGTCGTGCGTGAGGAGGCCGATGGCCGACTCGTCGTCGGTTTCATGGACCCGGTGGCGGTGATGCAGATGACCAGCAATGCCGAAGTCGGCCGCGTCGCGACCGAGGTTCGCACCCGACTGGAGCGGGTGCGTTCGGCGCTGGTTGGGCGACGCGCGGGCGCAGACCAGGCTTGACATTGAGCTCCGCGCCCCAAGCAACTTGTAAAGGAGCAAAACATGAAGAAAGCCGTAATGACCCTGATCGTCGGCTGCGCGCTGATGGCGCAAGCCGCAGCGCAAGGCGGGGCGCCCAAGGCCAAGGTTCTGTCCGCGCCTGAAGACGCAAGCAAGTCGACCGTCCTCATCGGCCGCGCCTCGGCCGGCAACATGGTCATCATCTTCGAGCTGGAAGCCGCCAAGGCCATGTGGATGCAGATGGGTAAGCCGTCAGCGGAAGTCACCATCTTGAAAGAGCGTGTTGTATGTTGAATAGAAGACAGTGGTTCCAGATCGCTGGCGTCAGCGCCGTGGCTGGCGTCGGCGGTGCTGCCTGGATGGCGTACGGGCCGGGCCGTTCCGCCAGTGGGGCGGGTGGGCCGTTTCGCCACTACCCCTTCGATCCGGTGGCGGTGGAGAATTTCCAGCAAAAGCTGTTCATCCCGATTGCCAGCGGACCGTTCGGGGTGCTGGATGTGACCGGGCCGCTGAAGATCCGCGCCACGGCGGCCAGCTTCCCGCTGCTGCCTGGCCGGGAATCTCCGTTTCTGCTGTACCAGACCGAACACGCGGGCAAGGCCTACCAGAACCCGATTTTGCGCATCGAGAGCGGTACGCGCTTCAGGGTCAGCCTGGACAATGGCCTGGCCGAGCCGACCATCATCCACTGGCACGGCCTGCATGTGCCGGCGGCCATGGATGGCCACCCGTCCACCGCCATCGCTGCGGGAGGTCGCTTCGAGTACGACTTCACGGTGAACGACCGCGGAGGCACCTACTGGTACCACACGCACGCCCACGAGTTGACCGCCAAGCAGGCCTACCAGGGTCTGGCGAGCTACTTTCTGGTGGA
>JANOTG010000115.1:0-7829 GCA_031416215.1 Betaproteobacteria bacterium
GAGTTGGCGCACGCCCAAACCGCCTGCCAATGGTTTTCTCCCGAAGCGACGCTGGGCTTTTTGCCATTGGATGGCGCGACGGGGAACTCCATGGCGATTGTCTGGTCTGTCAATCAGGATCAACATGCGGAGCTGATGGCCATGGACGCGCAAATGTTTGCCAGCCGTCTCGAGCAAGCCTGCGCCAGGCGTTTTGGTGGCCTGACCCTGGCCGGTGCGCGTGTCGCATGGCCGCTGCAATTGGCAACGGCCACACGCTGGAGCGGTGTGTCGGATGGCCGATCCTGGGTGTTGGCGGGAGACGCTGCACATGTGGTGCATCCGCTGGCAGGGCAGGGGCTGAACCTGGGGCTGGCCGATGTGGCGGAGCTGGTGCGCCAGATCGCCGGGCGCGACTATTGGCGTGAAGTCAATGACGACAAGTTGTTGCGGCGGTATGAGCGCGCGCGCAAAGCCGCCGTGTTGCTGATGGCCACGACCACCGACGGCCTGCAACAGCTGTTTGCGCGCCCGGGCGCCGGCTGGGCTGGCGTGCGAAACTTGGGGTTGTCGGGTTTTGAGCACAGTGGCTTGCTCAAGCGCTGGGTGGCACGTCAGGCCATGGGCATGCCGGAGCGAGACCACTCTGCAACATTCAAACCTCTGTGATGGACCGCTGATGAAAACAATCCGATTCCTGATCACGCTGCTGGTATCCGCGGCGTCGCTTGTGGCTGGCGCCCAGGAGGCCACGATCCGCAAGAACCTGGGGGAACGCATTCCGCAGATGCAGAAGATTGACGAGGTCAGCCGTACGCCGGTGCCCGGGCTGTTCGAAGTGCGCGTCAACGGCACCGATATTTTCTACAGCGATGCCGAGGGCAACTTTCTGATCCAGGGCAGCCTGATTGACACCAAGCAGCGGCGCAACCTGACCGAGGAGCGGGTCGAGAAGTTGTCGGCCATCGCGTTTGACAGCCTGCCCCTGAAGGACGCGTTCACCATCGTGCGCGGCAATGGCAAACGCCGCCTGGCGGTGTTCGAAGACCCGAACTGTGGTTATTGCAAACGGTTTGAGCGCGATCTGCAAAAGGTCGACAACGTCACGATCCACATGTTCCTGTATCCGATCCTGGGCGCCGACTCGGGCGAAAAATCCAGGAACATCTGGTGCGCCAAAGACCCCGTCAAGGCCTGGCTGGACTGGATGGTGCGTGACAATGCGCCGGCCAGCAGCGTGACAGCGGCCTGCGATGTCGCAGCGGTGGCGCGGACCGTCGAATTCGGCCGCAAGCACAAGATCACCGGCACACCGACCTTGCTGTTTGCCGACGGGTCACGGGTGCCCGGTGCCATCAGTGCCGCGCAGGTGGAGAAGTACCTGAACGACGCGCGTTAGTGATGCCTCAGCCGCAGGGCGTGCGCTACCGCGTCGAAGTTGCAGACCTGCATGCGCACCTGTTCCGGGTGCAACTGCGCATAAGCCGCCCGGCGCCACAGCAGCGCCTCAGTTTGCCGGTGTGGATTCCGGGCAGTTACCTGGTGCGAGAGTTCGCGCGCAACCTGCAGCGCCTGCGGGCGACCCAGGGCGGCCGGGTGTTGTCGGTGTTGCAGCTGGACAAACACAGCTGGGAACTGCATTGCCAGGGCTTGGAGCCGGTCTTGGTGGACTACGAGGTGCTGGCCTACGACCATTCGGTGCGCGCCGCCTGGCTGGACGCGCAGCGCGGGTTTTTCAACGGCACCAGCATGTTCTTGCGGGTGCATGGCTGTGAGAGCTCACCGCATGCGTTGGACCTGCCGTCGACCGGATTGCCGCGCTCCTGGCAGATTGCGACTGCATTGCCAAAGGTCAAAACCAGCCTGCGCGGGTCCGGCAGTTACCTGGCGGGCGACTACGACACCCTGGTGGACTGCCCGGTGGCGATGGGGCCGCTCTGGAGCGGGTCATTCACCACCATGGGTGTGCGACACCGTTTTGTGGTGCAGGGCGCGGCCCCGTCCATGGATGGTGAGCGCCTGCTGGCAGATACACAGCGCATCTGTGAGGCCGCCATCCGCTTCTGGCATGCAGGCGCCGGTACGGTTGGCGCGCCGCGCCGGCCGCCGCACCGTGACTATCTTTTCATGCTCAACGTGCAGGATGAGGGTTATGGTGGACTGGAGCACCGCAACAGCACCGCCCTGGTCGCGGCGCGGCGCGATCTGCCGCGGGTGGCACAGCCGGCCACCAGCGCGACGCCGGCACGCCCGGGCGAGGGTTACGCTACGCTGCTGGGTTTGATCAGCCACGAGTACTTCCACACCTGGAACGTCAAGCGACTGCGCCCGGCGGAGTTTTCGCGGTACGACTACGACCGGGAAAATTACACCAGCTTGTTGTGGTTTTTCGAGGGTTTCACCAGCTACTACGACGACCTGCTGCTACGCCGCTGCGGACTGATCGACGACGCGCACTACCTGCGTTCCCTCACCAAGACCCTGAACCAGGTGCTGCAGACACCAGGGCGGCTGGTGCAGACGGTGGCACAGGCCAGTTTCGACGCCTGGGTCAAATACTACCGGCAGGACGAGAACACACCCAACGCCACCGTGAGTTATTACACCAAGGGCGCCGCCGTTGCCCTGTGTCTGGACCTCAGCTTGCGCAGCCATGGCACAACCACCCTGGATGCGGTGATGCGTGGCCTGTGGCAACGGTGCAAGGCCGGGCCGATGGACGAGGCCGATCTGCACCAGGTGCTGCTCGAATTGTCGGGCCGTTCGTGGACCCGGGAGCTGGCGCAGTGGGTGCATAGCACGGAGGAGTTGCCGCTCAAGACCCTGCTGGAGCAGCATGGTGTGGCGGTACTGGAGGAGCCGGCGCAGCTGGCGCAGGCGCTGGGCCTGCGGGTGACCGAGTCGACCGGTGGCATCCAGGTCCAGACGGTGCTGCGCGGCGGGCCGGCCGAAGTCGCCGGTCTGGCGGCGGGGGACGAGTGGTTGGCCGTTGAGGTGGGGCAGGAACCTGCCGCCAGCGGCTGGCGCCTGCAACGCCTGGACGACCTGGCGCTGTATACACGGCCAGCACAGCAGGTGAGGGTCATCGTCGCCCGCGACAAGCGCCTGTTGCGCTTGTCACTGCGCATGCCGCAGGCGGTCACGACATGGAGGCTCACCGTACGGGACGCAGGCCTCGTGACGCGCTGGCTGGCAGCCTGAGACGTCGAGAATCCTTCTTCTCGACCTCTGAGTTTTCTCGTCAGCCCGGGCCAGTTGTCAGGGTTTGGGCAGATTTGCCTCGACGAGGTTGCCAAAACGCTCGGCCTGCGCTGCACCCAGAATCTCGCGCACCATGGTGTAGGCGCGTTTGACCGCCTCCACGAATTCGGGCAACGACTTTGCCGCTTCAATGCGCAGGCACATCTGTTCACTGTTGGGGCCGAGAATGTCAATCAGATGGCGTGTTGCCATTGTTTTTGCCTGCGCCAGTGTCACAGGCGCGGCGGCAGTTGCGGCTGCCGGGGCGGGCGCGACGGGGCTTGCCGCAGTTGCCGGCTGCGCTGCCACGGGGGCTGAAATTGGCGCGGCGCCGCCCACCACCTCGATCAAGCCTTCGCTCAGCAACTGGGCCAGCATCTGCGGCACATCGCCAAAGCCCGAGGCCATGGCGGCAAGCTCTTGTTCCGAACGTTTGCCGTCGACAAATATCAGCAGGGACCGCAGGCGGCCGACCACGCCATGCGCGCGCTGGTTGATGGCTTCACTGCCCTTGGTCGACTTGCGGTAGATGGTGCTCATCAGGCAACCTTCATGCTGCGCATTGCGGTATTCGCCCTTGGGAACGGCCCGGCGGTGCTCATGATTGCGCCCCGTCAGGCAGCACCGTGCCCTTGATCGCGGCGCTCTTGCCACGGAACAGTGCCACGACAGCACCATGCTGGTTGCAGACCCGCATGTCGTAGATGCCGTGGCGCCCTTGTCGTACCTGCTCGGTCCCGTCGCAGGTCAGCACATCGCCCAGATAGGCGGGTTGGAGAAACTCGATACTGCCGCCGGCGGCCACAGTGGCCGTGTTGTGGCTGTTGCAGGCAAAGGCGAAGGTGGAATCTGCCAGCGTGAATATCAGCCCACCATGGCACAGCTGGTGCCCGTTGAGTTGTTCGGCACGCACCGTCATGCGCATGACTGCATGGCCAGGCTCACACAGCAACAACTCCAGCTGCATGAATTCGCGCGATGCGCGGTCAGCTGCAAACATGGCGGCGCCGACGCGTCGTGCCAAGTCAGTATTGTCAGCAGCCAGCGCAGGGCCGGTTTCGCAGTCAGGCAGTCTTGCAGTCATTGACCAGTGAAAGCGGCAGGGCGTTTTTGCAGAAACGCGGTAACGCCTTCCAAGTAGTCGTGTGTCTTGCCCATCGCCGACTGCGTGTCGCGTTCGGCCTGCAGTTGCTGCTCCAGCGTGCGGTGCCCGGCCTCGCGCAGGATGGTGCGGGTGGCCACCAGCGCCTTGGTGGGCATGACCGCCAGGCGCTGCGCAAGTGTCAGAGCAGCAGCCAGGCAGTCGTCTGCCACGTCCCAGATCATGCCCCAGTCCCGGGCCTGCTGGGCCGGCAACTTGTCGCCCGTCATGGCCAGGCCCACAGCCCGTGCCAGCCCCAGGCGTTGCGCCAGAAACCAGGTGCCACCGGCATCCGGAATGAGGCCGATCTTGCTGAAGGCCTGGATGAAACTCGCACCGGGTGCGGCGATGGCAAAGTCGCAGGTCATGGCCAGCGACGCACCAGCGCCGGCGGCAACACCATTGACAGCGGCGATGGTGGGCATGCGCAGGGCCTGCAGCTTGCGCACCGTCGGATTGAAGGCCTGCTCGATCACCGGGCCCGGGTCGGCCCGCTGCACCATGTCCGGCCCGGGCGTGAAGTCGAATTCGGACAGGTCGGCACCCGCGCAGAAGCCGCGCCCGGCGCCGGTGATGACCAGCGCCCGTATAGTCGGGTTGGCGCTGGCCTGCTCCAGTGCCGCCCACAAATCATGGTGCATCTGGCGCGTGAAGCTGTTGAGTGCCTGCGGCCGGTTCAGCGTGGCGACGGCTACATGGCCCTGCTCGGAATACAGCACGGTAGAGTCCGTCATGTGCTTGCTCTCATGTTAGGAGGCACAATTTACCACTTTGTGGTGGTGCGGTCGATGCAGGCTTTCCCGTACGGCGAACCACCCGTTACAACATTCAGGAGCAAGTCATGTCCTTCGAGATGATCCAGCTGCGCACCGAGGCGCAACGTGTCGGCATCGTCACCCTCAACCGGCCGAAGCAGCTCAATGCATTGAACGACCAGCTGATGGATGAGCTGGGCGCCGCACTGAAGGCGTTCGACGCCGACCCGGCCATCGGCTGCATCATCGTCACGGGCAGCGAAAAGGCGTTTGCCGCCGGGGCCGACATCGGCGCCATGGCGACCTACTCGTTTGCCGATGTCTACAAAGGCGACTACATCACGCGCAACTGGGAGCAGCTGCGCCAGGTGCGCAAGCCGGTGATCGCGGCGGTGAGTGGTTTTGCGCTGGGCGGCGGCTGTGAGCTGGCCATGATGTGTGACTTCATCATCGCCGCCGACAACGCGCGTTTTGGTCAGCCGGAGATCAAGCTGGGCATCATCCCCGGCGCCGGTGGCACACAGCGTTTGCCGCGCGCCGTGGGCAAGGCCAAGGCGATGGACATGGTGCTCACCGGGCGCATGATGGACGCCGCCGAAGCCGAGCGCGCCGGGCTGGTGAGCCGGGTCGTGCCGCTGGACAAGCTGATGGACGAAACGCTGGCCGCCGCGTTGCTGATCTGTGACTATTCGCAGGTTGCCGTGATGGCAGCCAAGGAGACTGTGAACCGTGCCTTCGAATCGGGCCTGAGCGACGGCGTCATGTTCGAGCGGCGTCTGTTCCATGCCCTGTTTGCGACGCAGGACCAGAAGGAGGGCATGGACGCTTTTGTTGCCAAGCGCAAGGCCGCGTTTGTACACCGTTGAATGGAGACCACCTGTCATGAAAACACTTGTTGCACTCGTCCTGGTCGGTGGTCTGGCAGCGGGCAATGCCGTGGCCCAGTCCTATCCCAACAAGCCGATTCGCTGGGTCGTGCCCAGCACACCCGGTGACGGCTCCGATATCGCAGGGCGGCTGATTGCCGACAAGATCAGCCGTGAACTGGGGCAACCTGTCGTGATAGACAACAAACCCGGCGCCGGTGGTGTGCTGGGCTCGGAAATCGTGGCCAGGGCGGCGGGCGATGGCTACACCATGATTGTGGGCAATGCCGGATCACACGGCATCAATGCCGCCATCTACAGCAAGTTGTCGTACGACGTGGTGAAAGATTTTGTACCGGTGGCGCTGATTTGCACCGCGCCCAATGTGATGGTGGCCAGCCCGGCGACCAAGGTTGGCACTGTGGCCGAGTTTGTCGCTTATGCCAAGAGCAACGTCGGCAAGGTCAACTACGCCTCGGGCGGCATCGGCAGCTCCTCCCATTTGTCGGCCGAGTTGTTCAAGAGCATGACCGGGGTGGAGATGACCCACATCCCTTACAAGGGCGCGGCGCCGGCGGTGGCGGCGGTGCTCGGAGACGAGGTCAGCCTGATGATCGGCAATCTGCCGCCCTGGTCGGCACACATCAAGGCCGGCAAGGTGCAGGCGCTGGCCGTGACCACGGCGCGCCGCCATGCCAGCCTGCCCGATGTGCCGGCGCTGGCCGAGGCCTTGCCCGGCTTCGAGACGGTGGCCTGGTTTGGTGTGCTGGCCCCTGCCGGTACACCCAAGGCGGTGGTCGATCGTGTCAACACGCTGATCAACCAGGCGCTGGAGCAAACCGATGTGCGCGCACGTTTGGCAACCATGGGGTGTGACCCGGCCCCTGGTACCGCCGAGAACTTTGCCACGCGTGTCAGCGGCGACGTGACGCGCTGGAAAAAGCTGGCCGCCGACAAGCAGATTCGCGCTGACTGAGGCCCATCGGGCGAGCCGTCGGGTGGTGGCCAATCAGGGAGCCCATCGGACGTTATAATTTTGGGCTTGGCGCTTTAGCTCAGTCGGTTAGAGCGATGGAATCATAATCCACAGGTCCGCGGTTCGAATCCGTGAAGCGCCACCAGAATTCACCGCGTAGAACCTAGAAAGCCTGCTACTTAATTGATAGCTTGATTTTTTGCTTTTGGGGTTTTGGGACACTGGCGGGACACTGTTGCAGAAATGCTTTCTTTTGCGGCGACAGTAATGTCCCGCAGAAATCGGCAGCGATCGATCGGGCCGCTAAATCAAGTCAACAGCTTCGCTCAAGTGGGCGGCTGTGACAGGCATTTGTCGTTTTGAGAAAAGTTCAACCAAGGCGTCCGAGCTGATTTCTGGGCGCGACCATCTCTCTCGCATCTGTTTGATGACCGACAAGGCTCTAATCTTGTTGAGCATGATTTGGTTGACTACGAACTCGTCTGGGGTCTGGAGTTCGATTCCGAATGAGTCGAGTACTTCAATTGGAAAATCACGCGTATTTGAAGTCACGATCGCATCTGCGTGCCCAACGATCGCGGCGGCAAGTACATGCCTATCATTTGGGTCCGGCAGCGTCAGGGAGACGATTAGGGGTTCGTAGCCCACCACCATGCAGTCAGGTATCGCCCCGCACATCGCTTGGGCAATTGCCGCGATTTGATCCTTAGAGTCGGGTCGGTCGCGGGCCAATGCGGCCGTCCATTCCTGCTCGATGTCCTTTGTCCATTTTGCGTTGTACAGATCGGCGTGGGCAAGGCTTAGCAAAACGTCGCGGCTGAATCTCGGATAAAGAACGTTTGCGTCCAAGATCGCCGTGTATCTTGCTGCAC
>JANOTG010000116.1:0-9552 GCA_031416215.1 Betaproteobacteria bacterium
GGTCTTGCGGCCGCATCGCGGAACTCGCTGCGTTCGCTGCGCTCTCTACGCTCAGACAGCCGCGATGAGAATGAGCACGAACGCGCTTCGCGCTGGCCGCAAGCCCTGCGCTCCTCAGCGCCACAGAGGCGCACCGCGCGCTGTCCCCACAGGCCGGCGCCGCCGGGGTTGTGGTGTTCGCAAGCCGGAGCCCCGACCTCCCCACAGCCAACCACCCATGCGGGCGTGGCGGGTGGCTGCGCCGGTCTGCTGGAAGTATTCGCGCATGCCACAGAGTCACGCACTCCCGCATCCGGGGTCGCGCCAAGCCTATGGTGTGCTGCAACGCCATCTGCGCGAGACTGCAAGCAGAACGGCGCGGACGCCCGCCGCGCTGGCCCAGGACTGGGCATTGCGCCAGCCGAAGTGCCAACGTCGGCAAAGGACCGAAAGCTGTCTGCGCAGAGGAATTGGCCTTGTGGCTCCAGTCGGCAGATCGCAGTTGCGCGGGGTGGCTGATATGGAAGCGGCGGCGCGGCGTGGCGAGGCATTGATGGAGCTCAGCGATGTTTCCAAAAGCTACAACATTGGCCTCGCGAACGAGGCACAGGTATTGCATGCAGTGTCATTGCGTATCGATCGCGGTGAGTTCGTTGCGCTGATCGGGCCGTCGGGTTCCGGCAAGAGCACACTGCTCAACATCGTCGGGCTGCTCGAACGCATGACCAGTGGCCGCTACGAACTGCAGGGTCAACCGGTGCAGACGCTGGACGACCGGGCGTTGACGTTGCGACGGCGCAGCACACTCGGTTTTGTGTTCCAGTTTCACCATCTGCTGCCGGCATTCACGGCGCTGGAAAACGTGACCATGCCGTTCCTGCTGAGTTTCGGTCAGGTGAGCGCGGCGCAACGTGAGCACGCCCGAGCCTTGTTGTCCGCCGTCGGCTTGGCCAAGGCGATGGACAAACGGCCATTCGAATTGTCCGGCGGCATGCAACAACGTGTCGCCATTGCCCGCGCGTTGGTGCTGGACCCGCCCCTGGTACTGGCCGACGAGCCCACTGGCAATCTGGACACGGCCTCGTCGGACGAGGTTTTTGTGCAGTTGCGCCGCATGCATGCGCAACGTGGCACCTCGTTCGTCGTGGTCACGCATGACCCGCGGCTGGCGGCCCGGTGTGACCGCGTGGTGGAGCTGATAGACGGCGCCATTGCGCGCGACGAGCCCGTGGTGGCTCTTGCCAGTCCGGCCTGACCCCCGGGCTTTCAGCGCCGTGCCGGGCTGGCGCGCATGTTCATTACCATCAGGAGCTGCGCCGCGTAATAACTTGCAAGGATCCACAACGCCGCATGCGGCAGGGTGCTGACAAAGCGGTTGATGGCGATCAGGCTGTCGCTGACCATGAAGAGGACGGCCCCAGCCGCCACGGCACGGGAGCTGGCGTCACTGAGGTTCGATGCCCGGCCCACGGCTTGTGCTGCCATCAGGCCAATGGCCACTACATAGATGGCCACCGCCACCTTGAGGCCGACATCACCCAGCCCACTCCACAGGCCGACCAACATCAATGCACCGAATCCCAGGCACAAGGCCAGCGCGGTCCGGCTGGGGAACCAGGACTGTCCTTGGCGAAACAGTGCCAGATAGAAAAGGTGCGCCACCAGGAATGCCGCCAGACCTGGAATGAACCAGTTGCCGGGCCACATCAGGAAGACGTCGCCCAGCAGGGACGCCAGCAGAGCTGCGCCCAGCAACAGGGTGTGCTGCGGCGTGAGCGCATCCGCGTGGCCTCGCTCGATCACCACGGCCAGCGCAAGCACCATGGTGAGGGGTTTGAACAGGTAATGTGCGTCGGTCAGCCCCAGGGCACTGGTCGCGGTGGCCAGCACGGCACAGTCCACCAGCAGCGCCGCCATGATGGAGATGCGCCCCTGGAGTACCGCCCCCATGGCCCAATAAAAGGCCAACAGGGCCAGACTGGCGATGGCGGTGTGTGAGGTCGGCCAGCTGTCGGCAAACCACAGGACCGCCGAGACGCCGCCCAGCAGCAGCACAAACTGGGTGGCGGCAAACCAGGCCCGGGCTGTGCTCAGGGGCGGGTCAAACACTGCCACCTCTTGCAGCACAAATGCCGGTTTGGGCCAACGCTGCGCGAGGTCCGGCGGCTGCCAGCCGGGTGGTTTGAGCCACACGCGCAGCTTGTCGGCCCAGCTTCTGGCACGCCAGCTTGCCAGCAGCAAGCTCCAGTACACCTCGGTGTTGGCCCACAACGGGTCCCAGCTGTGCAAGGCGCCGCGGGTGCCGTAGACACAGGGTTCTCGCTCCTCGCAGTAGCTGCCGAACATGCGGTCCCACAGAATCAGGATGCCGCCGTAGTTCTTGTCCAGATACCGGTCGTTGATGGCGTGGTGTACACGGTGGTTGCTGGGTGCGCAGAACACGCGGTCGAACCAGCCGAGTTTGCCCACCAGTTCGGTATGCACCCAGAACTGGTACAACAGGTCCACCAGTGCGACGATGCCAAAAATCAGCGGCGGTACACCGGCAACCGCCATCGGCAGATAAAAAACCCAGCTCAGCAGGGCACCGCTGCTGGTCTGGCGCAAAGCCGTGGACAGGTTGTACTGCTGGCTTTGGTGGTGCACCACATGCGCGGCCCACAACACCCCGACTTCATGGCCGGCTCGATGCAGCCAGTAATAACAAAAGTCGTAGAACACCAGTGCCAGCAGGGCACCGTACCAGGTGCTCCAGAATGGCAGGTCCGGCCATGGCGCAACGCTGTAATACACCGCACTGTAGATACCGATGGCCAGTACCTTGGTGAAGAGGCCGCTGAGCTGGCTCAATACGCCCAGGCTGATGCTGTTGATGGCGTCACTCAGCCGGTACACCTGGCATCCGCGAGACACGGACAGCAGGTACTCGCCGGCGATCATCAGCAGGAACACGGGTGTAGCGAGCACGATGATCTGGCTCGGGCTCATGACATGGCCTCGTCCTGCCATTCGTCGTCCAGGTGCGAGGTGTCCGCCCAGCCAACGATGGTCAATGCCTGTGGCGTCCACAACAGGCGGTTGATGCTGGCATTGCCCAGGGTCCAGGTGCGCGCTGCACACGGGTCCAGGCCGGCCGCCTGCCGGTACAACACGTCGAGCACGCCGCCATGGGTCACCAGCACGATCTGTTCACCCAAATGTTGTGCCGCCAGCGTGTTGGTGGTGTGTACCACGCGCGACGTGACCTCGCGTAACGACTCACCGTGCGGCGGCGCCCAGTCCGGGTCGCGCTGGCGCCAGCGCAGGGTTTCCTGAGGCCAGGTGGCTTCGAGTTCGACAAAGGTCTTGCCCTCGAAGCGACCGAAGCCGCGTTCCCGCAGGCCGGTGGCATGGATGCCGGGTTTATGGACACTGTTGCAGATGGACTGCGCCGTGTCCCAGGCCCGCAGCAGGTCGCTGCAATAGATCGCGTCCACGGTTTCGCTGGCGGCCAGCGCCCGCGCCAGGCGCTGCGCCTGCCAGCGGCCTTTCTCGTTCAGCGGTATGTCAAGTTGTCCCTGAATGCGGGTATCCACATTCCAGGCCGTTTCGCCATGGCGTACTGCAATGATCCGGGTCGCCAGCATCGCACTATTTTATGGCTACGGGTGCTCCGGACACGGCCACCGCGCCGCGCGGCGCGGGTGGTCGCGCAGCTGCGCACCAGGCCTCAGCGTGGAATTTCCAACACCACCCGGCGCACGCCCGGAGTCGGGTTGGGGAAGCCCTGCAATGCGGCTTGCAGCATCGCGGCCAATACCGCTTCGTCATCCGGCCATCGGCCATCGTGTTTGGCGCGGGTCTCGAACACGACCTGCGCGTCCGACAAGCGGCGCACCACGAGTGCAACCTCGCGCCGGTAGTAGGGGTCGACGTTCAGCCTGAAGGACGGCGATCGCAGCAGGCCGCCGTGCGGCGGGCCAATTCGCATGTCCCCGAAATAACCCTCGGCCTCGTAGAGGTCGTCCCAGGGTGCTCTCGGATCGCGCGCCAGACGCACGTCGAGCTGCACCGCGTATTGAGCCGCCGCGTCGTTGCGCTGCAGGCCCGCTCTGGCCAGCGCCGCTTCGGCCAGCGACTCCAGTGCCCTGCTCTGTTGCGGCATCGTCTGTTGCGAGGGCAGGCGTTCAAACCGATAACCCGACCCCAATGGGATGGTCGGCCCGGTGGCAAAGGCGGTCACGTCGGAATCCACCAGGCGCATGCCGCTGCAAGCCGTCAACAACAGGGCACAGCCGACAGCGAGAAAGGCGGCAAATTTCATTCCAAACCTCCTGTGGACCTGCGTCCGACACCGGCCAGGCGCCAGATCAGTCCTCGAAGCGCGCCATCGGCACGGTCCCGGCGGGAACGGTTGGCAGGTCGTCCGCATCGAATGCGCGGTCTCCCTGTGCGTCTGGCACCCCGGTCGCGGTCAGACCCCGGAAATCATGCCGGGTTCCGTCCATCAGGTGCGAGGGAACGACGTTTTGCAGCGCGCTGAACATGCTCTCGATGCGCCCGGGGTGTGATTTTTCCCAATCCCGCAGCATCTGACCGATCTGCTTGCGTTGCAGGTTGACCTGGCTGCCGCACAGCGTGCAGGGGATGATGGGAAACTGGCGCTGCACTGCCCAGCGTTGCAGATCTTTCTCGGCCACCAGGGCCATCGGGCGGATCACGATGTGCCGCCCGTCATCACTCACCAGCTTGGGTGGCATGCCCTTGAGTTTGCCGCCAAAAAACATGTTGAGGAAGAAGGTCTGCAGAATGTCGTCGCGGTGGTGCCCCAGGGCAATGCGGGTCGCGCCGAGTTCGTCCGCCACCCGGTACAGGATGCCGCGGCGCAGCCGGCTGCACAGGCTGCACATGGTCTTGCCTTCGGCGATCACCCGCTTCACGATGGAGTAGGTGTCCTGGTTTTCGATGTGAAACGGCACTCCGAGCTGCTGCAGGTAGGCTGGCAATACATGCTCGGGGAAACCGGGTTGCTTCTGGTCCAGGTTGACGGCGATCAGCTCGAAGCGTACCGGCGCACGGGCTTGCAGCTTGAGCAGGATGTCCAGCATGGCGTAACTGTCCTTGCCGCCGCTCACGCAAACCATCACCTTGTCCCCCTCACCGATCATGTTGTAGTCGATGATGGCTTGCCCTACCTGGCGGCAAAGCCTTTTCTCCAGCTTGTGGCCCTCGCGAATGGCACGGGCGTCGCTCGCGCCCGTGGTAGCGGCCGGGGCCGATGACTCGATGGTGATCACCACTGTCCGGTCTCCACGCGTATGGCCACTTCGCAATCGTCGAAGATTTCCAGCTTGGCAATCTTCACCCGCACACCCACCACACCAGGTAGCAGCATGAGCCGGCGGGCCAGCTTGCCGATCAGGGTCTCCAGCAGGTTCACGTGGTCCGCCGTGCAGTCGTCGATGATGATCTGACGCACCCGGCGGTAGTCCAGCACATGGTTTATCTCGTCGTCCACCGGGTGCAGGGCCTGCGTGCCGAGGTTGAGTTCGGCATCGACCTGGATCGGTTGCGGGCCGGTTTTCTCGACCTCCAGAATGCCCAGGTTGGCGGCAAACCGCAGGCCGGTCAGTGTCAGTATCTGGGTGCCGCGTGCATTGCTCATGTTCAGTTTTTATAGAAGGCTGGCCGGCACCGGCTACATCAGCGAAAAGTCGCGCTCGAAGCGCATCAGGTGCTGGCCGCCGTCCACCAGCAGCGTGGTGCCGGTGATGGACTGGTTTTCCAGGGCAAAACGCACCGTGGATGCCACGTCCTGCGGTGTCGATGACTGGCCCAGCAATGCCATCTTGTGGCGTTCGGCGAATTGCTCCGGTGTCAACAGTGCGCTGGTCAAGGTCAACCCCGGCGCCACGCCGATCACCCGCACGCTGGGCGCCAGCGCCAGCGCCAGCATGGTGGTGGCAGCCTCCATGGCGGCCTTGGACAAGGTGTAACTCATGAAATCCGGGTTCTGATTCCACAGCTTCTGGTCCAGCAGATTCACCACAGCACCCAGGCGAGGCGCGGGTGTTTTGGCTGTTTCGTCGCCGGCCGTGGCCTGGCCGCGCTCTTGCAGGTGCTGGTACAGGGCTTGCGCCAACAGGATGGCGGCGCCGGCATTGCTGCGCATGTGTTTGTCCATGGCCGCAAATCCGAAACTTGCCGCCGTGTCATGCTCGAAGGTCGAGGCGCTATTGACCACCGCATCGAGGTGGCCGAAATGGGCCACCACCCGCGGCAGCAGGTTACGCACGGCCGCCTCATTGCCCAGGTTGGCGCGAAACACGGCGCTGTTTCCCGACAGCCGTGAGCACTCGGCACTGGTGCGCGTGGCGTCCTCCAGCGAGTCGCGGTAGTGCACCGCCACCTGCCATCCCGCCCGGGCCAGAGCAAGCGCGATCTCGCGGCCAAGGCGTTTGGCCGATCCGGTCACGAGTACGGTGCGGGCGGGGGCAGACATTCAGGGACAATCCGGGCTCAGATGGAAACAGCCCCGAGTTTAACGACCGCGTTGTCGCAACAATTGCAGGAGGTCATCCGGGCCAACGGCGGCTGGCTCGGTTTCGGGCGTTTCATGGAGCTGGCGTTGTATAGCCCGGGATCGGGCTACTACAGCGGGGAGCGGCAGAAATTCGGCCTGTTCCCGTCGGCGGCGGGCAGCGACTTTGTTACAGCCCCGGAAATGTCCCCGTTTTTCGGTCGCGCCCTGGCCGCGCAGGTGGTGCAGGCGTTGCAGGCCACTGGCACCCGCGCCGTTTGGGAGTTCGGCGCTGGCTCCGGCGCGCTGGCCGGGCAGTTGCTGGAGTCGCTCGGTGAGGCCGTGGACGAATACGTCATTGTGGATCTCTCCGGCTCGTTGCGCCAACGCCAAATGGCGCGCCTGGCACCGTTTGCTGCCAAGCTGCGCTGGGTCACGGAATTGCCGCAACAGATCGAGGCTGTGGTGATTGGCAACGAACTGCTCGATGCCATGCCGGTCACCCTGCTGGCGCGTATGGGCGGCCATTGGCACGAGCGTGGTGTGGGCCTCGACGAACTGGGCGAATTCGTCTGGCAGGACCGGGCGACCCGGCTGCGTCCGCCGCTCGACGTGGCGGGCACACACGATTACCTGACCGAGATCCACCCCCAGGCCGAAGCCTTTGTGCGAACTCTGCTGCAGTCTTTGCAACGTGGTGTGTTGTTGCTCGTCGACTACGGCTTTCCCGAGCGCGAGTATTACCATGCGCAGCGATCCATGGGCACCCTGGTCTGTCACCAGGCGCATAGTGTGGACGCCGACCCGCTGACCCAGGTCGGCGCCAAGGACATCACGGCGCATGTCAATTTCACCGGCCTGGCACTGGCGGCGCAGGAGGCAGTGCCAGAGGGGCTGACGCTGCTGGGTTACACCTCACAGGCTCGATTCCTGATGAACTGCGGCATGCCCGAATTGCTGCAGGGCGCCAGCCTGCAACAGCGGGTGATGGCGCAAAAATTGGTAATGGAGCACGAAATGGGCGAATTGTTCAAGGTCATCGCCTGGTGCCGAGGCGAACCATGGGATGCCATCGGTTTCGCCCAGGGCGATCGCAGCGCCACACTCTGAATTTTCGGACAAGTTCCAACACGCCATGTTTCGCTGGTTGCTGGTCATCTTCCTGGCGCTGTTGTTGATTAACTGGTTTTCGCCCTTGATGCAGAAGCTGGGTTTTGGCAGATTGCCGGGCGACTTTCGTTTTCGCCTGTTCGGGCGCGAATGGTTCTTGCCGGTGACCACGACGGTTTTGCTCAGTCTGCTGGCCGCCCTGGTGGCCAAAGTGGTCTGATAACCGATGGGACACGCCACCCTGCTGGCGGTCGTGTACCTGGCGTTCATCAGCCTGGGCCTGCCCGATAGTGTGTTGGGTGTTGCCTGGCCGGCCATGCGCGGCGACTTCGCTCGGCCGCTGGAAGCCGCGGGGCTGGTGACGATCATCATCACGGCTTGCTCGGCGGCTTCCGGTTTCGCCAGTGGCCAAGTGTTGCGGCTTCTGGGCACCGGGGCGGTGTTGACCATCAGCGGTCTGTTGACCGGCGTGGCGCTACTGGGGTTTTCCTTTGCGCCGAGTTTTGGCTGGATTCTGTGCCTGGCCGTGCCGTTGGGATTGGGCGCCGGTTCTGTCGACGCTGCCATGAACCATTTTGTCGCCGAGCACTACTCGTCACGCCACATGAACTGGCTGCATGCGTGCTGGGCTGTGGGGGCCACCATGGGTCCGCTGGTCATGGGGCAGGCCCTGGCGGGTGTTGGCGGCTGGCAAGGCGGTTACCGCATCATTGCAATGGTGCAACTGGCCTTGACCCTGCTCTTTTTGCTGACTATCGGTTGGTGGGGGCGTGCACGATCGGTGGCGCCGGCCAGCACCGGATCATTCGACAAGCCGCTGCGCAAGCAGGCACCGGTCGGCTGGGCCACCTGGTTGGCGCCCAGCCTGTACCTGGTGTATGCGACGGTGGAGGTTGGTACCGGCTTGTGGGCGGCCAGCATATTGGTTGACCATCGCGGGCTGGCCGCCAGCAGCGCCGGACGGTGGCTCGCATGTTTCTTTGGCGCCATCATGCTGGGCCGGTTTGCGTTGGGTTTCGTGTCGGTGCGGCTGGGTAATCGGCGTCTGGTGCGCGCCGGCCTGGTGGTCGCCCTCGTCGGTGCGCTGCTGTTTGCCGCGCCTGGCCTGCCGCATCCCCTGTCGCTTGCGGGCCTGGTGCTGCTGGGCCTGGGCTGCGCTCCGGTGTATCCAGCCCTGATGCATGAAACGACGCGTCGTTTTGATCCGGCGACTGCGCGCAGCGTAGTCGGGCGGCAGGTCGCCTTCTCCTACATCGGTGGTGCTTGCGGGCCAGCGGCACTGGGTCTGCTGGGTGCGGCTGCAGGCCTGGACGCGATCTTGCCGACCATCGTGCTGGCGATCCTGTTGCTGCTGTGGATGGTGTGGCAGCTCGACCGGGTGACTTGAGGCTGCAGCAGGGCATTGAAGACCAGTCAAACAACCCCAGATGAAAAAAATAGCAAGGCGATTCAGTGCCTGCGCGCCCACCTTTGAATGTCCGCCCATGACCACATCACAACACATCGTTTGCCCGCATTGCCACACCACGAACCGGGTCGCCACAACCGACCTGGGCAACGCGCCAGACTGTGGCAAGTGCCACCAGCCGCTGTTCACGGCGCATTCGGTGGCGCTGGACGAGGCGGCGTTTGAGCGCCATATCGGGCGCGGCGAGATACCGGTACTGGTCGACTTCTGGGCGCCCTGGTGTGGACCCTGTCGCCAGATGGCGCCTGCTTTCGAGCAGGCGGCCGCCCAGCTGGAGCCGCAGGTGCGGCTGGCCAAGGTCGATACCGAGGCGGAGCAAAATCTGGGGGCACGCTTCAACATCCGAAGCATTCCCACTCTGGCACTGTTCCAGGGTGGCCGCGAGATCGCGCGCCAGCCGGGCGCCATGGGTGCGGCGGACATCGTGCGCTGGGCCCGGCAACATTTGCAGTAACACCATAGGCCAGCGTGGAACGCACCATCCGCCCCTGGGGCT
>JANOTG010000117.1:0-1605 GCA_031416215.1 Betaproteobacteria bacterium
ACGGCGTTTTGCTCGGCCTGCACGGTGCCATGGTGGCCGACGGTTATGACGACTGTGAAGGCGACCTGATCGAACACGTGCGTCTGATTGTCGGGCCGCAGGTGCCGATCGGTGTGGAACTTGACCCGCATTGCCATATGACGGCCAAACGGGTACGCAATGCGACTGTGATCATCTGCTTCAAGGAATTCCCGCACACCGACTTCGTGGCGCGCGGCGAGGAACTGGTCGAGCTCATCCTGCAGACGGTGCAGGGCAAGATAAAACCCGTCATGTCGTTGTGTGACTGCCGCATGATCGGCAGCTATCCGACCACCATCCAGCCCATGCGCGCCTTCGTGGACAAGATGAGCGCCCTGGAAGGCCACAACGGCGTGTTGTCGGTGTCGGCAGCGCATTGTTTCCCGTATGCGGATGTGCCGGAGATGGGTTCGCGCATCCTCGTCGTCACTGACAACCGGCGTGCCGAGGGGGACCGGCTGGCACGGGAGTTGGCGGACGAGTTTTATGCCATGCGCGGCAAGACCCTGCCGCCGTACCACAACCCGGATGCGGTGATCGACCTGGCGCTGCGGGAGACCGGCCCGGTGGTGGTGGCTGACCCGTCCGACAACCCGGGTGGTGGCGCGCCCGGTGACTCCACCGTGATCCTGCGCCGCCTGATCGAGCGTGGCGTGCAAGATGCGGCGCTGGCACCGATGTGGGACCCGATGGCCGTGCGGCTGTGCTTCATGGCCGGCGTGGGCGGACGGTTGCGGCTTCGATTTGGCGGCAAGACCGCGCCCACCTCGGGGCAGCCCATCGATGCCGTGGTGACCGTGACCTCGTTGGTGCGGGACGCGTCCCAGGCCTTCGCCGACGCGCGTATCGCCCTGGGCGACTGTGCTGCCATCGAGTTCGACGGCATTTCCGTGGTGTTGATCACCAAGCGTACCCAGGCCATGGGTGCCGACCTGTTCACCGGAATGGGTGTGACCCTGGCCGACAAGCGCATCGTGGTGGTGAAATCCACCAACCACTTT
The DNA here is from genome assembly GCA_031416215.1 of Betaproteobacteria bacterium. Classification (GTDB taxonomy): domain Bacteria; phylum Pseudomonadota; class Gammaproteobacteria; order Burkholderiales; family Burkholderiaceae_C; genus CAISIP01. Next base: position 1,023 of record JANOTG010000117.1, read on the forward strand.
CACGCCGCGTTTGCGCCATTGGCGCAGAAGGTGCTGTATTGCGACTCGGGCGGGCCGATACCGCGCGACCACCGTGACGTGCCCTACACCCGCGTCAATCGGCCGATCTGGCCGCTGGACGAGACGGCGCGACCGGTGTTGCTGGAAGTCTGAACCCCCCCTGTTTTTTGTTTCACAAGGAGAAACGCATGTCACCCTATGACCGATTGAAGGGCCTCGGCCTGGAGCTGCCGACACCCGCCGTCCCGATCGCCAACTATGTGCCGTTTGTGCTGGCCAACGGCTTCCTCTACCTGTCCGGCCAGGGGCCGAAGCGACCGGACGGAACGGTGCCGACGGGCAAGGTTGGTACCGAAGTGAGCGTGGAAGATGCCTACACCCACGCACGGCAGACAGGGTTGAACCTGCTGGCGGTGGCCCACATGGCCCTGGGTGACCTGGGCCGGGTGCGGCGCGTCGTCAAGCTGTTGGGCATGGTGAATGGGGCGCCCACCTTTGGCGACCATCCGAAGGTCATCAATGGCTGTTCGGACCTGCTGGTCAACGTCTTCGGCGACGCCGGGCGGCATGCGCGCTCGGCCGT
>JANOTG010000118.1:0-2932 GCA_031416215.1 Betaproteobacteria bacterium
GGCCTTTTTGGCATTGACCACGGCCGGGGTTGAATTGGTGACGATGACTTCGGCGCCCGCGTTGATCAGCTCGTGTGTCATCGCAGTCACCCGGTCGTATTTCGCCTCCACATAGCGCCATTCGAGTGCCAGGTTTTGGCCTTCGTTCCAACCGAGCTTGCGCAGGGCGGCCAGAAACGAGGCATACCGGGTCGAGTCGCCCGGTGTGGGCACCAGGATGCCGATCCTACGCAGGCGCTCGGTCTGTGCCATTGCAAGCAGAGGGCAACCAAACGCAAGAACAGAGATCGCCGCGGTGCGTCTTTTCATCTGATTCCCGCCTTTTTTTGCCACCAACAAACTCGGAGACTCGGGTCATCCTGTGCATCGACCGGGCAAGCCATGCTGCAGATCAGTGTACGCCCGAAACCATGGCTGTTGTACGGCTGTAGTACAACAACGCCAAGGCGATGCACCGCACCGGGCACTTGTCCGGTGCATCGGAAGCCAGACCAGGTCGCTGCACCGGCGGCACGCGCCATGTGCACTCGCGTATCTCGGCGCGGAGCAAACTGATTAGCCTTCTGTGGCACGGGCAGGCCTATGGCGCAGAAATTGCATCATGCGTTGACAATTCTGCCCACTACGCCGACACACAGATGCTCGCACCACACCCACCCGCTCCCCTTGCAAACCCGTCCCAGCGCGGGCTGCGCACGGTCGTACGCTCCACGTTGCGTGGCGCCGACCACTCACCTGCCAATCGCCGCCACGCACAGGAATTGGTGTGGCAATGGGTAGGTAGCAAATGGCCCCGCCTGCTGCCGTCGCCGCCACATCGTGAACAGCGCCATGTCGAATGCGCCCTGCCGGGACAGGAGCTGGCGGCCCATCGCAACAGCGACGGGTCGGTTTGGACCCTGGCGGTGGCGTTTCAGGAGAAGCGCGGCGGGCGCTCCTGGATGACACGCGCGGTGGTGGCGGACCGGCAAGGCGTCGACGTGGTGGCATTGCAAACCTCGTGCACCGAATTGGCCGATGCACCGCCCGTGATCGCGCCGCCGCGCCTGCTTGGTGCATGGGTGGAACAACTGGGCTTGCAGGACGGCACCGTGGCAGTGCTGGGAGCGCCGCGCAACATTGACGACGCCGACCAGTTGGCGGCCTTTTGTGGCCATGTGTTGTCGGCCCATCGCACCCTGCCGGTGATCGCCCTGGCAAACCGGCCGAACTCACGCTTTTACGGTGTGGACCCGCGTGGGCTGGCCGAAGCGGTCCGCGGCATGGCACATGTGGTCTGCCTGACGCCCGAGCTGGCCGCCCTGGCCGGGCCACGGCTTGGAGCTTACTTCTCCATCGTGCCCGGCGCCGCGCGGATTTTTGCGCCTGGTTTCGGGCCACAGTCACTGCGCGCTGACCACCCGCTGGTACGCAACATGCGATCGGCCGATGCCAGCGCGGCAGATGCCGGCGCCTTCAGACGCCTGTTGTGCCAGCGCATCTGCGCGCTGAGTGTGCAGCGCAGGAGCGAATTCGACGCCGTACTGCAGGCCGCGTGAGCACGCTGCGTGGGTGGCTATTACGCCGGGCCGCAGACTTTCGGCCGGAGTGTGCCATCAGTGGATCGCAGTCCTGGGCGCATTGCCGGGCCATCTGCCCAGCCCGGGCAGGCGCACACTGGCATCGTTGACGTCCAGGCCAAAACCCAGGCCCATGAGGTTCAGCTCGATCCCTTCCTCGCGCGCCACCGTCACGCCCGCAAGGCCCCACAGGGAAACCTGCCAGCCACTGCCGCTGGTTGCCGGTGCGACGAACGTGTCGGGCCCCAGGTAGTCCTTGCCGATGGCCGTCGGCGGCAGGTCCAACCCCAGTTCGGGCACCTGCCGGGCAACATACGCGACAAAGGTATTGCTGTTCGGTCCGGGCCAAAGCTGGTAGGCCGTGCCCCAGGGATAACGGTCCACGGCGGCCTCGATGCGGTCGATCAGGGCGTCAACCCCTGGCCCGCGGCGCTGCGCCAACAACAGCGGCTGGGCGCCAAACCAGCGCGCATCGGGCACCCGGCTCTCGGACGCCACCAACGCATTGCCACCGCGGTAGGCGCGCCAGCCGATCACCTGGTACGTTGTGTACTGCTGTGCGCCGGAGCGCTTGACTGCAATCCACGGATGGATGGCGAAGGCACCCCGCCAACGCACCGTGCGCGCGCCGTAGACCTGCACCACGGCCTCGTGCTCCTGCCCGGGGTCTGGTGCCTGGCCGGTGCTGTCGCGACGGGTCTGGTGCCAGGGCGTCTGCAAGTCAATATCGCCAAACGCCATGACACTCAAGGGCCCCAGCAACAACACGATAACCAAGCCCGCTGCTGCGGCAGGCCAGCGCAACCAGCGCGAGCGACGGGGAACATGCATGCACTGATGGATCACCGGCGGGACGACAAGTTCCACACCAAACACCACCCACACTGGCTACGGCTGGCAGCGATGCTTGTTGAACACCGGAAAACAAAAAGCCCCGTGGATAGGGGCTTTGAGGGGTTCGTTTCGTACCGCATTGATGGGCAAAAAACATAACCTTGGCGGAGTGGACGACAACGGATTATAACTGGCCATCAATCCAACGAAATCCAATAGAATCCAAAATCCGTTTCTAAACAACAAGTTGCGGACTATTTTGTCGCTTCAGAATCCAACGAAATGCAGCCAATTCCATTGCAATTCAGTTAAAAATGTGGGTAAAATAGAGGGTTGTTCAGTTAGACGGACTCCTCCCGCAAAAGGGGGTAGGAATGACCCGACAGAATCTACTATCCGATCCTGCCGTCAATAGCAGGAAGAAAAGGCCAGGCTGTTGATTTCCATCCAAACTTGACCCCATCTTTCCGTCCAATATTGACCCCACCCATTGCAGTTTAAAACCGTGCAATGCGGCTGTGGATAAGTCTTCGGTTTTC
>JANOTG010000119.1:0-4249 GCA_031416215.1 Betaproteobacteria bacterium
CGCGCGCCCGCGCAATGGCCTGCGCGGCGACTGGAACTCGCGGCCCGGATGCTGCCGCTAGCCTATGGCATGTTGCCGCCGGCGCCCAAAGCCGTCGATTGCGACGTGCTGCACGTTGCCCCGGTGCGGCGCCTGCAGGGCGCCCGTCTGTTGTCCTGCCGGGTTGGTGTCGACGGTACCGCAGCGTTCATATTGCGGGTTTTTGTGCCACCAGGTGCGGGTGCGTTCCCGGTGGTGCTCAACGGCGATGGCTGCTGGCCCTATGCCACTGACGCGGTGGTGGAAGATGTCTTGCGCCGTGGTTATGTGTTCGCACAATTCAATCGGGTCGAGGTGTCGGCCGACAAGGCGGGCCAGCAGGCGCCGCAACATGGCGGGCCGTTTTTCGACGGCCTGGACTGTGGTGCGCTGCGCGCCTGGGCCTGGGCCTACCACCGCGCTATCGATGCGTTGGTGACGCTGGACTGCATCAACAGCCAGGCGATCGCCATCGTGGGCCATTCGCGTGGTGGCAAGGCGGCGCTGCTGGCTGGCGCCACCGACACCCGTATTGCGCTGACCAGTGCCAACAACTCGGGCGCCGCGGGAGCGGGTTGTTTCAGGTGGCAACCCGCCGGGTCGGAAACGCTGGCCGATGTGACCCGAAACTTCCCGCACTGGTTTGGTGCCGGTCTCGCCGCGTATGCCGGCCGGGCGCATGACCTGCCCTTTGACCAGCATTTCCTCAAGTCGCTGGTCGCGCCGCGCGCCTTGTTGACCACCGAAGCCCTGGGGGACCATTGGGCCAACCCCGAAGGCACCTGGCATACCCATTGTGCGGCGCGGCGCGTCTACGAGTTTCTGGGCGCCGGGCAGGCATTGGCGATCTCGTTTCGCCAAGGAGGTCATGACCATGGCCATGCGGACTGGATGGTATTTCTCGACTACTGCGATGCTGTATTTACTGGTCGCAATCGCCCGGCCGCGCTCGACGTCTCGCCGTTTCCCGATCTGTGTGGTGCTCCTGGCCAGGCCGCGTGACATGGTAGCCGGGCCTGGCCGACACGCGGCCACGCAGCGCGGACCACGCCGCGGTGCCTTAACTGTCGCGCGGCAGCGAATCCTGAAGTTGCACCACGCGTTGCAGGTTGACCTCCATCTCGCGCTCCTGGTACCGGTCCAGCGGCGCAACTCCGTCACGGCAGATGGCGGTCTGGAACAAGCCCTCGCGCTGACGCAGGTGTTTGAAGAAGCGGATGCTGATATCGATATGCTGGTTTGAAAATGCCAGCACCGGTGCCAGTTGGGCATGCAGGACACGCGCCGCGTCCGTCTGGCCGGCTGCAAACAACCGGTAGATGTGCACGTAGATGCGGTCCATCGCAGTGGGTATGAAAGCATGTACGCCGCGGTGCAAGGCTTCCATCATCTGTGCCGCGGCCCAGCCACCGCTGACATGGACAGCGCCCTGTGTCGCCTCCAGCACCGCGCTGTATTTGGGGCCAGGCAGCGCTACCTCGATCTTCAGGCAGCGAAAGGCCGGCAGCTGCCGGTGCAGCAACAGGATGTCGTCCAGCGGCAGCCCAGGGCCGGAAAAGTCGAGGTCCTGCAGCATCAGCAGCGGCGGGCCGACCGTTGCCATGGCCTCCATCTGCGCCAGCAATGCCGTACCGTGCAGGCCGGCCGGTGCCTGGCACAACATGGCTGGAGCATCCAGCTCCAGCGCCATGGCGGCGAGGGCCAGCCGCTGCGCTTGCTGCGCGCTGCTGCAGCCGACTATCACCGGCACACGCTGCGCCACCTGATCCAGCACGGTGTGCGCCACCAGGCGCTTTTCGGTCGCGCTGAGCGCGCCGGTCTCACCAGCGACCGCCAATATCAGCAAACCTGCCACCCCGGCCTGCAACGTCGCCTCGGTGCAGCGGCGCAGGCCCGCGGTGTCGATGGTGCCATCCGCCAGGAAGGGCGTGTTCATGCTGGGCACGATACCGCGCAGGAAATCGTGCCGATGTTGCATCTGCGTCGGCATCGCTGCTACTTGGCGACGCCGTACCCCATGGTTTGCGGCAACCACAACACGATCTGCGGAAACAGTGTCAGTGCCAGCAGCAGCAGCAGCAGCATGAGCAGGAATGGCCAGCCTTCGCGCAGCATCTCGCCGATCGGAATACCAGTCAGCGCCTTGGTGACAAACAGCAACATGCCAAAGGGTGGTGTGATCAGGCCGATCATCATGTTGAGCACCACCAGCACGCCAAAATGCACCAGATCGATACCCAGCAGCTTGGCGGCCGGGATCAGGATCGGAACAAACACCAGCAACAGCACCGACACGTCGAGGAAACAACCCAGCACCAGAAACATCAGGTTGACCAACAGCAGAAACTTGACCTGCGACAGTTGCATGCCCTGTGCCCATGACGCCATCGCCTGCGGCACACCTTCGGCGGTGAAGGCGTAGTTCAGGATAAAGGAGCCGGCCAGGATGATGGTGATCACGGCACTGCTGCGGGCTGACTCCAGTACCACGCCCCAGAAGCTGCGCCAGCTGAGAGCCCGGAACAGCAGCGCCAGCACCAGGGCGTGCAGGGCAGCAACCGCCGCCGCCTCCGTAGGTGTAAAGGCACCCGAGTAGATGCCGCCCAGCAGGACAATGGGCATGGACAGCGGCAAAATGCCGCGCAACAACAGGCCGGGCCATTCGGCGCGCGGCACGGGTTCGTCGCGCGGCATGTCGCGCCGCACCGCGATGATGTGCACCACCACCATCATCAAGGCGGCCATCAACAGGCCCGGCACCACCCCACCGAGAAACAGGGCGCCCACGGATGCACCGGAAACCAGGGCATAAATCACCATGGGAATCGAGGGCGGAATGATCGGGCCCAGCGTGGCGCTGGCCACCACCACCGCAGCGGCAAAGCCGCGCGTGTAACCCGGCTTTTTCAGCATCTGGCGGATTGTCACCAGGCCAGGGCCGGCGGCATCGGCAATGGCACTTCCGCTCATGCCGGAGAAGACCACACTGACCAGGATGTCCACCTGGGCCAGACCGCCGCGCATGCGCCCAACCAGGATGCGGCAGAAGTCGAAGATACGTTCACTCACGGTGCCAGCATTCATGATGTTGGCCGCAAACACGAACAACGGTACCGCCAGCAACACATAACTGTTGTACAGGCCGTTGCCGACCTGCTCGGCCATCAGGCCGATGTCCTGTTTCTTGACCAGCAGATAGGCGATGCCGGAGACCAGCATGGAAAACCCGATAGGCATGCGCAGCAACATGCCGCTGACCAGCACCAACAGCAGGATCGTGAGTGCAAGGTTCATCGCATGGTCGGGCTACAGGCGCAGTTCGGCATCCAGGCCGACACCACGCCAGGCGTTGTGGATCGCCCAGGCGCAACGCACGACCAATGCCAGCATGAGAAATACAAAGGGCAGAAACACCCACATGAATGGCAGGCCCAGCACCGGCGTACCTTCGCGCGCCATGAAGCGCACATAGTCCCAGGTGCCGGGCAGGCTGGCCAGCGCCAGACCACCTATGAGCAGGTTGCCGGCAATACGCATCACGCGGCGCGAGCGCAGGCCAACGCTGTTCCACACCAAGTCGAACACCACATGCTCGCGCTCCGGCACGATAAACGCGGCAGCCCAAAGGATGGTCCAGATATAAAGGATCACCGCCGCCTCGTCAGTCCAGGCCATCGGCTTGTTGAAGGCAAAGCGTGCCGTGATCTGCACTATGAAGACCACAAACAACAACAGGAACAGGCCACCACCCACCGCGTTGGCGGCGGCCCTGAGACCACGCACCAGGCTTACCGCACGGCGTTGATGCGTTCAACCAGGCCCTTGGGCCAGACCTTGGCGTATTCCGAGTTCTGGTAAGCGGCCTGGACGGTCTTGCGGAAGGCCTCGACGTCGGGTGTACTCACCTGCAGACCCTCTTTCTTGAAGAAGTCCACCAGTTGCGCCTCTTCCTTGATGCGGTTGTCGTTGTTGAACGCAATGGCTGCCTTGGCAGCGTCGGCGACTTTGCGCTTTTGTGCGAAGTTCAAACCGTTGAAGCTCTTGTTCGACAGGGCGATGAAGATGCCGTCGGTCAGATGGCTGGTCAGCACGATCTGTTTGGTTACTTCGTAAAACTTGGCCGCGCGAACCGAGGGCAAGGGATTGTCCTGGCCGTCTACGGTGCCGGTCTTGAGCCCCAGATAGACCTCGCCAAATGCCAGCGGCGTGGGGGTGGCGCCCAGTGCCTCGC
>JANOTG010000120.1:0-1636 GCA_031416215.1 Betaproteobacteria bacterium
GCTGTATTTCTGGGTCTTTGCGTTGTCGGCAATACGGACCGCCATCGTCATGTCACACGGGTCGTCCACGTACACGTGGCAGTTGCCGTCCAGGTGCTTGAGCACGGGCACCTTGGCCTCGCGGCTGATGCGCTCGATCAGGCCCTTGCCGCCGCGCGGGATGGCCATGTCAACATACTGGGGCATGGTGATGAGGTGGCCCACCACCGCGCGGTCGGTGGTCTGCACCAGCTGCACGCCGTCGGGTGGCAGGCCGCTGTCGGTCAGGGCTTGCTGTACCAGGCGCGCCAGCGCGCGGTTGGAATCGATCGCCTCCGAGCCGCCACGCAGGATGCAGGCGTTGCCGCTTTTGATGGACAGGCTGGCGGCCTCGATGGTGACATTCGGGCGGCTTTCGAACACCATCGCGAACACGCCGATCGGCACGCGCATCTGGCCCACCCGGATGCCGCTGGGTTGCTCTTTCATGCCGATGATGTCACCGATCACGTCGGGCATGGCGGCGAGTTGTTCACAACCCTGGGCCACGGTGTCGATGACCTTCGGGGTGAGCTTCAGCCGGTCGACCATCGGCGCGGCGAGGCCGGCGGCGGTGGCGCGGTCCAGGTCTTTCTGGTTTTCAACCTGCAGCGGGGCGGTGTTGTCGCGCAGCAGCTGGGCCAGGCGGCGCAGGCAGGCGCTGCGGGTGGCGGCACTGGCGCGCGCCATCAGCGTGGAGGCGGCGCGGGCCTGGATGCCCAGGGTTTGGGAGTAGGCGGCGGGGGTGGGCGCGGTCATGGGGGGATTATCGCGCGCGAGGTTTGGCGGTGGGTCACCGGGGGCGGCCCGAACGGTGGATGGCAAATACGTCGGTATCAAGCCAAGCCCGAGGGCAAATTGAGAATACTGGTCAGGAGCATGTGCCATCGCTCGCTGATCTGGTTCGGCAAAATCAACAACGGGTCATTCTGGTGCGATGCGGCTGTAGCCGTGGCCTTGGCACCGGGACTGCCAGCCGCTGCGTGAACTCCAGCGGCGACACAAGCAGGTGCGTGGTGCCGTCGCACCACGGGGTCTTCAGCTTGAGTACGATGGATCCAGCGGCGGTGGTCTTCAAACGCTCGTTATCCTGTGCCGGGCCAAATCGCCCCACAATAGATGCATTCAAGACGCTGTACTGCATAGGCCAACGGTCACAATCCAGAGCAACCTGCCACCCGCATTGCCTTCTGGTTCATCGCCAACGTCCGCTCCTTCCTCATGCCCTCATCCAAGTTCACCTTCGATCCGCCGTCCGGAGCACCGAGCCCCGTCGTCAAGGAAGAGCACATCGAATACGGCTTCATTGGCAAGCTTCAGAACCTGAAGTACGAATATCGCAACGACATCCGCGATCGCGCCGCACTGGAAAAGAACTTCCGGGAGAGGTTCGAGGCCCTCAACCGGGTCAAGCTGACCCAAGCCGAGTTCGCCAGGCTTCTGGATGAAATCGTCACCCCAGATGTCTACACCGCTGCCAAGACCCTGCGCGGCATCAATGCCTTCACCCGCGACGACGGCACGCCGCTGAACTACACGCTGGTGAACATCAAGGATTGGTGCAAAAACCACTTCGAGGTCGTCCATCAGCTGCGCATCAACACCGACAACAGCCACC
>JANOTG010000121.1:0-5887 GCA_031416215.1 Betaproteobacteria bacterium
TTCGATCTTGCCGGCAAAGTCGCGCTCAACAATCTCCTTCACCCGCTCCATGCCCAGCGTGAACTCCCAGTGCCCGGTCATCAGGTCCACGCCGAGACGTTTGCTGGCCTCCACCATGTCCTGGCCCTTGGTCCACAACGCGGTGGCCGAGCCCTGCCAGGTGTCACCACCGTCGAGCAGCAGGGCGCCGGGCCGGCTCGCCTTCATGCGTTTGACCAGTGTGGCCAGATGGGCAAAACCACCCACCTTGCCGTAACGCCGCGCCGCCTGTTCGAAGTTCAGGTAGGTCAGGGCATGGGCCTGCGCCGTACCGGGCCGCACACCAGCCGTGCGCAACAGATGTTCGCCCACCAGGTGCGGCAGGCGCCCCTGCATGCTGCCAAAGCCCAGGTTGACGCTGGGTTCGCGAAAGTGGATCGGTTTGAGCTGCGCATGGCAGTCCGTCATGTGCAGAAAAGACACGTTGCCAAAGCGCGGGATGTCGTAGAGCTTCTCCGCGGCACCTGCTGCCGAGGCGTCAGCATGCCGCCCCAGTGCCATGCCTGCCATGGTGGCAGCACCCAAGACCTGGAAAAATTCGCGTTTGGAAAGATTCATGGCGGCGGCATCAAAGAGGTCAAAAAGAAATCAGGCCAGCGGTTGCCACCGGCCCGCAGCCATGCAGCCCTTTCAGGTCAGCGGCCGGCTACTGGTTGACCGGCGACTTCGGGTCGAGCAACAGGCCCACCACATGGCGCACCTGCGCCTCGCTCAATATGCCGGTGTGGCCGGCGCGCGGCATGTTGGAACAGGCGTTGTACGCCTTGGCGTTCCAGATCTTGCCCCAGGTGTATTCCACGATCGGGCGCGCATTGGCACTGGCAGTGTCTGTCACGCCGCGCAACTTGCCGTAGTTGTAAAGGCTCGGGCCGATGGTGCCGTAGGACAACTCCTTCTTGTCGATCTGGTGGCAGTTGTAGCAATTGCCACCATTGGCCTGATTGGCGTCGTCAGTCCAGGTCAGGCCGCGCCCGCTCTGGGCGATTCTTTCGCCCTCGCGCCAGTCGCCTATGAAATTGCCGTCACTCGGCCAGCGGATCACCTTGCGGTTCGCCGCCTCGATGGCCTCGGCCAGCTTGGCATCGATCGGCTTGCCGGCCACATCGGCGGCGCTGCACTCGCGATTCGCGTCGTCCTGCACCAGCCGGTCCAGGCCCACCAGCGCTTCGGCGCGAAACGATGCCTTGAGAATGTCGGCGGTGAGCTTGTCCAGTTCGGCGGCTGGTGGCACCAGGGCACAGGACACCAGCAACAGCTGGCTGGCCAGAGACATGACACGTACAAGAGTTTTCATGGTGTTGCCCGTTTATCGCTTGATGGCCGGTGCGATCGACTCGCCACCCTTGCCGTTCACGCCCAGGTACATGCCCAGGGCAATGGTCACATCGCTGCCAAACAATGGATAGGGAAACCGCTGTTGCCGGTAACAGTCGTTCAGTCGCAGCTGCATGCCCCACATCTGCCCGTTCGACACGCGGTAGGCCGGCCAGGCGCCAAAGCCGGTGCCAGCACCCGGGTTCTGCGTCAGATTCGGCAAATCCTGCAGGCGGATGCGTTTGCCATCCTCGCCGTGGCAGGAGGCACAGGAGAAATCGTGGGTGCCAGAGCGCGCAAAAAACACCCGCTTGCCAACCTCATACATGGTCTTCTCCTGCACCGTGTTGTTGGGCAGGTTGAACTTCATGCCGCGCGACTCGGCCGAGATGAAGGCCGTCAACGCGGTGACATTGACCTGCTCGCCGCGGCCAAAAGGTGTCTTGGCCACTTCCGCCGCATTGAAGCCCTGCAGGGTCTCCATACAAGTCAGCAGACGCGACTCCATGTCCTGCACGCGCTGGGTATCGGCGAAATAACGCGGCAACTCGACAAATGCGCCTTTCACCACGCCAGGGCCCTTGCCCAGGTCACACTGTTCCAGCGACGCGTTCTTCGGGCCGCGTTTCTGTTTCCACAAGCCCTCGCCCTTGGCCTCGAACAGGTCGGCGGGGTTGCCATCCGCCAGCATGGCACGGTATTCGGCAATGCCATCGGCGGCCGACTTCTGCGCCAGCGCCGGGCTCCCGGCAACAACACACCACAACAGCGCCGCAAGCGGTTTGAATATTTTCATCGACCTGTCTCCGTCTGGTTTTTGTGGTTGCCGCCGTTCAGGTCACTGTGGCTTCGTCGGTGCGCGAGTCACCCTTGTTGTCTTTCCAGGTGACGGCAATCTTGTCGCCTGCCTTGGCACCTTTTACCGTGAACTGAAGGAACGGATTCTTGGCAACGCCCGGGCCCCATTCGGCACTCAGCACGTTCTTGCCATTGTGGGTGGCGCTGACGTCGGTGATATGCCAAGCGGGAATGGTCTTGCCAGCTGCGTCCTTGCGCTGGCCGGTCTCCATCTCGTGGGCCATCAATACCCGCACGGTGGCGTTGGCGCCAGCAACCTGGGCCCGGATGCGCATCGGATCTGCCATGGTGAACTCCTGAAAATGTGATTGAGTGAAGGAAGTTGTTGTGAGCAGTCGGGGCGTCAACCGCCACAACCACCCAGCGTGACCTTGACTTCCTTCTTGGCAAACAGTGCGCGGCCATCGTTCATGATGGCCACTGCATACACATCGGATGACTGGCCCATCTTGGCGCGGGTCAGGATATTCGCCTCCACACTGTCGGTGACACCGAATGCTGCCACCAGCACGCTGGGGTTTTTCTCAACCAAAAGCAGCAGTTGCTTGACGCCAACCAGGCTGGTGCTGGCGCCCAGCGGCACCACGGCGCCGTTCTCGGCGATATCGGGCCCGGTGATGGTCACATCCCGGCTCTCCACCGGTGCCCCGGCACCCAGTGCCTTGAGCGCCTCGACCATGGTCTTGGCCTCGAACGCTTTCGCGTTGAAGGCGAATGCTCCGATGGGGAACAATCCGGTGCCGGCCAACAAACCGGCCACGATGGCGCTGTGCTGCAGTGTCTTGCGACGGTTTTGCATGATGATCTCCTCTAGGTAAGAATAGGTGCGGTTCGCTCTAGGCATGGTCACTTCGCCGCCCCAGCGGCAAGCCACACGGCAATGGTTCGCGCATCGGCCTCGCTCAAGGTCTGGGATGGCATAGGAATCGGACCCCACACGCCGGAACCACCTTCGCGTATTTTGCCAGTTAGATACTCGGTCTTGCCGGCATGTTTTCTGGCGATTTCCGAAAAGCCGGGGCCAACGATCTTTTGCGCCATGCCGTGGCAGGCCGTACAGGCATATTTGCCCGCCAGCGCAATCGCCACCTTGGTGCCACCGTCAGCCGCCGGCACCGGCTTGGCGGCCACGACGGGCACAACGGGAGCCGGCGCCCCCGCACTTGCACCGGTGACGAGCGCCTGGCGCAGCTCACCACGGTTGGTGTCCGCGCCGCGTTGTGGCCCCACCAGGCGGTTCTGCTCGGCCAGGTTGCCGTGCTGGTTACGCGCGAAATCCGGCAGACTCGAAGACACTGCGGCGACAGGAAGGCAATCACGCACACAGGCGCGCGCCAGCACGTCTGGCCTGGTGATGCCGCCCAGGCTGGCATCGGGCCACAACGCGTGGGAGGTCGTCATGCCGAGGCGATTGGGCAAACGTGCCTGCACCTGGGCCATGTTCTGGTTGGACAAGGTGAAGTTGGCCGGCACCACATCGCCCAGGTGGAGAATAAAAGCCGTCACCGCATAGACCTCATCGGCGCTGAGCGACTTGGGCTGATTCCATGGCATGGCGCGGTTGATGTAGTCCCACAACGTGGACAAGGTGGGCAGTTTCATCAAGGTGGTGCGCCCCGGATAGGCGGCATCGGTCAGACGCGCCACGCGGCCGGTGCGGATGTCCTCCGCCGTGGTTCCACCCACAATCGGGGTGAAGACCTGGTTTGACTCACCAAAGACGCCGTGACAGGACGCGCATTTGTTTTCCCACACATCCTGGCCGGCAGCCACTGACCCGGAGCCATTTGGCAAGCCCTTGAAGTCCGGCCGCACGTCGATGTCCCAGGCCGCCACCTCACTCGCCGTCGCAGGGCGCCCGATGCCAGGAAACCGCTCTGTCGCCGCGGCAAAACCATGCATTGCCACAAGCGCCGACAACAGGCAGGCCGATACGACAAGGCGCAACCGGTCACGCCAATTGCACATTTTTCACCTCACCGTTTTCCTGCACCAGCCACGACTGCAAAGAGTTGTTGTGGTAGATCGACCGGCTGCCGCGCACCGCGCGGTTTTCCCGGTAGGTCGGTTGCACCTGTCCGGTCGAATCGGTGGCACGGCTCAGCACGATGGCAGCTTTGCCGTCCCACACCCAGTCGAGATTAAAACGCGTCAGGCACTTGTCCAGCACCGGTGTCTGCAGTCGTGCCGCACTCCAGTTGCGCCCGCCATCCACCGACACGTCGACACGGCGCACCTTGCCGCGTCCGGACCAGGCCAGACCCGTGATACTGCAAAAACCCTTGTTCAGCAACACCTGACCACCCGACGGCGTGGTCACCACACTCTTGCACTCCTGGATGCTGGTGTATTGGCGGTGCCGCCCGTCGGGCATCAAGTCGAGGTAATGGATCGCCTCGTCCTTGGTGCCATAGGGTTTGTCGCCCACCTCGATGCGGCGCAGGTACTTGACCCAGCTCACCCCCTGAACACCTGGCACCACCAGGCGCAGCGGATAACCGTTTTCCGGGCGCAGCATCTCGCCATTCTGGCCATAAGCCACCAGCACTTCGCCAGAGCGGATCTGTGACATCGGGATGGTGCGGGTCATCGACGACCCGTCAGCTCCCTCGGCCAGCACGTACTTGCCACGCCGCACATCGTCACCTGCCTTCTCCAGCAGCGTGATCAGGGGCACGCCGGTGAATTCGCTGCACGACAACATGCCGTGTGTGTATTGCGCGGTCGGCACCGCCACATTGCCCCACTCCATGCCGGTGTTGGCGCCACACTCGATAAAGTGAAAGCGCGACACCGACGGCAGACGCATCAAGTCGTCCATGGTGAAGACCAGCGCTGCCCTGACCATGCCGGGCTCCGAGCCATTGACCATCAACCGGTGCCGTGACGGGTCGATGTCCCACCAGCCCTGATGGTGCCGCTCGAAGTGCAGGCCGCTGGGCGTGACGATTCCAAACATCGACTGCAGCGGCGCAAAGGACACTGACGACTGGGCGGTTTGTGTCAAGCCCGGGCTCGGTCGCCGCTGCACATTGGCCTCGAAGCGCGAGGGTTTGCCGTAACCGTCGGTGGCGACACCCTGACCCAGCCCACGAGAGTGTTCGGGCAACTCCAGAATGTTCGGGTCCCCCGCCGTCGCGGTGGTCTGCGCCAATGCGGCAGCACCAGCCATGCCTGCGGATGCCGCCGCGAAGGCGCCGCGCAGGAAGTCGCGTCGGCCCGAGCGTGCCTGCTCGGCAACCAGCCGCACATCCTGTGGGCTCAGGAAGTTCTCTGGCGCCAGGCGCAAGCGGCCGGCAGGAGAAGTGGCAACCATGGTTCGTTATGTCTGAATATTTGCAATTACGAATATATAGTAGTTTCAAGGTTTGCTGCTACGGGTTTACACGGGGGTGGATTCAGTTCTGCACAAGGCACTGTCGCAACCATGCAACGCGACATCGGAGAAAATGCGATTTAACCGGCGATCAGCCGACCACGGAGACCCTGGATGGAATTCACAACGGAAGCCGACGCCTCGGGACTGCCGTGTCCGATGCCGATCATCCGGGCCAAGAAGGCGCTGGCCGCGATGACTTCCGGCCAGATACTGCGGGTGGTGTCCACCGACCCTGGCTCGGTAAAAGACATGGCCGTGCTGGCCGAGCGCAGCGGCAACCCGCTGCTGGCGCACAGC
>JANOTG010000122.1:0-1683 GCA_031416215.1 Betaproteobacteria bacterium
GACTCGGCCTGGAAACCCATCTGCTCCAAAGCCTGTGCCGCGAGTTCGCGCGCTGCGCCGTGATCCGGATGCGCATACACCGCGTGTTTCATCACCTCGGCCACCCAACGGTATTCGCCACGATCGAAGTCGGCCTGCGCGCGCTGCAGCACCACCTCGATGCCGCCCATGTAATCCATGTATTTGTGGGCTACCGGCACCGGCGGCAGGTTGTGCAGGTTCGCCGGGTGTGCGTCGTACCAGCTCAGATAACGCTGGTACACCGCCTTCACGTTGTGCGACAGGGTGCCGTAATAACCCCGTGCGTGCCAGCGTTTGGCCAGGCCGTCCGGCAGCGTCAGGCCTTCGGCGATCTCGGCCGGTTTCAGGCCATGGCTCATCAGGCGTACCGTCTGGTCGTGCATCACCCGGTAGAGGTCGCGCTGTTCGGCCAGAAACTGGCAGACCCGCGTGTTGCCCCAGGTAGGCCAATGGTGCTGCGCCAGGATCACATCGCTGCGCGCTCCGTAACGGTGCAGGGCCACATGCAGGTATTTCGACCACGCCAGCGCATCGCGTACCTGGGCGCCGCGCAGCGGGCACAGGTTGTGCAGGTTGTGGGTGGCGTTCTCGGCCAGGTTCAGCGCGCGCTCGGCCGGAAAATAGAAATGCATTTCCGACGGCGCCTCGGTTTCGGGCGTGAGCTGGAACTCGATCTCGATGCCGTCGATCACGTGCATCTCGTGCGCCTGGCTGATGGTCATGGTGGGCGCGATCAGGCTCGGCGGCGAGCGCGGCACGGTCTTGCCCAGGCCGGCATCGACCTGGCCATCGGCACCCTTGGTCAGCGTGGGGCCGAACTGGAACTGCGCGCGGCGGGCCATGGCCGCGCCGCCAATCACGTTCTCCGATACCGAGTGCTGCATGAAGCCCGACGGCGCGATCACCTGCACTTCACCCGCGTCGACCTGCGCCTGCGTCACCAGGCCGGCGACACCGCCGTAGTGGTCGCTGTGGCTGTGGCTATACATCACGGTGTGCAGTCGGCGTGTGTGCTGCGGGTCGCGGTATTGGCGGTACAGGGCGAGCGACGCCGCGGCAGTCTCCGGGCAGGAGTTGGTGTCGAGTGCGATCAGGCCGGTATCGCCCTCGATGAAGGTGATGTTGGCAATGTCGAAGCCGCGCACCTGGAACATGCG
The DNA here is from genome assembly GCA_031416215.1 of Betaproteobacteria bacterium. Taxonomy (GTDB): domain Bacteria; phylum Pseudomonadota; class Gammaproteobacteria; order Burkholderiales; family Burkholderiaceae_C; genus CAISIP01. Next base: position 1,179 of record JANOTG010000122.1, read on the forward strand.
CGGCGTGACCTCGAACAAACCGTGGATGCGGTTCAGGCGCGCCTGGCGCCACAGGCTGGGGTTGACGGTGGCAGCACTTTGTTCCTCGTCCAGAAAGCCATAGGCGCGCTGACTCCATACGACATGGCCGTCGCTGCGCAGGACCTCCGCGTGATCGGTCGTGCCGATGAAGCCGCGTTGCGCGTCGGCCCAGTCCTGGCCATCTTCCGGTGGCAGGTCGGCGGCGATCAGACGATGGAAGTCAATCGTTGGCTGATAGGCGGTGGCCATGGTTGTCTCCGTTGTTGTGGCGGCGCAAGTGGATGACGGCCAGTGCCAGCGAGGCCACTTGCAGCGCGGCGCAAAAATAGAACGGCGCACCAAAACGCCAGTCACCGCGCGGCAGGTGCGATACAGCCGCCAACAGCGGCGCACCGACGACCGGAGCCGCTACCGCCATCAGGCTGTTGAGGGCACTTACTGCGCCCAAGGTCTGGCCCTGGCTGCGGGCGTCGGCGGCGGACGA
>JANOTG010000123.1:0-3414 GCA_031416215.1 Betaproteobacteria bacterium
GGGCGTTTGGCCGTCAGCAACAACTGCAGCGCCTTGCGGATCTGCCCGCCATGGCCCTTGCGCACCGGGTTGTAGGACAGCATTCCGATGGTGATCATCACCGGACAGGTGCCAACCCACGCGATTGGTCTGGACGCCTTCCAGGAGTGCGACACCGTGGGCATCACGCGCCCGATCGTCAAGCACAATTTTCTGGTGAAGGACGTCCGCGACATGGCGGAGGTCATGAAGAAGGCGTTCCACATTGCGCGCAGCGGCAGGCCGGGCCCGGTGGTGGTGGATGTCCCGAAGGACGTTTCGTTCAAGAAAACGCCGTATGCCGGTTACCCGAAGTCGGTAGAAATGCGATCCTACAACCCGGTGCGCAAGGGCCATGGCGGGCAGATCCGCAAGGCGCTGCAGTTGTTGCTGACGGCCAAACGCCCTTACATCTATACCGGGGGTGGCGTCTTGTTGAGCAACGCCTCGGCCGAGTTGCGCACCCTGGTGGACATGCTCGGGTATCCATGCACCAACACCTTGATGGGGCTGGGAGCCTATCCGGCAAGTGACCGCAAGTTCCTCGGCATGCTGGGCATGCATGGCACGGTCGAGGCCAACAACGCCATGCAGAACTGTGATGTGCTGCTGGCGGTGGGGGCCCGCTTTGACGACCGTGTCATCGGCAACCCCAAGCACTTCGCGCAGAACGAGCGCAAGATCATCCATATCGACATCGACCCGTCGAGCATCTCCAAACGCGTCAAGGTGGACATTCCCATCGTTGGCGACGTGCGCGACGTGCTGGGCGAGATGATCGCCATGGTGAAGGAGAGTCCGCTGCGGCCTGATCCGGCGGCCTTGGGTGCCTGGTGGGAGACGATCGACGGCTGGCGCAAGCGCGACTGCCTCAAATACGATCACGGCAAGGGTGATGTCATCAAGCCACAGTACGTGGTGGAGACATTGTGGAACATGACCAAGGACGTCGAGGCCTACATCACCTCCGACGTTGGCCAGCACCAGATGTGGGCTGCCCAGTATTACCGCTTCGATCAACCGCGGCGCTGGATCAACTCGGGCGGCCTGGGCACCATGGGCGTGGGTATCCCTTATGCCATGGGCATCAAGCTGGCCAAACCGCAGAGCGAGGTGTTCTGCATCACGGGCGAGGGCTCGGTGCAGATGTGTATCCAGGAGCTGTCGACCTGCCTGCAGTACAACACGCCGATCAAGATCGTCTCGCTGAACAACCGTTATCTGGGCATGGTGCGGCAGTGGCAGGAGATCGACTACGAAGGTCGCTACAGCCACAGCTACATGGACGCGCTGCCCAATTTCGTGAAACTGGCCGAGGCCTACGGGCACGTCGGCATGTTGATCGAAAAGCCGCAGGACGTGGAGCCGGCACTGCGCGAGGCACGCAAGCTCAAGGACCGCACCGTTTTCATGGACTTCCGCACCGACCCGACCGAAAACGTGTTCCCGATGGTCAAGGCCGGCATGGGCATCACCGAGATGTTGCTCGGCTCGGAGGATCTCTGAGCGGCGCCCGGCGCGTTTGACCCCGCGCAGCGCCGGTCGCCGACAGGCTTTGCCGCGCTGCAATCCGATGAGTCTATTGTTTGCCAAGCTTGGTTGTTACCGCAATCAGGGGAGGGCAGCGAAAAGAGGAATCTTATGAAACATATCATTGCCGTACTGCTGGAAAACGAACCTGGTGCCCTGTCCCGTGTAGTGGGCCTGTTTTCGGCCCGTGGCTACAACATCGAGTCACTGACGGTGGCGCCGACCGAAGATCCGAGTTTGTCGCGCATGACGATTCAGACCACCGGGTCGGACGACGTGATCGAGCAGATCACCAAACACCTGAACCGCTTGATCGAGGTGGTCAAAGTGGTGGATCTCACCGAGGGCTCCTATACCGAGCGTGAATTGATGATGGTCAAGGTCCGGGCGGTGGGCAAGGAGCGCGAAGAGATGAAGCGCATGGCCGACATTTTCCGCGGTCGCATCATCGATGTCACCGAGAAGAGCTACACGATCGAGCTGACCGGTGTGCAGTCCAAGAACGATGCGTTTCTTGAAGCCATTGAACGCAGCGCGATTCTCGAGACGGTGCGTACCGGCTCCAGTGGCATCGGGCGCGGAGAGCGCATCCTGAGGGTCTAGTGTTGGTGCTTGGTTACCAGTGTTCCGGCGAGAGTTTCGGTAGTTCCGCTCCCACGAAGCTTTTGCCGGGTTTGCAAAACAAGAGAGCCTGGGGCGGCCCGTGGCTTTTTTGAGACAGAAATACAACGAAAGGAATTCATGAAAGTCTATTACGACAAGGATTGTGATCTGAGCCTGATCAAGGGCAAGACCGTGGCCATCATCGGTTACGGCAGCCAGGGCCATGCGCATGCGCAAAACCTCAACGACAGCGGCGTCAAGGTCGTGGTCGGCCTGCGCAAGGGTGGCGCCTCCTGGCCCAAGGTCGAAAAAGCCGGACTCAAGGTGGCCGAGGTCGCCGATGCGGTCAAGTCGGCGGATGTGGTCATGATCCTGTTGCCGGACGAACAGATCGGCGCGGTGTACCAGAACGACGTCGAACCGAATATCAAGGCCGGGGCGTCGCTGGTGTTCGCACACGGCTTCAACGTGCACTACGGTCTGGTCACGCCGCGTGCCGACCTCGACGTGTGGATGGTTGCGCCCAAGGCCCCTGGACATACGGTGCGCGGCACCTATACCCAGGGTGGCGGCGTGCCGCACCTGATTGCCATCGCCCAGGACAAATCGGGTCGTACGCGCGATCTGGCGCTGAGTTATGCGATGGCCAATGGCGGCGGCAAAGCCGGCATCATCGAAACCAATTTCCGCGAAGAGACCGAGACCGACCTGTTCGGTGAGCAAGCGGTGTTGTGTGGCGGCACGGTGGAACTGATCAAGGCAGGATTTGAAACCCTGGTCGAGGCCGGTTACGCCCCCGAAATGGCGTACTTCGAGTGCCTGCACGAACTCAAGCTGATTGTTGACATGATTTATGAAGGCGGTATCGCCAACATGAACTACTCGATCTCCAACAACGCGGAATACGGCGAGTACGTGACCGGACCGAAGATCGTTACATCGGCAACCAAGGTCGCGATGCGGCAGTGCCTGCGCGACATCCAGAGCGGCGAATATGCAAAAAGCTTCATTCTGGAAAACAAGGCGGGCGCACCGACCCTGCTCAGCCGCCGTCGCCTGACAGCCGAGCACCAGATCGAGACCGTGGGCGAAACATTGCGCGCGATGATGCCCTGGATCGCCAAGAACAAGCTGGTCGACCAGACCCGTAACTGACCGTCCGAAGGAAGGTCATCCCCGCGAAGGCGGGGATCCAGCGGGTGGGTCTCGACAAGGCCGCCTTGGGGCGGCCTTGCCATGCGCGCTTGCCGCTACACTGCGCCC
>JANOTG010000124.1:0-7566 GCA_031416215.1 Betaproteobacteria bacterium
TCCTGATCGGCCAGCTCCACCAGCAACTGGCCGCTGGCCACCGCATCACCCGGCTTGGCATGCACCTGGCGCAGATAACCGTCGGCCGGTGCCACCAGCACGCGCTGGATGGCACCTTCGAGATGCGCCGGTGCACTGACGCGGTAATCGACCGGCAAGCTGCACAGGCCGACCAACAGAGCCAGCACGGCGATGCCACCGAGCTTGGGCACGATTTTTCCGGGCTCGGTCAGGCTGCCACGCATGGCGTCGAAAGATTGGCGCAGCCGACCGTGCCAGGGACGGTCGGCATTGCGCTTGAGTTCGAGTATCGGCGTCACCAAGCTGGCGAGTTGTTCGCAGGAGTCAACCAGGCCGACGGCCGGAGCCGCGTCGGCGCCGAACTCCAGCGTCAGCGCGCCAACGCAGGTCTCCTCGGCCACCAGCGGCACGGTGACGACGCTTGCCGCACCGCGCCGCGCGATGTCGGCGTGCGCCAGACTCACCCGGGGACGCGCCTGCGGGTCCGCCGGGTAGCAGATGCTGGCGCCCTGCTCCATGGCTTCGTCCATGGCGGCTGCCAGGCTGCGACACAATTCGGACTGCTGGCGCAAGTCGGTCTCGCCGGCGATCGCCACAATCCGGGTGCTGCCGTGTTCGCGCAGCCCGACGCTGACGCGCATGGCGCCCAGCAGGGCGGTGAGTTCGCCCGCCATGGCAGCGGCGGCGGCGGCAACCCGCCCTTGCGCCAGCAGTGCCGCCTGCACCCGCAACACCGCGGCAGCGTCCATGGCTGGCGCGCCCGACGCCAGCTGCGTGCGGCGCAGGTCGGCCTCACTGCGCATGGCAGACAACAGGGAAGTGCTGGCGGGAGCGTTCATGATCCTTGGGCTGTGGCGGGTTGATGCGGGTCGGCTTTCTGAAGCAGGGCTGAGGTGCGGAAACACCTCCGCTTGAACAGCATATCGGCCGGGCCACAACCAACTTGAGCCGCTTTTTGCCCGAAAAGACGACGAAACCACTCAAGAGCCGCCCGGGTATGCCGAAAAGACACTGGATGTCCAGAACAACCCTGCCCGCCAAACACCTGATGCGCTGCCCGGCGGCTGGCAACTGCGCCGCAGCACGGTGCTGACCTGATGCGCCAATACCTCCCAAAACCACGAACCCACCGTGTCCGATGATACCCTGCTGGCGCGCCCCGCCGACGCGCTGGCGCCGCTGGCCGAACCACAGCGCCTGTGGCTGGCCAGCGGGCTGGCGTTGCTGGCTGCCCTGCGGGTGGCCTGGCTGGCCAGCGACTGGTGGCGCGCATCGTCAGCGCCTGATGCGGCGCGCGTGGCAGCCGAGCAGCGCCTGGAGGTGGTAAACCGCCTGCGCCTGGCCGACCGGGCGCTGCGTTCCATTGCGGCCGACCCGTCACTGCGCAACTCTGGCAGCAGCGGCAACACGCAGTTGGGTCACACGGAACGGCGCTATTTTGAGTCGATCGCGCTGTTGGCGCCGAAACAGGATCCGGTTGCTTTGCTCGGTACCGCATTGCCACTGCCAGACCTTGGTAGCGCCCTGTCCAACCGTCTGTCGGACGGCGAATCGCTGTTGCTGGCAGCACCCCGCGAGGCGACCAGCGGCAGCCGAACCATCCTGGTGCGACGTCTGGCTGGCCGGGACGATCGCCTGACCCTGCTGGTGGCAGAAATCGCCACGCCCTATCTGTGGCAGGAAGACCAGCCCAGCCCGGGCAACGTTGCCTGGTGCCTGCGTGACGCTGGCGGCAACGCGGTGCGCTGCTCCGGCAGTCGCGCATGGGAGGCACATGCCGCCCTTGGGGCGGCGACAGCAGCGCAGTCGCAGGCGCTGCATTGGCACCACGGCGCGGAAGTCTGGAACGGTGTAGCGGTCAGTCTGGACCTGAACACGCCGGCCACCGACGGTCCATGGACCCTGCTCGTGATCAGCTCGGCGACTGACGCCAGTGCCGGTGTTGTACCAAGGCTGGTGGCGGCACTCGGTGCGCTAGCCGCCTTGCTGGCCGCGACCGGCCTGGCGCTGACGGCACGCAGATCCATGGTGTTGCAGCAAGACCGGCGGCACACTGGCGAACCCATGCCCTCCAGCGGGCCCAGACGCGCCCGACTGCCGACACAACACATGGCGCACCTGCTGGCACGCCAAAAGCAGGTGATCCACGCCATGGCCGAGATTGACCGGGCATCGTTGTCGCGCCTGCATGCCGACCAGCTGGTGGCGTTGGCGGCCGGCCATCTGCTGCAATGCACCGGCTGCGACGTTCTCTTGCTGGCCGTGCTGGACCGCGACATCGAGAGTTCCATCAGCATGGTGGTCGCGGCCCAGGGTGCGCAACAGACCGAGGCACAACACCGGCAGGCCGGGCCCTCGATGAACAAGCTGCTGGCCCTGCCGCCGGACGGAACCTGGACGCACCGGATCGACGAGTTCGAGTTGCTCGCGCCGCAGGTCGCGGCCGGGGTGCGCTCGGCCTTGTTGTTACCCTTGTACGAGGACGGCAATCCGATCGGCATCATTTCTCTCGGTTTTGCGCAGGCCGACGCGATCGGCAGCGACGAGTCCGGCAACGCGCGTGCCCTGGCTGGGCGCCTCGGCGCCGCGCTGACCTCGGCGGCACGCGCACAGGCCCTCTACAACTACACGCATTTCGACGCCACCACATCGTTGCCGAACCGCCAATTCCTGAAGGAGCACCTGGCGCAGCAGATACGCCAGACACGGCGCGACCGCGGCCGGTTGGCGCTGCTGTTTGTCGATCTGGACGGTTTCAAGAAAGTGAATGCGGCGCTGGGCCACAGCCGCGCCGACCTGGTACTGGCCGAAGCCGCCACCCGCATGCGCGCCTGTGTGCGCGAGGGCGATGTGGTGACCCGGTTTGGTGGTGACGAATTCGTCATCGTGCTGCCACGCATCACCGAGGGCGTGGACGCGCGCCGGGTCGCCGACAAGCTGCTGGAAGCGCTGGCCAGGCCTTTCCCGGTGGGTGCCGACGAGCACCATATTGGCTGCAGTATCGGCGTCAGCATTTTCCCCGACGATGCACAAAGCGTGGACCGGATACTGAGCAATGCCGACGCGGCCATGTTCAGCGCCAAGGAGGCCGGACGCGGGCGCTACATGTTCTTCGACGCCGCGGTGCACCGCGCTGCGACCGACCAGACCGGCATGGAGCGCGATCTGCGTCACGCCGTGGCGCACAACGAATTCACCGTCGCCTACCAGCCGCAGGTGGACCTGGTGAGTGGGCATATCGACGGCGTGGAGGCACTGGTGCGCTGGCGCCATCCGAGTCGCGGCATGGTGCCGCCGGGCGAATTCATCGCGCTGGCCGAGCGTTGTGGCCTGATTGTGCAGATCGGCGAATTCGTGATGCGCACCGCCTGTTTGCAGTTCAGCGCATGGGAGCTGGAGAAAATCGCACCGCAACGCCTGTCGGTCAACGTCTCCGGGCTGGAGGTGGCGCGCACCGACATCGTGGCCCGGGTCGAAAGCGTGCTGCGTGAAACCGGCCTGCGCCCCCTGCACCTGGAGCTCGAGCTCACCGAGGGTGTTTTTCTCGACCACGCCCAGGCCAGCATCGACAAACTGACGACCCTGCGCGAGCGCGGCGTGCGCATCGCCATCGACGATTTTGGCACCGGCTACTCGTCGCTGAGTTACCTGCAGCGGCTGCCGATCGACGTGATCAAGATCGACCAGTCGTTTGTGCGGCAAATCGAGCACAACGCCGACTCCGGTGCCATCGTCAAAGCCATCCTCGACGTGGCGCACAGCCTGGGCAAACCGGTGGTCGCCGAAGGCATAGAGACCGAGCAGCAACGCGCCTTGCTGGCCACATGGGGCTGCGACGTCGGCCAGGGTTACCTGTGGAGCCGGCCCCTGCCTGCGGCGGAATTTGGCGATTTCTGCCGCGCCTGGCGCGTGGCAGGTCAACCGGCGGTGTAAATGAATCGTGAGTCAGCGGCCGCATGCTACATTTCGCTGCCTGTAGTCGGGTCTGTGCCGTTCCATCAGTTGGTGCGGTGCAGCGGCGGCAACCCAGGCGTTCAAGACCACCCATGATGCGCCGTTTCTCGCAACTCCTTGCCGCCACGCTGGCCTGTGCCGGCAGCAGCGCATTTGCCGCCGGCACCGGCACCGGCGAATTCGACTGCATCATCCAGCCACGCCAGACGGTCGAGATCCGCAGCCCGATCGAGGGCCTGCTGGACAAGATCCTGGTGGATCGGGGTGACATGGTGCGCAAGGGGCAGGAGCTCGCCTTCATTGACACATCGGTGGAGCGGGTGCTGGCCCAAGGCGCAAAATTCCGCTCCGAAATGGATGGGGCGCTCAGCGCTGGCGAATCGAAAATGGCGCTGGCAGCACGCAAGCTGGCGCGTGCCGAGGACTTGTTGCGCCAGCAGTTCGTGGCCGAACAGGCCAGAGACGAAGCCCTGAACGAAAAACGTCTGGCCGAGGCGGAGCTGCAGGAGGCACGCGACAACCGCAAGCTGGCTGAAATCGAACTGCAGCGGCAAATGACGCTGATACGCCTCAAGACCGTGCGCAGCCCGATCAACGGCGTGGTGACGGAACGCATATTGAATGTCGGCGAACTGGCAGAGGCTGGTGTCGGACGCAAACCGATTTTGCGACTGGCTGAGATTGAAACCCTGTATGTCGAGGCGGTGCTGCCGGCCGACAGCTACCGCAAGATCAAGGTCGGCACCGTGGCCCAGGTGACACCCGCGATGCCCGAAGGCAGCCAGGAGCGCGCCACCGTCACGGTGATCGACCGCGTGCTGGACGCCGGCAGTGGCACCTTCGGGGTGCGGCTGGAGCTGCCCAACAAGGATGGCCGCCTGCTGGCCGGGGTGCGCTGCAAACTCGGTTTCGCCGACGTCAAGGCGGCTGCCGCCAACCCGGCACCGGTGGCCGCAAAATCGAAACCACGACCGAAACCGGCCGCATCGAAATAGGCTGTGCACAGCGCCGCTTGGCGAGCGCCGCTGTGCAATGGGCGGCGCAGCGGATGCGCCGTGGTGCGCTGCGCCACGTGTACGATGACCAGCCGATGCGCGACGACCACAGCCGGTACCGGGTGTCGTGAGCCCGAGCAAACCAGACTATATTTGGGTCCGGCCGGACCCGCGGCATCACCCCCCCCCACTGGAGCCACCATGATCAAGTTTTACTGGAATACTGCCCCCAATCCGGCCAAGGTAGCGCTGTACCTGGAAGAAAGTGGCCTGCCCTACGAGGTAGTGCCCGTCGACACCCGCAAGGGCGAACAACACGCAGCGGACTACAAGGCCATCAACCCGAATGCCAAGGTGCCGTCCATCGATGACGATGGTGTGCTGGTGTTCGACAGCAACGCCATCCTGCTGTATCTGGCGCACAAGACGGGCAAGTTCCTGCCCGCCGACACACCGCAGGCGCGGGCCCAGATGTTTTCCTGGCTGATGTTCATCGCCAGCGGCATCGGCCCCTACTCCGGGCAGTTCGTGCATTTCAAGAACATCGCCCCTGAACCCAAGGAATACGCCCTGAACCGCTACGACTTCGAAGCCTGGCGGCACTGGAACATCGTCAACGACCACCTCGGCCAACAGGCCTGGATGGCGGGCGACAGCTACAGCCTGGTCGACATGGCGCTGTGGGGCTGGGCACGCATCGCCCCGTTTGTGCTCGGTGCCGACACCTGGGACAAACTGCCGCACGTCAAGCGCTTGGTGGACGAGATCAATGCCCGACCCGCGGCGCAACGGGCCGAAGCGCTGAAAACCCGCTACAGCTTCAAGACCGAGATGGACGATGAAGCCCGCCGCGCCATGTTCCCGGGTAACGAGCGGCTGGCCAAAAAGGCCTGAGGGCAGGCCCTCAGCGGCGCCAGAACTGCGGTGTGAACAGGACCAGGATCGCCAGCAGTTCCAGGCGCCCGAGCAACATGGCAAAGGTGCAGACCCAGGTCTGAAAATGGGTCAGGCTGCCGTAGTTGACGGCAGGCCCGACCTCACCCAGCCCGGGGCCGATGTTGTTGACGCAGGCAATGACGGCGGTGAAGGCGGTCACCACGTCCAAGCCGCTGAAGAGCAACACCATGGTCAGGGAAACCAGCGTCGCACCATACACCATCATGAAAGCAATCACGCCGTGCATCACGCGGGGCGATACAGCGGCACCACCGATCACCACCGGATTGACAACCTGGGGATGGATGATGCGCACCAGCTCACGCTGCGACTGCTTGACCAGCAGCAACAGGCGCACCATCTTGATACCACCGCCGGTGGAGCCGGCACATGAGGCGAAACAGCCCAGCAGGATCATCAGCAGCGGCGCGAACATCGGCCACTGCGCGTAGTCATGGTTGGCGTATCCGGTGGTGGTGGCTACCGACACCACATGAAATACCGTGTGGCGCAGCGACTGCGCCAGGGTGTCGTAGGTGCCGTGTAGTGTCAGGTACAGCGCAATCAGCAACACGGCAGCCGCCACCACGGCGAAAAAAGCGCGCAGTTCGACGTCACGCCACAACACCGCTAGCGAACGTTTGCGCCAGGCCACAAAATACAGCAGGAAGTTGCCGCCGGCCAGCATCATGAACACCACCGCCACCGACTCCAGCAGGGGTGAATTCCAGTAGCCAAAACTCATGTCGTGGGAGGAGAAGCCGCCCAGGCTCACGGTCGTGCACATGTGCATGAAGGCATCGGGCCAGGACATGCCGCCCCAGCGGTACGCCAGCATGCACGCCAGCGCCAATGCGCCATACACCACCCACAGGCCGCGCGCGGTTTCGGCGATACGCGGCGTAAATTTCTGATCCTTCATCGGGCCGGAGGTTTCGGCACGGATCAACTGCGTGCCGCCGACTCCGAGCATGGGCAGGATGGCCACCGCCGGCACGATGATGCCCAGGCCGCCTACCAGCGACATGAAGCAGCGCCACACATTGACTGCCAGCGGCAGATCGTCCAGGCCCTTGAGTGCTGTGGCACCGGTGGCGGTAAACCCGCTCATGGCCTCGAAATAGGCGTCGGTCACGCTCAGCCCTGGAATCGCCAGCAGCAGGGGCAATGCACCGAAGGCCGGCAGCAGCAACCAGGTCAGCGCCATCAGCAGGAAACCGTCGCGTGGCTGCAGTTCGCGGCCAAAGCTGCGTGTCGATACGACCATCGCCAATCCGACCACCGCGGTGGCCGCCATCGATATGCCAAACGCGCGCGCGCCACGCCAGTCATCCAAAGCACCAAAGACCAGTGGCAACAGCATCAACATCGCAAACAGCACGACCAGGCGGCCGACCAGCGCAACAACAGCAAGCGGTGAAGCCATCAGAAAAGAAAGGTCGCGCTGACCTGGAACAGCTGCTCGACAGCACGCACCATGCGTTTGCTGGACACGAACACGATCACGTGGTCGCCACTCAGCAGCAAGGTGTCGTGGTGCGGCATGACCACGCGCCGCTGTCCGTCTTCCGACGCCCGCACAATGGCGCCTACCCGAGCGCCGGGCGGCCAGGCGATCTCCTCGATGCGCCTGAGCGCCACCTTGCCGGTCTTGCGGTCA
>JANOTG010000125.1:0-2387 GCA_031416215.1 Betaproteobacteria bacterium
GGGAGTTCAGCGTGTTGCGCGGGGTGTAGCGGCAACAGGCTGGCGCGCCGGTGCCTTGAATTACATGGGGCCCACACGCTGCTCTACCAGGGTTGTCACCGGGATATTGGAAAACATCGACACACCCAGGTCCCCCCTGAGCGTTGCCCACCCCCAGCTCGCAAACTGCTCCAGCAGGGGCCGATCCAGGCCGAGGTTGGTGCGGATGCGCGCGATATCCTGCACCGTCGCCGTGTCGCCGGCAATGATCGCCGCCGGGTCTCCGGGTGCCAGGTGCAGCAGCGAAAACACGAAGATGCCGACGATCAACATCACCGGTATCACACCAAGCAGGCGGCGAATGACGTAGGACAACATCGGGCAGCTGGCAGCGGGCGCGTCAGACCCGCGTGGGCATCAACATCGGACGCGGCATGGATGCGCGCAGGGCTTCAGGCAATACGCTCCACATTCCACCATGGGATGATCTCTGGCACCTGTATCAATCCGCGCAGGCGGTCGGCGCGGTAGGCTACCGGTCCCACCCACTGCCCGGTCTTGATGTCATGCACATAGTCCATCATGTGCTTGTTCATGCGTTGTGCGATAGCGCGGCGTGCTGCCAGCGTCGGCGCGGCTGACCATTCAGTGCGCATGGCCTCAGTCTGCGGATTGTCCGGCCAGCCAAACCACGCAGTCTTGCCAGTGGCAGCATGGGCTGAGAGTGCGATCGGGTTCGCGGTCGCGTTACCGCCTCCCCAGGTGAAGAACACGTTCCAGCCGCCCTGCTCCGGTGGACTCTGATTGGAGCGACGGGTCACGACACCGCCCCAATCGCTGGACGCCAGTTGCACGTTGAAACCCACTTGACGCAGATTCTGCGCGATCACCAGCATGGTCTGATTCATCACATGGATGTTCGTCGCATGCAGGCAAATGAGCGGCTTGCCGTCGTAGCCGGACTGTTTGAGCAACTCGCGCGCCTTGGCCTGGCGCTCGGCCAACGGGGCCTTCAGCATCAGGGCTTCGGAACCGTCTTCCACGCCCATGGGCGAGCCACAGGTGAAGTGCGAGCCGCAGGTTTGGTAATACTTTGTGTCGCCGACGGCAGCACGCTGTATGTCCTCCTGGCTGACGGCCAACTGTGCAGCCTTGCGCGCGTTCAGGTTGTTGAAAGGCGGATGCAGGTGGTTAAGACGGCAATAACCGACGTTGCCAAACTTGTTGAACACCTCGACCTTGACTCCCGGGGCCGCCGCCAGTGCCGGCAGTATCTCGATCGGCGGCACCTCAAAGAAGTCCACCTCACCGGTCTGCAGCGCCGAAGCTGCAGTCTGCGCGTCCGGCATGATGTCCCAGATCACGCGGTCCAGCTTGACCACCTTGCCGCCAGCGATACCCGAGGCCGGCTCGCTACGCGGCACGTAGTCGGGGTTGCGCTCATAGACCACCCGCACACCGTCACGGTACTCGGCTTCGACGAACTTGAACGGGCCCGAGCCAATGTGTTTGGTAATCTGGGTGTTCGGGTCGGTAGCGGCGATCTCGGCCTTCATCATGTAGCAAACCGGTGTACTGGTCTTGGCCAGCGCGTCGATGAGCAGACCATACGGCTCCTTGAGCACAATGCGAAAGGTCTTATCGTCCACCACCGGGGTGTCGGCTACCCGCGCGAACAGGTGGGTGCCAGCACCATCTTTTGCCTGCCAGCGGCGCAGCGAGGCAACGCAGTCGCGCGCCGTGACCGCTGTGCCGTCATGCCACTTGAGGCCCGGGCGCAATTCAAAGGTATAGGTTTTCTTGTCGGCCGAAATGTCAGTCTTGCCCACCATCTGCGGCTGCGGGTTGAAGTTGGCGTCGATGCCGAACAGCGTGTCGTACATCATGGCGCCGTGGTAGGCCGCCATGTTGGCCGTGGTCCAGATCGGATCGAGCACGTTGAGGTTGCCGTGCGGCACGAAGCGCGCCTGCCGCGGTGGCCTGGCCTGTGCGCGCGTCAGGTTGGGCACCCCCACGCCGACCAAAGCGGCTGCCGCAGCACCCGCAGTAAGAACAGTTCGCCTTGAAGTAGTCATGTGAAACATCTCCTGGTTGTCGGCTGGGCACACAAGCGGCGCGGCGCGTCGTCTGGCTTGCCGTGGTTCTGGCTCCAATTTATTTAAGCACATTCACATCGCAGCGGCAATGCCACCCGTACCCGTGCTTACCCGCATGGTTCATCCACTTTCCAAGCAGGCCCGCAACTGCCGCGCGACGATTTGCGCTTCACCCGGATGCAGGTTGCAGGCGTCGAGGTCGAAGTAACCCAGGTCGGTCTGGTAGTCACGCACCATCACCGGCGGATCACCTGCCGCCAGGGCGTCTGCCAAATGCCGCGCAGTCCAGCCAGTGGCCACGTCGGGTCTGAC
>JANOTG010000126.1:0-4512 GCA_031416215.1 Betaproteobacteria bacterium
GCCCTTCCCATGCCACAGTCGCATCCGCCAACCGGTTCAGCCGTGTCGCGGAAGGTTGATCCACCCGCTTTGACCAGCACATGTTTCCCCAAGGGAAACGGAGTTCAGCGAACCATGAGCCAGACCATGCCACCGGGCGCCTTGCCGGCTTCGGTGTACCACGCCTACCAGTCCAACACCTACCTGTTCGGCGGCAACGCGCCGTATGTGGAGGAAATGTACGAAAACTACCTGGCCAATCCGGGCAGTGTGCCGGACTCCTGGAGAGACTATTTCGATGCGCTGCAGCACGTCCCCGCAGTGGATGGCAGTCACGCCAAGGACGTGCCGCACCTGCCAGTGGTGAATGCCTTTGCTGAACGTGCCAAACTGGGTGGCACGAAAGTGGTGGTGGCGAGCGCCGACGCCGAAATGGGGCGCAAACGCACAGCGGTACAGCAGCTGATAGCAGCCTACCGAAACGTGGGTGCACGCTGGGCCGACCTGGATCCGCTCAAACGCAGCGAGCGCGACAAGATTCCTGAACTGGAGAGCGCTTTCTACGGCTTCAGTGATGCCGATCAGGAAGCCGTGTTTGACACCAGCAACACCTTCTTCGGCAAGGACCGCATGAGCCTGCGCGACCTGCTCAATGCCCTGCGCGAAACCTATTGCGGCACCATAGGCGCCGAATACATGTACATCACGGACCAGACGCAAAAGCGCTGGTGGCAGCAGAAGCTGGAGTCGATCCGCTCCAAACCCAACTTCAACGCAGAAAAAAAACGCCACATACTGGACCGCCTGACGGCCGCCGAAGGGCTGGAGCGCTTTTTGCACACCAAGTATGTCGGGCAAAAGCGCTTCTCGCTCGAGGGGGGCGAGAGTTTCATCGCCGCGATGGACGAGTTGATCCAGCGTGGCGGCGTGGTGGGGCTGCAGGAGATCGTCATCGGGATGGCGCACCGCGGGCGCCTGAACGTGCTGGTCAATTCACTGGGCAAGCTGCCCGCCGGCCTGTTTGCCGAGTTCGACCACACGGCGCCGGAAGATCTGCCCAGTGGCGACGTGAAGTACCACCAGGGTTTCAGCTCGGATGTGTCCACGCCCGGCGGGCCGGTGCATCTGACACTGGCCTTCAACCCCTCGCACCTGGAAATCGTCAATCCGGTGGTGGAAGGCTCGGTGCGGTCGCGGATGGACCGCCGCGGCGACCCCAAGGGACTGCAAGTCTTGCCCGTGCTGGTGCATGGCGACGCCGCCTTCGCCGGGCAGGGCGTGGTGATGGAGACGCTGGCGCTGGCCGAAACGCGGGGTTACTCGACCGGCGGCACGGTACACCTGGTGATCAACAACCAGATCGGTTTCACCACCAGCGACCCGCGTGACAGCCGTTCCACACTGTATTGCTCGGACGTGGTGAAGATGATCGAAGCGCCGGTACTGCATGTGAACGGTGACGACCCGGAGGCCGTGGTGCTGGCAACACAGATTGCGCTGGACTACCGGATGGAGTTTCAAAAGGATGTCGTGGTTGACATCATCTGTTTCCGCAAACTTGGCCACAACGAGCAGGACACGCCGGCGCTGACCCAGCCGTTGATGTACAAAAAAATTGCGCAACACCCGGGCACCCGGCGCCTTTATGCCGACAAGCTGGCGGCCCAGGGTTTCGGCGCCGAGATCGGCGATGACATGGTCAAGGCGACCCGGGCCGCGCTGGATGCCGGCAAAAACACCTTTGATCCGGTGTTGACCAATTTCAAGAGCAAGTACGCGGTCGACTGGATGCCGTACCTGAACAAGAAATGGACCGATGCTGGCGACACTGCCATTCCCATGGCCGAGTGGAAGCGGCTGGCCGCACGCCTGACGACCATTCCCGACACGGTGACGCCGCACCAGCTGGTGAAGAAGGTGTATGCAGATCGTGCGGCAATGGGACGCGGCGAAATTCCGGTCGACTGGGGCATGGGGGAACACATGGCTTTTGCCTCACTGGTGGCCAGCGGTTACCCCGTGCGGCTCAGCGGCGAGGATTGCGGCCGCGGCACCTTCACCCACCGTCATGCGGTGATCCACGACCAGAACCGCGAAAAGTATGACGAAGGCACCTACGTGCCGCTGCAGAACGTGGCCGAGGGTCAGGCGCCGTTTGTCGTGATCGACTCGATCCTGTCCGAAGAGGCGGTGTTGGCGTTTGAGTATGGTTATGCGTCAAACGATCCGAACACCCTGGTTATCTGGGAAGCACAATTTGGTGACTTCGTGAATGGTGCGCAGGTCGTGATCGACCAGTTCATTGCGTCGGGAGAAGTCAAGTGGGGCCGCGTGAACGGCATTACCCTGATGTTGCCGCACGGCTACGAGGGCCAGGGTCCGGAACACAGCTCGGCACGGCTGGAGCGCTTCATGCAGTTGAGCGCCGACACCAACATGCAGATTGTGCAGCCGACCACTGCCAGCCAGATATTCCACATCCTGCGCCGCCAGATGGTGCGCAATCTGCGCAAGCCCCTGGTCATCATGACGCCCAAGTCGTTGCTGCGGGCCAAGGACGCCGCATCGCCCCTGTCCGAGTTCACCAAAGGCAACTTCCAGACGGTCATTCCGGAGCACAGGGAACTCAAGGCCGACAAGGTCAAACGCGTAGTAGCCTGTTCCGGCAAGGTCTACTATGACCTGGTGCGCAAGCGCGATGAACGTGGTAGCGATGACACTGCGGTCGTGCGCGTCGAGCAGCTCTATCCGTTTCCGCACAAGGCGTTTGCTGCCGAATTGCGGCGTTACCCCAACGCGCAAGACGTGGTGTGGTGCCAGGACGAGCCGCAAAACCAGGGCGCCTGGTTTTTTGTGCAGCATTACATCCACGAGAACATGTCGGAAGGCCAGAAGCTGGGGTACTCCGGACGTGCCGCATCGGCATCACCCGCGGTCGGATATTCCCACCTGCACCAGGAGCAGCAAAAAGCGCTGGTCGACGGTGCGTTTGCGAAACTCAAGGGATTTGTGCTGACCAAGTGATCACAGTGCATTTCCGAAATCCCCTTAGTCCCCGAAAGAATTGATATGGCCATCGTTGAAGTCAAGGTTCCGCAGTTGTCCGAGTCGGTCGCGGAGGCGACCCTGTTGCAGTGGAAAAAAAAGGTGGGCGACAGCGTCGCGGTGGACGAGATACTGATCGAGGTGGAGACCGACAAGGTGGTGCTGGAAGTGCCGGCGCCGTCAGCCGGTGTATTGCTGGAAGTGCTGGCGCCGGACGGTGCTACGGTGGCGGCAGAACAACTCATCGCCCGCATTGACACCGAAGGGCGCTCTGCAGCGGGTGTCGCCCCAGCCGTCGCTGCAGTGACCGTGGCGCCCGCTGCGGCACCGATGCCGGCATCCAAAGCTGCCGTCGCAATGCCCGCGGCCGCCAAGCTGATGGCCGACAGGCAGATGGCCCCGGGGTCGGTGACCGGCAGCGGACGTGACGGCCGCATCACCAAGGGCGACGTGCTGGCAGCCGGCAGCGGCCCGGCATCGGTACCCGTAGCGGTTGCGGTTGTGCCCGCGATTCCGACCGGGGTGGTGACCTCCAGCCTGCCGCAGGTGGCGACGCCCCGGCCGGACATGGGCGAGCGGCCGGAACAACGCGTGCCGATGAGCCGGCTGCGGGCCCGGGTGGCTGAGCGGCTGTTGCAGTCGCAGTCCTCGAACGCCATCCTGACGACCTTCAACGAGGTCAACATGGCGCCGGTGATCGAGATGCGCAAGCGCTTTCAGGAGAAATTCGAGAAGGAGCATGGTGTCAAGATCGGCTTCATGAGTTTCGTCGTCAAGGCCGCTGTGCTCGCGCTCAAGAAGTTTCCGGTGCTGAATGCCTCGGTGGATGGCAACGACGTGATCTACCACGGGTATTTCGACGTCGGCATCGCGGTGGGGTCACCCCGCGGGCTGGTGGTGCCCATATTGCGCAACGCCGACCAGATGGGGTTTGCCGATATCGAGAAGAAGATATCGGAATATGGCAACAAGGCGCGCGACGGCAAGCTCGGCATCGAAGACATGACGGGTGGTACGTTCTCGATCTCCAATGGGGGTGTGTTCGGCTCCATGTTGTCCACTCCCATCATCAACCCGCCACAGTCGGCCATCCTCGGGGTGCATGCCACCAAGGACCGGGCGGTGGTGGAAAACGGCGTGGTCGTGGTGCGCCCGATCAACTACCTGGCCCTGAGTTACGACCACCGCATCATCGACGGCCGCGAGGCCGTGCTGGGCCTGGTGGCGATGAAAGAGGCGCTGGAAGATCCGGCTCGTTTGTTGTTCGATATCTGAGTACGCCATGTCAAATCAGTTCGATGTGATCGTCATCGGTGGCGGCCCGGGCGGCTACATCGCCGCCATCCGCGCCGCGCAGCTAGGCTTCTCGGTCGCCTGTATCGACGAGTGGAAAAACGCCAAGGGTGGCCCGGCGCCCGGAGGCACCTGCACCAACGTCGGTTGTATTCCGTCCAAGGCGCTGCTGCAGTCGTCCGAGCATTTCGAGAA
>JANOTG010000127.1:0-3055 GCA_031416215.1 Betaproteobacteria bacterium
GGATAAAACACCTTGCGCCAGAATTCGATTTCATAACGTTGTGAAGACTGCCCATTGGCGTCCAGGTGGCGCATGAACTGAAACAGGTCGATCGTCGGCATGCGCTCGGGCCGCAACAGCGCCACCGACACCATCTCCGACGTGAGCCCGGTGGGCCAGCGGTATTGGGACAGTGTCTGCCGCGCGGCCGTCGGCGCGCCGCTGCCGGCGGCATGGAACTCGGTTCGGGTTACATCGTGCAGCACCCAGGCGTCGTCCTGGCCGAAGCTGCCGCGCTTCGCCTCGCTGGTGGACACGAGGCGTCCGGTGTTGTCGAATTCGATGACCCGCACCCGGCGCATATTGCCGTCGGATTGCAGCACACCGACGTTGACGGCATAGGAATGGTAGGCCTGCTTCTCGCGCAGCCAGGCGCCGGTCTGGCCGACCGTGATCTCGCGCAGGTAGCGTGAGCGCAGCAGTTGCCCGGCCCGATCCGCCGCCGGCGCGATGAAGTCACCGATGGCAAAGGTCAGGAGCGTGAATACCAGACCCAGGCCCAGCATGATGCGTAATGCGCGCCACGGCCCGAGTCCGCTGGTGCGCAAGACGGTGAACTCAGAATTTTGCGCCAGCCGGGCCATGACAAACACCGAGCCGATGAGCACTGTGATCGGTATCAGCTCATACAAGGTGCTGACCGACAGCGTGGCAACAAATGCCAGTGCATGGCGCAACTGGTAGCCTTCGGGACTGGAGTTGTTCACCCAGCGCAGTTCCTCCACCAGGTCGATGAAGGTAAACAGGCACAGGAAGGCGATCGTGGCGAAGCCGACCGCGACCAGGATGTCGCGCTGGATCATCCGGCGGACCGTATTCACGCTGCGTCCTGCGCCAACACACTGGCCTGGCGCCGCGCACGCAAGCTTGCCAGTGGTGCCCAGTTCCAGTGCATCTTGGCCAGCATGGCGGCACCGACCAGGAAAAAGCCTCCGTGCAGCGCCAACATATAACTGCCAATGTGGTCGGCGCCAGTGGCGATGCGGCTGACGCCGAGTGTGATGAGGTTGTAGTACACAACAAAAGTAAACAGGGACAACAAAAGGCTGCCATTGCGTCCGACGCGCGGGTTTGCAACCGACACCACCAGCCCGATCACGACCAGGTTGCACGCCGCCAGAGCCAACCCGATACGCCAGGACAGCTCCCCCAGGTAGGCCGGCGTGCCAACTGCCAGTAACTGACGGGTGGAGATGGCACGTGGCGTCAGGTCACGTCCGAGGTCGTTCGCTTTTTCGTTGACCAATATGCCGTATTGCTCGAACTCACTGATCTTCAGGCTCTGGTTGCCGGTTTCGCGCTCCAGCCTTTGGCCTCGGGACAGCAGCAGGAATCGGTCGGTTCCTCTGGTTTCAATTGCGCCGGCGCGGGCCGATGTCACGGTTTCTCTGCCGCGTTCGTTGGTCGCGATGAATACCTCACCCGCGGCCTTGCCACCGACTGAATCCTTGTCGATGAAGAACACCCGCTTGCCTCCGGCGGATTCCTGGAACTGGCCCGGGGTGACGCGCTCCAGGTCGTTGCGGCCCTCGTAGCGCTCACGCAGCCCCTGGGACTGCTGGTGTGCCCATGGCCAGCCGACCAGTGCCAGGCCTGCGATCGCCAGCAGGATCGGCCATACGAAGCGAACCATCGGTCGCAAAAATGAAGCCAGCCCCTGTCCAGCGGAAAACCAGATCACCATTTCGCTGTCCCGGTACATGCGCGACAACGTGCCGACGATGGCAACAAACAGGCTCAATGTCAGGATGGTGGGCGCATGCCCCAGCACCGTATATCCCAGCACCACCACGACCTCGGCCGGATTCACACTGCCGCGGGATGCCAGATTCAAGGTTCGGATCAGCAGCATCGTCATGACGATGGTTGCCAACACGACCAAGGTCGCGCCGAAGCTGCGGGCCATCTCCTTGCGGATTGAAGAATGGAATAACATAGGAAAGCGTTTTGGCAGGCTGGCGCGCGGAGTTCCCGCAGCGCACCGGCTGATCGCAGCAAAAGACCCGATTATGAACTTTGAACTGGCTGCACTGGACCTGGAGACGCTGGCTACCCGCAAGGCGGACGCGCTGATTGTGCTTGTACACGCGGGCTTCGGCGCCTCTTCCGGCAAGTTGTCCGAACACATCACACTGGCCCACAAGGCTGGACATCTGGACACCAAGGCTGGCAAGTTGTTGCAGATGTACCGTGTCACGGGAGTCGCGGCGGCGCGTCTGGTGCTTGTCGGTTGCGAGGACGGAACTGCGCGTCAGGTGCGACAGGCCGTCGCCGCGGCCGTGGCGGCGCTGAAAGGCCCCTCCGTGAAGCGCTTGTTGGTGGGATTTACCGCCTCCGCTTCCTCCGAGGCGGTTGCAGCAGCGGTAGTCGCCGTCGCCGATGCCAGTTACGTCTACACCACGACCAAGTCCAAGCCTGAAGGCCGGGCGTTGGCCGATGTGCTCATCGCGGCACCTGCCGACGCGGCGACACGCAGTGCGTTCCAGCACGCAGTTGCGACGGTCGCCGGGGTCGAGCTTGCCAAGGAGTGGGCCAATCGACCAGCCAACCACGCCACACCGACCATGTTGGCCCAGGCCGCGAAGGCGCTGGGCAAGTTGCCAGGAGTCGCGTGTGACGTGTTGGGTCCCAAGCAGGTGGCGAAACTGGGCATGGGGTCCTTCATGGCGGTGGCGCGTGGTTCACACGAGGAGCTGCGATTTGTCGTGTTGCGTTACAGCGGCGCGGCCAAGTCAGAGGCGCCGACGGTGCTGATCGGCAAAGGAATCACCTTTGACACCGGTGGCGTGTCGCTCAAGCCGGCGCCAGAAATGGACGAGATGAAGTTTGACATGTGCGGAGCCGCCAGCGTGCTGGGGGTGTTCCGCGCGCTGGCCGAGAGCCGGCCCGCCATCAACGTGGTGGGTCTGATTCCGAGCTGTGAAAACATGCCCGACGGGCGTGCCGTCAAGCCCGGCGACGTGGTGACCAGCATGAGTGGCCAGACGATCGAGATTCTGAACACCGATGCCGAAGG
>JANOTG010000128.1:0-1598 GCA_031416215.1 Betaproteobacteria bacterium
GCCATTCTGGAGGGGCCTGATGCGGGGCCGGTAATCATCAACTATGCCACGGTAAACCACGTCAGCCACATCGTACTGGGCGCGCGCGGCCATACGACGGCCCGTCGCTATCTGGGGTCGGTTTCGGCGCAGGTGGTGGCCGAGGCACATTGTTCGGTGACGGTGATCCGGGTATCCGAACCGCGCGCGGATATGGCCCAAGGCTGAGTTTGGGCTTCGTTCGTCATTCGTCCTGCTTGATTCAGCTCGACGCAGCTGGCGATCGGGAAACTTGCATCCTGGCCTGGGTCGCAAAATTTTCTCCCGCAATTTTGACGTAAGCAATCTCCGCGATAGTCGATCCAGTTGTTTGGCCAGGATGGTCAAACCGAAGAAGCCGTCCGACCCATGGGGTCGAACATTCAGAACCGTCTGGCCAAACTACCGGGCACACCAGGAGCAAGCAAAATGGCGACAGCTGACATGACAACCAATGTGCGGGAGCGATCCCGCGCGATGACCCGTGAAGAGAAGAAGGTCATCATGGCCTCTTCGGCGGGTACCATTTTCGAGTGGTATGACTTTTATCTCTACGGCGCATTGGCCGCGATCATCGGGGCGCAATTTTTCACCGCTTTTCCCGAGAACACACGCAACGTGTTTGCGCTGCTTGCCTTCGCTGCAGGCTTTATCGTGCGTCCGTTCGGCGCACTGGTGTTCGGCATGTTGGGCGACATGATTGGTCGCAAATACACGTTCCTGATGACCATCGTCATCATGGGTATCTCGACCTTCCTGGTCGGCATATTGCCCAACTACGAAAGCTGGGGCACTGCCGCCCCCGTCATCCTGATCCTGCTGCGCATGGCCCAAGGTCTGGCACTCGGCGGCGAGTATGGTGGTGCTGCGATTTACGTGGCTGAACACGCGCCCGCCAACCAGCGTGGCTACTTCACGGCCTTCATCCAGACCACGGCGACGTTGGGCCTGTTGCTGTCGTTGATCGTGATTCTGTCGGTGCAAGGTTACGTCAACGGCAACTACCCCGACGTGCCCCTCATGAAAGACGGCGTTGCGGTATTGCTGGCCGACGGCAAGCCGTCGATGGTCAAGGCGTTCAATGCCTGGGGCTGGCGCGTTCCCTTCATCGGCTCGATCTTCCTGCTGGCGATTTCGCTCTACATCCGCCTGCAGATGAACGAGAGCCCCGCCTTCAAGAAAATGAAGGAAGAAGGCCGCACCTCCAAGGCACCGCTGAGCGAAGCCTTCGGCAACTGGAAAAACGGCAAGATCGCCCTCATCGCCTTGTTCGGCCTCGTCGCCGGCCAGGCCGTGGTCTGGTACACCGGCCAGTTCTACGCGCTGTTCTTCATGCAAAACGTGATCAAGGTCGACAGCTTCACCGCCAACGTGATGGTGGCCTGGTCGCTGATTCTGGGCACGGGTGGCTTCCTGTTCTTCGGTGCGCTGTCCGACCGGATTGGCCGCAAGCCCATCATCCTGGCGGGCTGCCTGCTGGGTGCTGCCACTTTCCTGCCGGTGTTCAACCTGCTGACCAAGACCGCGAACCCGGCGATCTACGCAGCACACCAGACCAAGGTCTCGGTGACCGTGAACGC
>JANOTG010000129.1:0-8660 GCA_031416215.1 Betaproteobacteria bacterium
GCCATGGTCAGTTCGATTTCCAGCTCGGTTGCAACACGCTGCACCGTCGGCGGCGTTTTTTGCACAAAACGCTTGGCAGAAGCCAGCTGGGCCAGACTCTCGTTGTGCGCCTCGGCGCTCTTGTACTTGCGGGCTGCCAGCCAGTGCCATTTGGCGGCCAGTTCTGCCGATTCACAGGCCTGGTAGTGGTGGGCCAGCAGTTCGGGCTGGTTTGCTGCGACGTCGGGCATGCGTTCTTCGATCACCCGCGCGATCGCGCGATGCAGTGCGCGGCGGTCTGTCTCCCACATCGACTGATACGCTGCCTCATGCAGCAGAGCGTGACGGAAATGGTATTGCATGTCGCCGCTGTCCGAGGTGTCGCGCGGCAACAGCAGGCCGCTGCGCAGCAACGCACCAAGGTGTGTTTGTACCCGCTCCACGGTCATGGCAGTGACCTGGGCCGCGCACAGTGTCAGCAGGGTGCTGCGTGGGAATTCGCGCCCGATCACACTGCACAACTGTGCCAGCAGGCGCGCTGGTCCCAGGTTGTCCAGGCGCTGCAAAAGCAACGCGCGCAGCGTAACCGGTATCGGGAACTCCCCCGCGTGGCCCGGTACAACATGGGTGTCCGTCACATGCAGCGTGTCCATCAGCATGCGGGTTGACATCTCCGCGAACAGTGGCACACCGTCCGACTTGTCGACGATCAATCCAGCCTGCTGGCGGGTCAGCAACTGGCTGTGGTCCAGTCCGCTGATCATGTCAAGGACGGCGGCGTTTGGCAACCGACCCACAGTCAACACGGCATCCACCAAACTGTTGCCTGGGCGCAGCCCGTGTTCTGTGCGCTCGGTGAGCAGCACCAGCAAAGCGTCGTCGTCCGCGTCATCACGCAGCCGCTGCAAGTATTCCAGTGTCGACGGGTCCGCCCATTGCACATCTTCAACGACAAGGCAGACGTGGTGGCTACGTGCCAGATTGAGCAACCACGTGACCATGGCGCGCATGACCATGCGCCGTCGTGGCTCCTGTGGTGTGTGCAGCTGCGGCTGCTGCGCATCCTGCGTTGGCAGACCCATCAGATAGTGAATCGCCAGCCAGTCTATGGATGCAATGCCCTGGTCGGAGGCGGGTTGTGCCAATTTGGCCTGTCGCGTCGCAACGTCGTCTGTGCTGCGGATGTCAAACCAGCGCTCCATCAGGTCGATGAGCGGGCCGAAGGCACGCACGGTGGTTTCTGCGTAGCAGCGGCAAACAAAGGCGCGCCCACGCCGGCTTTTTCGGATACCCTGAACAAAGGTGTCCACGAGTCGCGACTTCCCGATGCCCGCCTCACCGGCGACGAGCAGCCACTGCGTGCCGTGGGTACTGACCTGTTTCCATGCCTGTTCCAGCCGTCCCAGCTCCAACTCCCTTCCGCACAACGGCGTGGTGTCGGCGACGGTGACCATCCCCGGACGCGACGTACCGTATTCCTCCTCAAGCCGATAGACCGTGGTGGTGTCAGAGAAGCCCTTGAGTGATCGGTCGTGCAGGTACGGGTCGAGCCTGAAGTGCGACTTGGCCAGTTCGGCGGTGGTGGCACAGGTCAAGATGCAGCCATCCGGACTCAGTGCCTGAATACGTGCTGCCAGGTGGATTGACAGGCCCACCAGATGGTCTGCATTTACCGCAACCTCGCCTGTGGCGAGTCCGATGCGGATTTCGACCTGCATGTGGTTCGCCGCTTCCAACAGTTGTCGGGCCGCCTGCAAGGCAACACGAGCGGTATCTTCACGCACATGGTGTGCGCCGAAATAACACATGACGCCGTCGTTGCCTTGCGGCTGATCGCTCTGACCGCCCCAGCGCTCGACGACCGTGGCGCATCGGCGGTGAAAGTCTCTGAGCTTGATGCTGTATTGCTCGCTTCCCAGGGCGCGCATCATCTCGGTTGAGCGTACCAGATCGTAGGACAAAGCGGTGACCTGGCGGTAGCTGCGATCTTCGTCGCCGCTGGGCTGGCGGTTTTGCGAGTGCAAGACCGGTGCGCCGAAAATGACGAGGATTGCGTTGTCAGCGAGGGCGGATTTCTGTGCCTCACCGGGAGGCTGGCCGTTGCCGAAAGCCTGGTACAGATGGTGTGCCATCTGGGGGCTCGCGTGTTGCCAGACCGGGCGCTGGATCGCCAGCACTGTCGGTTGCAGCGCCAGCAGCCTGGTGACAGCCGGCATTTTGCGTAACCATGCCGCCATCGAGCTGGCGTCACCCACACCATCGACCAGCACCATACGCGCCGCTTCCAAAACCGGCCAAAGCGTCTGCCCCCACTGCCCGTCGTCCAGGTCATCCGCCGTGCAGTGGATCAAGTGCACGATATCGGCATGCTGCGAGCCGGTGAAAGTGGCTCCCGACAAGTCCTGCGAACGCGCAGTGTGTACCTGCAGCATCGTGTGTGAGCGCAGTGTTTCGATTAGTTCATTGAAATAAGCCTGCGTTGGCGCGTTCGGAGTTCCGTGCAGCAACAGCAGTACCGCGGTGGGCCGCGCGCGACGGCCGGAAAATCCTGGCTCGCTGGAAAATGTCTGGCCCAGCAGCTGGCGTGAAACGGCGTGATAGTTCAGCCAATGGGCGCGTCCGTCATACGTTGCCTCCCATGGGATACCGGCCAATCGTGTGTCCAGCGTCAATTGCAGCTGGCACCGCGGTGCAGATGCGAACCAGGACTGAATGCGTGGGGGCAGCAGTGTCGTGAACAAGCGGGCGCCGAAGTTGCGCTGCCAATGCGCCGCGGCATCGGCCGATTGCGGCATGCCATCACTGCCGGTTGACCAGAGCGCACCCATTGCGCCAACCCGGCTCGCGAGTCCGGACACCTCGCCCACCAACATCAATGCCGCATCATCCGTCAGCGACGCCAACAGCGTGTCGTCGGCCACCCCCAACTTCAAGCGCAAGGTGTTGGCGCCCGGTACAGTCATGTGCTCAGCGCAATGGAGCCCGATCTGCCAGGTTGCGCGGGTTTGGTTGCACTGCGCGCGGGCGCCCGGTGTCCTGTCCCTGTGTCAACGGCGGGCTGATTTGCGAAGGCATGTGCCCATTCTCGCACTGCACGACGTGCTCAGTGGCTGGTGATTGCGGACCATTGCCGCGCCATCGGCGGCAATATCGATACCTTGCCGACCAGCTGTCGAATCGTGTCGCTGCCGGTCTTGATGCGGATGCTGCGCAGCTGCGTGCGCACAGTCGATATCTGGACCCCTTGCTGGTCGGCGATCTCCGAGGGGCGCAGCCCTTTGCAGACCTGCGCCAGCACCTGGCCTTCGGCATTGGTCAGACCACGGTCACGCGCGAACATCGCCACCGTGGAGTCGTCACACAGATGCTGTTTGGCAAACACCAGCAGCGCATAACTGGTGCTGCCCGTCGCGCCCAATCGCCCGAGGTATGTGTCTGGGTTGACTACCGGTGTTGGCGTCAATGGCACCACGGCCACCGATGCAGCCTGGTCGCCGGTACCCAGGCTGAGAAAACCCCGCAGCCCGGACTTGGTGCGCTGCAACACAGTGCGCAGGCTGTCGTTGTGGCCATCGCGACACGCTGTGACGCGGCCGTCGACGAGACGAAGGCCGGTTGAAAACTGGCGCGTCCCGCCGGCGCCAAGCCGGCCCTCCAACACCGAGCGGCCGGGGCAATTCGCGAACTGCAAGGCCGCGGTGTCTGCGTCCACCGCGACCAGGCCATAGTCAACCTGGTTGAGCGCAGTTCGCAACAGCGCAATTTCGGAGTACGGCGAATAGTGGACTGCCTCCGATGGGGGTTGCGGATTGGTCTGATGGTAGTGGTCTTCAATGAGTTCAAACATTGCCGGGTCTCCCAACGTACCGGGGCGGCGTGGGCCGACCATGGATCAGTGCGTTGGAGACAAGCGTAAGAATTTCGAGGCGTCACAGGTGGTGACGTAGTGGCGCCAGATTTGTGACGTATGCACCAAATCGACGGTCGGGCCGGAAAACCACGCAGGCTAGCAGGTACTACCAGTGCTGCGGGAGTTTTGTCACCAGCACGATGCGGCGGTCGACCAGCCGGATGTAGCCGCCACTTTCGAGGTCCTTGAGAATGCGGCTTACCATTTCGCGGCTGCAACCGACCCGGCTGGCGATCTCCTGGTGGGTGATGCGTTCGAGGATCTTGTGGCTGCCGTCGACCTGGGGCTGCGCCAGTTCGATCAGGCAACGCGTCAGCCGGCCATAAACATCGATGAACGCCAGGTTGCGGGCGTCGCGCGTGGCCCGACGCAGGCGCTGTATCACCTTGGACAACAGCACCATGGCAAACTCGGGCTGCTGCGCGATAAAGGCCAACAGGGCGCTGCGCGTCACAACCGAACACACCGTGGTTTCCAGCGTCTGTACATCGGCTGAGCGCGGGCCGCCGTCGAGCGCCATCTCGCCGAAGTATTCACCTGCGCCGAATACCCCAAACGTGATCTCCTTGTCATTGCTGTCGGCGCTGTAAATTTTTACACGTCCGCTGAGCACAATGAAAACCGTTTCACCGGGGTCACCTTCATGTACCAGGATGGTGCCCTTGCGGTAGCGACGCACATCGCCGCGTGTCGCCAGGTCGCGCAGGGCGGGGTCGAATCGGGTATCGGCACGAAACTCAAGCAGCGGATCGGGCATGTCGGATATGGCAAGCGGCCCGGCGAGGCCACACGGTGACCAACTGTAACAAGGCCTTGCGGTTCTGTGGAGTTATTCTTTTGTCCATGGATGACACGGGTAGTGGCCGACCCAAGGCAGCGGCGCCCTGAAGGCAAGGCGGTGGTTCAGCGCTGCGCTGCCAATTCGCGTGCGTCACGCTCATAGGCTGCCAGACGCCGCGTCGCCCGCTCGCGTTGCTCGGCGTTCGTGCTGTTGTGCAGTTGCGCCATCATGAGGCAACTGGCCAGGACGGCGCGGTCCGCGTAGGCCCGGTAGCTGGTGTTGGGTGAGTTGACCGAGCGTTCGAGGTAGGCTCGCAGCGCCGTTGTTGCCTGCTCCACGGTCGGCCGTGGCGCAGGCCCGCTTGGGCCTATCAGGCGCAAAGTCTGCAACAGGTCCTGCTGTCGGCGCAGGCGCTCGGCAAAACTCAAATCCGCGTCGAATTCCGAGCGCGTTATGGCGTTGCGCAGCACCGTGATCTGACGCTCATCGAGGGTGCCGTAAAACTGTTCGCTGCGTTCGATAGCCGACTTGAGGCGGCGCGACTGTCGCTCGGCCAGGCTGCCCTTGCTCCACTGCTCGCGCCATTCGGTGTTGGCCTTGGCGTATTTGGCTTCCATGTGGGCAAGTTGTGCGCCGCCCAATCCCATGGCCAGTACCACGCCTGCCGGTTCCGCGTGGGTGATCAGCGCATCAAAACGGTTGCGCACGTCGGCGAACAGGCCACAGACCTGCTCGGTACTGGCATCGGCAGCCGCCATGCGCTGGATTTTTTGCAGCAGTTCGGCAATTTTCGGCAGTTCGTTGCCCCGATGCCATTGATGCAGGCGAGCGAGTTCCTCGCGCACCTTGAGTGACTGGACATCATTGAAGTCGGCATAACCGTCCAGGTACCAGTAGCCAAGTTCCGGCAGGTTGTTGTAGGCCAGCCTGATGGCGCTGCAACCCTGCAGTGCCCCCAGCAACGCCACCAGCCAGAGCAGGCCGATAATCCTGCTCCAGGAAGACGTGCGACAACAGGGAACAATCATGGCAACTGGCAGTGCAGCGGTGGATGTGGTCATCATGGCAGCGGGCAAGGGTACCCGCATGAAAAGCAAGCTGCCCAAAGTATTGCACCTATTGGCCGGCCGCGCATTGGTGCAGCACGTCATCGGCACGGCAGCGGGTCTGGGCGCACGCACGGTGGTCTTGATCACCGGGCATGGCGCCGAAGTGGTCGAAGCCGCCTGTGTCGCCGATCCGGGCAGCCCTGGCACACCGGCGTTGCGGTTTGTGCGCCAGGAGCCGCAGCTTGGTACCGGTCATGCGGTGCAACAGGCGGTACCCGTGCTGGCCGATGACGGTATCGTGGTCGTCCTCAGCGGGGACGTACCGCTGACACAACAGGCGACATTGCGCAGATTGATCGCGCTGTGTGCCGGCACACAACTCGCGCTGCTGACGCTGGACATGCCCGACCCTGTTGGCTACGGGCGCATCATCCGGGCGGGTGATGGTGACGCTGCCCCGGTGTTGCGCATCGTGGAGCAAAAGGACGCAAGCGCCGAGGAACTGCGGGTGTGCGAAATCTACAGCGGCATCATGGCCGTGCCGGCGCGCCTGCTCAAGTCCTGGCTGGCGCGGCTGGACAACCGCAACGCCCAGAACGAGTATTACCTGACCGACATCGTCAAGTTTGCGGTGGCAGACGGCGTCCCGGTCCTGGCACACCGGATTGCCGATGCGGTTCAAGTTGCCGGCGTGAACAGCCCGGTGCAACTCGCGGAGCTGGAACGGGCCTGCCAGCGCCGCCAGGCCGAACAGTTGATGGAGCAGGGCGTACGGCTTGCCGATCCGGCGCGTTTCGACCTGCGTGGTGACCTGCAATGCGGGCAGGACGTGTCCATCGACGTCAACTGTGTGTTCGAGGGTTCGGTGCTGTTGGGAGACGATGTGCACATCGGTGCCAATTGCTGCATCGCCAATGCCACCATCGCGGCCGGTGCGGTTATTCATCCCTTCACCCATATCGACGGTGAAAAGTCTGGCGTGACGGTGGGTGAAGGCGCACGGATCGGGCCCTTCGCGCGCTTGCGACCGGGCGCCGTCCTGGGGCCGCAAGTGCATATCGGCAACTTCGTCGAAGTGAAGAATTCGACCCTGGCGCGGGGTGCCAAGGCGAACCACCTGGCCTATCTGGGTGATGCCACGGTGGGGGAGCGCGTCAATTATGGTGCTGGCAGCATCACGGCCAATTACGATGGCGCATTCAAGCACCGCACCGTGATCGAGGCCGACGTGCATGTAGGCAGCAATTGCGTTCTGGTGGCGCCGGTGACCATCGCCGCTGGCGGAACCGTCGGCGCCGGCTCCACGATTTCGAAGAGCACGCCGGTCGGCGCATTGAGTGTGGCGCGTGGGCGCCAGACTGTCGTTGCGGGATGGAAGCGCCCGCAGAAATGACGCGCGATTCGGTGGATGTCCAACAGCGTCTGGCCGGCTTGCAGCAGGAACTGCAACTGGCGCGCCAGGCGCTGGAAGACTTCACCTACTCGGTGTCGCATGATCTGCGCGCCCCGCTGCGCCACATCGGCGCCTACTTGAAGATCATTCGTGAAGATATGGGCGCTGGCATGGATCCCGCCATCAGTGCGCACCTGCAGACCGTCAATGACGCCGCCCTCTTGCTCGGGCGGCAGATGGATGGGCTGCTCGAATTGTCGCGTCTGGGCCAGTCCGACCTGTGCCTGAGTGATGTGGATTTGTCCCGCCTGATCGCCCAGGTGGGTGAGCAGGTCACCAGCGCATTTCCTGACCGGCCGTTGCTGTGGCGCGTGGCACCTGGCCTTCCTGTGGTTCGCTGCGACATGGCCTTGCTTGGGCAAACGCTGATCCACCTGCTGGGCAATGCGGTCAAGTTCAGCGCCACTGCCGGGTCCCCGTGTGTCTCGGTGGACTGGAGCAGTGCAGGCGAGGGGTTTTGCCGCTTGACGATCAGCGACAACGGCGTCGGGTTCGATAGCCGCTTCCAGGACCGGCTGTTCCGGGTTTTTCAGCGCCTGCACAGCAATCGCCAGTCGCCCGGCTTCGGTGATGGCCTGGGCATCGGCCTGGCGTTTGCGCGGCAGGTCGTCGAGCGTCACGGCGGCGGCATACAGATACGTGGCGATCTGAACCCGGGGTGTGAAGTCAGCCTGACGTTGCCGCTGGCTGGCGAAGGGAAGCACTGAACTTGTTCAGTGCTTCCCCAAGCGGCAATCGGGCGGAGAACTTACTGCGCTTGACGCTGAAAAACGCCTTGACGTTGCGCACGTTGGCGGTGTCGGCAAACAGGCGCTGCGCCAGCGACAGGTAGGCCGGCATGTCGGGCAGGTGTAATACCAGCACGAAGTCCGGGCCCGGTGACACCCGGTAACACTGTTGCACCTCGTCGTCCTGTGCCACCAGCCGTTCAAAAGCCGCCAGCCATTCCGTGCCCTGGCGGTCCAGGGTGACTTCGACGATGGCGCACAGTCCCGCGCCCAACAACGGTGTCAATTTGTCGGGTGAAAGATGGGCCACTTCGCGTTCGATCACGCCCATGTCCCGCAGCCGTTTGACCCTGCGCAGGCAGGTCGGCGCCGACGTATGTACACGCTGCGCCAACGCGAGGTTGCTGAGTGATGCATCCTGTTGCAGCTGGTTCAGGATGCGTATATCCACCGCATCAATGACTAATTCTTCCATCTATAGATATTATTTGAATAAATATTCCTTAGGTCATAAAACATGAAATTTTTGGACTAAATTGTGACAAAGTAGACGATATATTTCTCATGCTTGACGCTACGATTGCGCCACTGTTTCAAGGAGCAAGCCCATGTGTGGCATCGTCGGTTCAGTTTCCACCCGCAATATCGTCCCTATTCTGGTGCAGGGCCTGCAACGACTGGAATACCGCGGATACGACTCCTGCGGCGTCGCAGTCCATGCAGGTGGGCTGCAACGCGCTCGCAGCACCGCCCGCGTGGC
>JANOTG010000130.1:0-3830 GCA_031416215.1 Betaproteobacteria bacterium
CCGGCGCATCCATGACATGCTGCGCCCGGAGTTTCCGGGCGTGAACCACAAACGGGTGTATCGGCTATACAGCGCAGCCAACCTGACCGTGCGCAAGTGCAAGAAGGCCAAGCGGCCAATCTCTGAGCGCATCCCGCTGCAGATCGCCAAATCAATCAATGAGGTGTGGAGCATGGATTTTGTGAGTGACAGCCTGGCCAACGGCCGGCGCATCAAGTGCCTGACGGTGGCCGACGATTTCAGCCACGAATGCGTAGACATCACGGCTGACTACGGGATCTCGGGCCAGTACGTGACTCGCCTGCTGGATCGGGCTGCAATTTTTCGTGGCTACCCACAAGTGGTCAGGACAGACAACGGCCCCGAGTTCACAAGCCGCGCCTTCATGGGCTGGGCACAGACCCATGGCATCCGGCACATCCTGATCGAGCCAGGGCGGCCCATGCAAAACGGCTACATCGAGAGTTTCAACGGCAAGTTCCGGGACGAGTTGCTCAATGAGCACTGGTTCGAGACGCTGCACCAGGCGCGCACGGCGATGGCAGATTGGCGCAAAGACTACAACGAGGTCCGACCGCACAGCAGCGTTGGGCGTATTGCACCGGCACGATTTGCCGAGCTGCATCGCCAGCGCGCTGGCGATGCAGCTCGAAGCCCATCAACCACCACAGAAATCAATTAACCTTACAACCTCGGACTTCACTTACAGTGGTACGGCAGCAGGGGGCAGGTCAAATTGGCTCGCCATCCGAACTATTGATTTCGCCAAATGATGACAAAACGAATCCAGGTCGGTTCCCGCGGGATCGGGCCGACGGCGTCCTCGGCTCCGCGGCTGTCCTCCGCCCTTCGGGCTCCCCATCTATGCCGCTGCGTCGAGCACGCCGCCGACCCGATCTTGCAGAGCGTTTGTAATGCGGTGCGCTATGGCCCGTCGCTGCCGAGAGGGCTGAACGGGCGTCGCAGCGAGGTAAAGGAGGAGCCCGCAGGGCGGGGGACACGAGCGGCGGCGCATGGTCAGCTCGCTCGGCTTGCCAACGACTGCACCCAATCACTGGCTGGCAAACGCAATCAGCCGTACATCGCTTGCGCTCCACAATGTCGTGAATTTTGGAACTCTCAAAAGGAGAAGCTATGGGGCTTTTTTACGATTTCTTTGGTGTTCCGGTTGAGCGCTTGACGCGGGAAGTAACGCAGAAGGCGACGTTGTCGCTCGCCAACAGTGCTGAGTCAGCGATTGCTGGCCGCCACCACATACCACTGCCTAAACTGATAGATGAGCGCAACCAATTGATGGTGGGCATTGCCACAGCGACATACGCACTGTTCGACAGAAATGCAAGAAGCACGGTAAGCCGCCTTTGTCGGGATGAAATCGATAAGCAGTTCATCGCCCACTTCACAATGGTCAGCAATGGCGATGAAACCGTTGGTAAAAACACCTATCGTTCAATTTCTGAAACTTACTACATGCAGATGCCGCATGATCTTGCAAGAATATTTTGGCAACGCGTGAAAGATTTGAACTACGTAGAAGAGGTTCCCGCCGACATTGTGTCGCTGGTCACAGGATATGCGCAAGGCATAGGGAAATTTGCAGCCAAGATGTGTATCAAGTTGAAGGACTAGATTGTGAAGTCGCTATTATTTTTGCATCCAAGGTGAATCAGCGACTACAGTCACAGTCGCTGAACGCGTCGCACGCAGTCTGCGGCAAAGGGTGACAAAAGACAAAACCATGACTGAGAAGACGATCGACGTGTGCGCGCTGGGCGAGGCTCTGGTCGAATTCAACCAGACCGTCGCCAACCAGCCGCAGTATCTGCAGGGGTTTGGCGGTGACACCAGCAATGTCGCCGTCGCTGCCGCCCGCGCCGGTGCGCGCAGCGCCTCCCTGACACGTGTCGGTGGCGATACCTTTGGCCAGGCGCTGCTTCGGCTGTGGGCGCAGGAGGGCGTCAACACCAGCGGCGTCACCACCGCCAGTGCCAGCCATACCGGCATCTATTTTGTGACACACGGCGCGCAAGGCCATGAGTTCAGCTACCGGCGCGCGGATTCGGCCGCCAGCCGCATGACGCCGCAATGGCTGCACGGCACGCCGGCCGACATCGTGCGCGCGTCGCGCAGCCTGCATGTTTCCGGCATCTCGCTGGCGATCTCGCCTGGCGCCTGCGACACCGTATTCGAAGCCATGGCGCTGGCACGTGATGCCCGTACGCTGGTGTCGTTCGACTCCAACCTGCGACTCAAATTGTGGCCGCTGGCGCGGGCCCACGCCTGCATCGTGCAGGCGGTTGCGCTGTGTGACGTCTTTCTGCCCAGCCTGGAGGACATGGTGACACTGACCGGCCTGTCCGAGCCGGAAAAGATCCTGGATTGGGGCCATGCCCACGGTGCACGCTCGGTGGTGCTCAAAATGGGCGCGGGCGGTGCCCTGGTCAGCCACGGCCAACAACGCCGGCGCGTGCCGGGCCGTATGGTGACGGTGCGTGATGCCACCGGCGCCGGGGACTGTTTTTGCGGCAATTTGCTGGCGCGCCTGGCCAAGGGCGACGACATGTTTCGCGCCGCCGACTATGCCAATGCGGCGGCGGCGTTGTCGGTGCAGGGTTTCGGCGCGGTCACACCCCTGCCACGCAGTGAATCGGTGATCGGGCGGCTGTAAGACCGCTCGCCACCGGCCTCACAACACGGCGATCTGCCACCATGCCGGCAGCAGCGCGCGGTAACGCGGCTCCTGATACCGCTGATCCAGCAGCAGCACGGAACCGCGGTCCGTTTCGCTGCGCAATACCCGGCCGGCCGCCTGCACCACCTTCTGCAGCCCGGGATAGACGTAGGTGTAGTCATGGCCGCGGCCAAACCGTGCCTGCAGCCGGTCACAGATCGCCGCGTTGACCTGATCGAATTGCGGCAGACCCAGGGTCGCAATGAAGGCGCCGATCAACCGACCTCCGGGCAGATCCACACCTTCGCCAAAAACCCCTCCCAACACGGCAAATGCGATGCCCTGTCCGGCGGCGTCAAACTGCTGCAGGAAGTCCCGGCGCGCCGCCTCGTCCATCTGGCGCGCCTGCGCCCGCACCGGTAGGTCCGCATGGCGTCGGCGCAGCGTCTGCAGTGCCAGCTCCATGTAGTCGAAACTGCCGAAAAACGCCAGATAGTTGCCCGGCGCATTGCCGTAGTGGCGCGCCATCTGGTCCACCAGCGTGTCCAGCGACGCCAGGCGGTCATCGCGCCGGGTCGAGATCGGCTTGATCGTCACCGCCAGTTGATGAGCCCCAAACGGGCTCGGAATGTCGAGCCGGGTTGTGTTGTCGGGCAGACCCAGCAGGTCACGGTAATAGTGCTGCGGGTTCAAGGTGGCCGAAAACAGCACCATGGAGTCTGCCGTCTTCAGGCGTTGCTCCAGAAACGGTGCCGGCACCACATTGCGCAGCGTAAGCCGGCCGGTGCAAGGGTCACCACCAGAACCCGCCAGACCGTCCAGCAGCGGCTGGAACGCAGCCGCTGGGCCGGTTGGCCGCGGGATGTGATCGAACTCGCACAAGGAATGGCTGGAAAAAACCTCGGCCAGCGCGGCGAATTCGAGCGTTCGAAAATAATGCGGCAACACAGCCTGCGGTGTTGCCGCGGGCTGGCCCTGCAGTTGTTCACCCATGGCGCTGTTCAGGCGCTGCAGGCACCGCAGCCACGCGACGGGGGGCTCGTCGAGCAGTGTCCATACAGCGCCAGGCGCCATGTCAGAGGCGGACCGCGTCAACTGTTGCCACTGGTCGAGCCAGGCATCGACCGCGCCGTGTAGTGCTGCGGGTGCGTCGGCACGC